>JBGQIW010000029.1:0-26829 GCA_041498715.1 Gemmatimonadota bacterium | reverse complement strand
GCGAGGTCGAGCGCGCGTTGCATCCCGTCCCGCTCGTTCACGTCGCTAGAGCCCCAGGGTGATCCCCGCCGCCGCGAAGAACCGACCGGCCGCCGGATCGAAGTCGGTGAACGTGGTGACGAGGTGCGGGTCCTTGCCCAGTTGGTAGCCCGCCTCAGTGGTGAGCTTGAAGTGGCGGAAATCGAGCCCTACGTCCGCGAAGCCCATGGTCCGGGAATGGCTAGGCGCCATGTCGATTGCCGCCTCCGGAATGCCGGTGGTCGGGTTGCGGAACTGCGCAGTGGCGCTGCCGGTATAGCGATCCCATCCGAGGCCGCCGGCCAGATTCAGCACGGCGAACCGCTTCCCCGCCGTGAGCCTGACGTTGGTGGCATCGAGGTCGGTGGCGTAGGACAGGTTGGCGCCGTTGCCGAGATCGCCGTAGCGCACCTGCGGGATGTTGCGGTGCATCACGCTCACGGCCACGCCCGGGGTCAGGGCCGTTTCCCGGAGAATCCCGACGCGGGCGCCGAAGCCGAGACCGAGGGCCACGCTGCCAATGTGCCGGGCGCCGGCCACGACGCTGAAGTTGGCGATCTGGGTCGTCGGCAGGAGCTGGGCGGAGCCGAGCACATCGAGCGCGAAGAGTCCGCTCGGCAGGCCGCGAAACACACCCAAGGCCACCTCAACCAGGGGAGAGGGGAAGAAGAGCTTCTCACCCGAGCCGACCGTCGTGGTGCTGCCGTTGTAGGCCAGGTCGGGGAGGACCACCCGGGTCGCGTTCACGCGAGCGGAGACGTAGACGTGCCCGAATCCACCCAGCGGGCTCGCAGCGCCGAGGATCGGGGCGCCGCCGCTGGTCAGGAGGCCCAGCACCGGGTGAAAGGCCTGGGTGCCGTCCACCACGGCGTTGCAGGTGTTGAGGGCCTGGGTCTGGCCGGTATAGGGCTGACACTGGGAATTCTGCGCGGCCAGGGGGCCGGCGGCCCCCAGTAGCGAGACAACCAGGGCCAAGCGGGCGACGCGCATGCGGAGCTCCGGGGCTACTGGGCGAACCGCACGGCGCGCGAGCCCCGGCGGACGTCACCCATGATCCAGGTGGCCACCCCGTCCGCCGCAGCCGCAGTCTGCGCCACCGCCACCGCCTCCGGGGGCAGCACGGCGACCAGACCCACGCCGAGGTTGAAGACGTCCCGCATCTCCTCGACGCTGACCCCGCCCCCCTGCTGCAGGACACGAAAAAGCGGCGGCCAGGTCCACGAATTGGGATCGACCGTCGCCTCGACGCCAGCGGGCAATATCCGGACCAGATTCCCACCGATGCCACCACCGGTAATATGCGCCAGGCCATGCACTCGAGCGAGCACCGGATCCACGCTCCGCAGGTAGCTCCGGTGAATCACAAGGAGTGCCTCGGCGACGCCCTGGCCGGTGTCGCCCAACCGGTCGTCGAGCCCGAGCCGCATCTGCTCGAACACGATCCGGCGCGCGAGGGAATAGCCGTTGGTGTGCAGGCCGGTCGACGCGTAGGCCAGGAGGACGTCGCCGGGCACGATCCGGTCGCCGTGCAGCGCCTCGGCCTTCTCCACGATGCCGACGATCGTCCCGGCGAGATCGAACGTGCCCTCGCGGTAGAGCCCGGGCATCTGGGCGGTCTCTCCCCCGGCGAGCGCCATGCCGTGGGCGCGGCAGCCACGGGCGATGCCCTCGACGATCGCCCCGATCCGCTCCACTGACAGGCCGGCCCCGGCCACGTAATCCATGAACGCGATCGGGTGCGCCGCGTGCACCAGAATGTCGTTGACGCTGTGGTTGACGAGGTCCTCGCCCACGGTGTCGAGCCGCCCCGCCTGGAGGGCAACGAGCACCTTGGTACCGACGCCGTCGGTGCTCAGCACCAGAATCGGCTCGCGCATCCCGGCCGGCACGCGGACCATGCCGCCGAACGCACCGATGTCGCCCAGCGACAGCGCGGTCCGCGTGCCGGCCACGAGCCGGCCGATGCGCTCCTTGGCCGTCTCCGCCCCGGCGAGATCCACGCCCGCCGCCGCGTATTGCCTGCCGCTTCGTTCCTCGCTCACGTAATCAGCTCGGCCAGCGCGACGTGGGTGAGGTCGCGGAAGGTGCGGACCCGGCGCTGCAGGTCGATCAGCGTCACCCCCTCGAATCCGCGGATCCCAAAGTGGGAGACGGCATACGACCCCATGGCCGCGCCGTAGACCATCGCCGAGCGCAGGCCGTGGTCCGTGAGTTCGCCGGTCCGGGCGAGGTATCCCATGAAGCCGCCCGCGAACGCGTCGCCGGCGCCGGTGGGATCGAACACCTCTTCCAGCGGGAACGCCGGCGCGTAGAAGGTGCGACCCGGCTCTATCAGCAGGGCACCGAACTCGCCCTGCTTCACGACAAGGCGCTTGGGCCCGTGGGCGAGGATCCAGCGGCCGGCGCGGTGGATGTTCCAGTCGCCCGAGAGCTCGCGGGCCTCGCTGTCGTTCACCATCAGGAGATCCACCCGCTCGAGCAACGCCATGAGCGCGTCCTTCTTGCTCTGGATCCAGTAGTTCATCGTGTCGCAGACCACGAACCGCGGGCGGGTGATCTGCTCCAGGACGCCGAGCTGCAGCTCGGGATCGATGTTCCCGAGGAACAGGTATTCGGTCGAGCGGAACGCCGCCGGCAACTTCGGATGGAAGTCCGCGAACACGCCCAGCCGGGTCTCCAGCGTCTCTCGGCTCTGGAGGTCGTAGGAGTACTTCCCCTTCCAGCGGAAGCTTTCCCCCTCGGCCCGCTCGACGCCGGACCAGTCGATCCCCCGGGCCGCGAGCGCCTCGAGCTGCTCGACCGGATAGTCGTTGCCGACCACGCCGACGACCTTCACGGGGTGCAACAGCGAGCCCGCGACGCTGAAATAGACGGCCGAGCCGCCCAGAACGTCCGCCGTGGCCCCGAAGGGCGTGAACACCGAGTCCAGCGCGACACTGCCTACGACGAGCAGGCTCATCCGATCACATCCGGTCGGGGGCGGTGATGCCGAGCAGTGCCAGTCCGTTCGCGAGCACGGTCCGGGCGGCGCGGGCGAGGAGCAACCTGGCTTGCTCGGTGGCCGCCCCCTCTGGCGCGCCCACGGCACGAGTGTGGTGGTACCAACCGTGCACCGCCGTGGCCAGCTGCTGGAGATAGTTGGTGACGCGATGGGGCTCCCGCTCGCGCGCGGCGCGATCCACCACCTCGGGGAAGAGGCCGAGCTTCTTGAGCAGCTCCTGGTCCTCGGGCGCGGGCAGTGCGGCGAGGTCGAGCGCCCCGGTCGCACTTTCGGGGGCGCGTGCGGCCGTGCGGAAGATGCCGCTCAGGCGGGCATGCGCCATCTGGACATAGAACACGGGATTCTCGTCCGTCTGCCGTTTGGCCAGCTCGATGTCGAAGATGAGCTGCGAATCGCCGGGCCGCATCAGGAAGAAGTACCGGGCCGCATCCACGCCCACCTCGTCCACGAGATCCCGCAGGGTGACGAATTCGCCCGACCGCTTCGACATCTTCACTTCCTCGCCGGCTCGGACGACCTTGACCAGCTGGATGATGGCGACGTCGAAAAAATCGGGCGGCAGGCCCAGGGCGGCGAGCACCGAGCGCATCCGCGGGACGTAGCCGTGGTGATCCGCGCCCCAGACGTCGATGGCCCGGTCGAACCCCCGGCTCCGCTTGTCCATGTGGTAGGCGATGTCGGGGACGAGATAGGTGAGCGAGCCGTCGCTCTTCCGCAGCACGCGATCCTTGTCGTCGCCGAACTGCGTCGTCCGGAGCCAGAGCGCCCCGCCCTGCTCGTAGGTCAGGCCGCGCTCCTCGAGGAGCACCAGGGCCTCGTCCACCAGGCCGCGCTGGTAGAGCGACTGCTCCGAGGTGAACAGGTCAAAGCGCACCCCGAAGTCGGCCAGGTCCCGGTTCTGCTCCTCCCGCTGCATCCGGAGCGCGAGCGCCCGACACTGGCGGATGCCCTCCTCGGCCGGAAGATCGGCGAAGTCCAGTCCCCGCTCCCGCAGCACCTGCTCCGCGGCCTCGGCGAGGTAGAGACCGTGGTACCCGCCGTCGGGAATCTCCGCCTCCCGGCCGAGCGCGTGCTGGACCCGGGCCCAGAGCGACAACGCGAGCTTGTCGACCTGCACGCCCGCGTCGTTGATATAGAACTCCCGAGTGACCGAATGGCCGGTCCACTGGAGCAGCGAGGCGATCGCGTCGCCGTAGGCGGCGCCCCGGCCGTGGCCTACGTGGAGCGGTCCGGTCGGATTGGCCGACACGAATTCGACGTTGACCTTGAGGCCGACGCCGAACTCGCTCCGCCCGTACGCCGCGCCGCGCTCGAGGATCTGGTGGACGACCAGGGAGAGCTGATCCTGGGCGAGCCAGAAGTTGATGAACCCGGGGCCGGCAATCTCGACCCGCGAGACCACGGATGTCGGAAGCCGCAGCTCGGCGATCACCCGCTCCGCCATCTTGCGGGGGTTGGTTTTCTCGAGTCTGGCCAGGACCATGGCGAGGTTGGTGGCGAGATCGCCGTGGCCGGCGTCGCGCGGGCGCTCGAGCACGAATGCGACGCCCGGGTGTCCCAGCCGCTCCGCGACCCGGGCGAGCTCCGCCCGGACGCTGTCGCTCACTCGGTGGCCTTCTTGGAGACCGGTGGGTCCGCCTTGGGCTTGGCGTCCGGCTTGGCGTCCGGCTTTGTGTCCGTCTTCGCGTCGGCCTTCGGTGCCGGGCCCTCGCCCTCCGGAGCCTTCTTCGGCCCCTTGCCGTCCTTCCCGTAGTCGGTGATGTAGAACCCGCTGCCCTTGAAAACCAGCCCCGAGCCGCCCGAGATCTTGCGCGTGCCACGCTTGCCGCAGACCGGACACTTGGCCCGCGGCTTGTCGGTCATCCTCTGGAATTTCTCGAATAGGTGCCCCGAGGGGCACTCGTACTCATACGTCGGCATGGGTCCTGTGGCGGCCTAAGTGAAATCAGCGGATAAAGTTAGCAGGGCAAGCGGTGCCGGAGAAGGGCGCCCGCTGGCGGCTCGATGGCCGCGGCCCGAGTCGGCTAGGGCTCGCGCACCCTGACCGGGAGGGTCACAACGGTTTTCCCCGCCCACTGGAGCCGCTTCTGGATCGCGAGCGCCGTCTCGTTGTGCAGCAGCCGGTCGTACCATCGCTCGCGCTGGAAGATCATCTTGCCGGCGAAGAAAGTGATCCGCGGAAACTCTCGCGCCACCTCGAGGCAGAGCTTCTCCGCCTCCTCGACGGCGTCGGTGCCGACCGCGTACCGGGCCACGGCGGGAATGCCCATCCCCTGGGCCAGCCGGACGTAGCGCCCGAGCATCTCCTCGGTTTTCTGCTTGAGCTCCTCGACGGCGTGCTCCCCCTTGAACTCACCGGAGTCCACGACGCCGACCGACAGAAAGACGAGCCCGCGGAAGTAGCCGGGGAACGCGCGGAAGATGTTCAGGACGGTGTGAATCCCCACGCCGCCGTAGGAGCCCACCAGCACTGCCGCGACCGGCTGGTTCCGATCCGGCTCCGCCGGGATTCCAGGCTTCGGGGTTTCCGGCAGGTCGTGCAAGTCCTGGTAGAGGCGCACCACGCTGGTCGCGGCCTTGACGTAGTGTCCCCGCACCCAGAAACAGACGGCCACCACCAGCGCCGTGACGACCAGCGTCACCCACCCGCCCTCGCGGAACTTCTCGAACACGGTGATGACGAGAATGGTGGCGCAGAGGAGGAAGGCGCTGCCGAACAGCACGACCCGGCGCAGTCGCTGAGCTGCGGCCGCGTCCCGCGCGGACAGCCAGAACCGAAGCATGCCGAACATCGACAGCGAGAACGTGAGAAACACGTTGATGCTGTACATCACGACCAGGCGGCTCACAGCGCCCCGGGTATACAGCAGCGCCGCGAGCGACGACGCCCCCATGAGCAGGATGCCGTTGCCGGTGGTGAGCCGGTCGGAGAGGGCGGCGAAACGGTGCGGCACCCAGGAATCGATGGCCATGTTGGCCAGCACGCGGGGGCCGTCGAGGAAACCAGCCTGCGCCGCCACGACGAGAAGGGTCCCCTCGGAGAAGAGCGTAAGCGCGACGAAGACCGACGCGCCGGGATAGCTGTCGGCCAGTCGCTCCACCAGGACGGCGTTCAGCGTCTTGCCTTCCACCGGGACGACGCGCCACAGGAGGTAGCAGAGCAGCAGGCCGGAGGCGGTGAACGCGAGCGACGACGCCATGTACAGCATCGTCCGCCGGGCCGTGCGCACGCGGGGCTCGCGCATGATCGGCAGGCCGTTGGAGACCGCCTCGATCCCGGTGTACGTCCCGCCGCCCAGCGAGTACGCCCGGAGGAAGAGAAGCAGCATCCCGCCGAGCCCCAGACTGGCAACCGCATGCTGGTAGCCCGAGCCGACGTGTTCCACCGTCCCGCTGAGCTGGGGCAAGCGAGCGAAGATGCCGCCCAGAATCACGATCAGATGGGTGATCAGAAACAGGATGAACACCGGCAGCAGGGTAAGCACCGACTCCCGCACGCCGCGGATGTTGAGCGCGGTGAGCCCGACGAGCAGCAGGACCTCGACCGGCAGCTTGGCCGGCTGCCACGCGTAGGGTGCGAGACTGAACAGCGCGTCGCCGGCCGCTGCAATGGACGTTGTGATCGTGAGCGCGTAGTCCACCAGGAGGGCGCAGCCGGAGATCACCCCCGCGCGGGGGCCCAGCAGCTTGGTGGCGACGACGTACCCGCCGCCGCCGCTCGGAAACTGCTCGATGATCCGGCTGTAGGCGGCGGAGATGAGCAGCACGGTCGTCACCATGAGGGCGGCGAGACCGAGCGCCAAAAAGGTATGCTCGCCGAGCGCGCGGTAGGCTTCCTCGGGGCCGTACGACGACGAGGAGAGCCCGTCGGCGCCGAGTCCGACCCAGGCGAGGAACGGGATCAGGGAGAGCCGGTGGAAGAGCCCGGTGTCGGCCAGGTCCCGCGGCTTGCCGAAGACGATCTGCTTGACCCGCCGGCCGAGGCCGGCGGGTTCCGGTGTCGGTGGCTCGGAGCCCGAGTCGTTCGGCTGGCTCATGGACCCTGGAGCGACTCGTCTTCGGCGAAGGTCATCTGTGGGGAGCAGGGACGCCGCAAGATAGGACCAGCCCAGCGGCCACCGCTAGCCGGGCGGCCGGTACGTACCCCAGGCGGCTCGCAGTGTGTCGCTGATTTCGCCCAGCGTCGCGCGCGCGCGGACTGCCTCGACGAGCAGCGGCATCAGCGCCTCGGCGCCGGCCGCGGCCCGCCCCACGGCCGCGAGCACGGCGGTGGCACTCGCGGGATTACGCCGCGCCCGAGCATCCGCCAGCCGCGCCCGCTGCCGCCCCTCGAGCTCCGGGAAGTCGGGAACCTCGATCACCGGCGGAGCCGACTCGTCGGCGAACCGGTTCACCCCGACGACGACCGACTCTCCCGACTCCTGCGCCCGCTGCTGGGCGTAGGCGCTCCGGGCTATCGCCTCCTGAAAGAAGCCGCGCTCGATCGCCTGCGCGGCGCCACCGAGCCCATCCACCTCTTCCACCAGGGTGCGGGCCTCCCGCTCGATCCGGTCGGTAAGCGCCTCGACGTACCAGCTCCCGCCCAGTGGATCGACCACGTCCGCGAGCCCGGTCTCGTAACCCAGGACTTGCTGGGTGCGGAGCGCCAGCGTCGCGGAGCCCTCGGTCGGGAGCGCCAGGGCCTCGTCGTAGCCGTTGGTGTGGAGCGACTGGGTCCCGCCCAGCACCGCCGCCAGCGCCTGATAGGCCACTCGCACGATGTTGTTCATCGGCTGCTGGGCCTGGAGCGTGACGCCGCCGGTCTGGGTGTGGAAGCGCAGGCGGGCCGTGGCATCATCAGCGCCGAACCGCTCGCGCACCAGGCGGGCCCAGAGCCGCCGCGCCGCCCGGAACTTCGCGGCCTCCTCGAGCAGGTTGTTGTGGCTGGCGAAGAAGAACGAGAGGCGCGGCCCGAAAGCGTTCACGTCGAGCCCCGCGGCGACGGCCACCGACACGTATTCGAGCGCGTTGGCGAGAGTGAAGGCCACCTCCTGGGCGGCGGTGGCACCCGCCTCTCGCATGTGGTAGCCGCTGATGGAGATCGGGTTGAAGCTCATCCCCTCCCGCGCCACGAAGCCGAAGATGTCGGCCACGAGGCGGAGCGAGGGTGCCGCGGGATAGATGTAGGTCCCCCGGGCGATGTACTCCTTGAGGACGTCGTTCTGAACGGTGCCGATGAGCTTCGTGCGTGGGACTCCCTGCTCTTCCCCGACGACGACGTACATCGCGAGCAGGATCGCTGCCGTGGCGTTGATCGTCATCGAGGTCGATACCCGATCGAGCGGGATACCGCGGAACAGGACGGCGAGATCGTCGACCGTGTCGATGGCCACTCCCACGCGCCCCACCTCCCCCTGCGCGTGGGGATGGTCCGAGTCGTAGCCCATCTGGGTGGGGAGGTCGAAGGCCACCGAGAGCCCGGTCTGGCCGGCGGCCAGCAATCGGTGGAACCGCTCGTTGGTCTCCTCGGCAGTCCCGAACCCGGCGTACTGGCGCATGGTCCAGAGCCGGCTGGTGTACATGCCGGGATGGACGCCGCGGGTGAAGGGAAAACTGCCAGGCGGCCCGAGGTCGCGGTCCGGGTCCCCGGTCCAGTCGCCGGGGCCGTAGACCGTCGTCACAGCGCCGGAGTCGAGACGGGTGCCGAGACGCGGCCGGCGGCGCGGCGGACCGTGTCGGCCACGAAGCCGACGTCCTCCCGCGAGCCGATGATGAGCGGCGTGCGCTGGTGCAGCCCTTCGGGCATGATGTCGAGAATCCGATTCAGCCCGTCGGTGGCGGATCCCTGCGCCTGCTCGGCGATGAACGCCATCGGGCTGGCCTCGTAGAGGAGCCGCAGCTTGCCCCGGGGATTCTTGGTGTCGCCGGGGTACAGGAAAATCCCCCCCGCGATCAGGTTGCGGTGGAAGTCCGCCACCAGCGACCCGGCGTAGCGGGAGTTCTTGGGCTGCACGACGTCGGGCAGGTCGCCCTTGAGGGCGCGGACGGCGGCCTGAATGCCCCTGTCCCAGCGTCCGAAATTGGACTCGTTGACGCTGTAGTAGGGGCCGACCCGGGGCGTGATGATACGCTCGTGGGACAGGAGAAACTCGCCGATGGTGGGGTCGAGTGTGAACCCGTGCGCCCCCTGCCCGGTGGTGTACACGAGCATCGTGCTCGAGCCGTACATCACATATCCCGCAGCAACCTGACGGCAGCCCGGCTGCAGCACGTCGCGCGCGGTCCCTCGCCCCTCGAGGCTCACCCGGCGGTAGATACTGAAGATCGTGCCGACCGCGGCATTGACGTCGATGTTGGAGGAGCCGTCCAGCGGGTCGAAGAGCACGGCGTACTTGCCGGCGGGATACTCGGGAGGGATGGGGATGATGTCCGCGTCTTCCTCGGAGCCCATCACGCAGACCCGGCCGGTGTGCTTCAGGCAGTTCTTGATGGTCTCGTTGGCGAACAGGTCCAGCTTCTGCTGCTCCTCCCCCTGGACGTTGCGCGCGCCCACGCCTCCCAGGATGTTGACGAGGCCGGCGCGCCGGATGGCCGCGGCGATGATCTTGGTGGCGAGGGCGATGTCGTAGAGCAGGTTGGAGAGCTCACCCGTGGCCTCCGGGTACTTGCTCTCCTGCTCGAGAATGAAGGTCTCGATCGTCGTTACGGACGAGTTATGCAGCACGGAGCCCCCGTTCACCGTTGACTGTTCACCGTTCCCGCAGTTGATACGTCACCGTTTTCCTCTCGCTTCGAACCGTCATCGTCGTGCCGTCCGTCGTCACCTGGATCTCACCGTCCCGGTCGGTGCGCCGCAGATCGGTGCCGTGCGCGATCAGCCGGGCGAGGGTCGCCGCGGCCGGGTGGCCATAGTTGTTGCGCCCGACCGAGATCACAGCCGCCTTGGGCGCCAGCTCGTCCAGCCAGTCATCACCGGTGGCGCCGCGGCTCCCATGGTGTCCCACCTTGAGCAACGCCACTTTGCCAACCCGCCCCCGTAGCCACGCCTCGGCCGGAAAGCCGGCATCGCCGGGGAAGAGCGCGCGGAACCCGCCGTACTCCACCAGCAGCACCAGCGAATCCTCGTTGAGATCCTCACCCAGTCCGGGCCAGCCGGCGTCCGGGTGGAGCAGCGTGAAGGAGACGCCATCCAGAACGAACCGCTCCCCCGGATGGCCCGGATGCCACGGCACCCCGTCGGCGGCCACTTCGTCGAGAAAGCGGTAGTAGGCGGGATCCGCGAACGGACGGCCCGGCTCGATGACGAGGCCGGTGCGAAACCGATCGAGCACGGCGGTCGCGCCGCCGACGTGATCGGCGTGGGCGTGGGAAACGATCAAGGCCGACACCGTCGGTGCGCCCCGTTTCGCAAGGAAGGGAACGACGACCCGCCGCCCCGCATCCCCCTGCTCCGTCCTGGGTCCCGCGTCGATGACCACGAAGCGACCGTGGGGCGTACGGAGGACGGCGCCGTCCCCCTGTCCCACGTTGAGAAAATCTAACGTCAGCCCGCCGGAGCCGTCAGGCGACGATCCCAGCCCGGCGGCCAGCGGGAGCCACAGCACCACGACACCGGCCCAGGCCCAGCGTCGCGCGCCTTCAGCGAGCGTGGTCCGCCCGCGCATGCCCCAGAGCAGCACCGCGAGTGCCGCGAGCCAGGGCACGGCCGCCGCCGGTGTGGCGTCGGCCACGATGTGCCCACCGGGAACCGCGGCGCCGGCGACGGCGAGGAGCTCGAGCGCGTGGAGCGCGAGACCCGCCCCCGCCGCGAACGCGCCCGCCAAGCCGGGCCACACCGGGAGCACGAGCAGACTCGCGAAGACCCCGGGCACCGCCAGCGCGGCGATGGGAATCGCGGCGAAGTTGAGCCCGATTCCGACCAGCGCAACCGTCCCGAGGGCCGCGGCCGTGAGCGGTGCCGTGGCGAGCGTAGCGCCGATGGATGAGCCGAGGCAGCGCCACCAGAGGCCGGGCCCAAGCGCCCGGTCGGTCCAGCGGGTGCAAGTCGTCGCCCCCCACAGCGCGGCCGCCGAGAGCCACGCGCCCAGGTCGACAAGCGCCCATGGGTCCACGAGCAGCACCGCGAGGCAGGTGCAGGCGAGGAGCGGATCGGCCTGGACGTTCCGTTGCCGGGCGCGGCACCAGGCGATCGCGCCGGCCAGCGCGGCCGCGCGCGTGGCCGGCGGCGGCCACCCCAGAAGCGCGACGTACCCCGCGGCGACCAGCGCCGCGACGACGAGAGAGCGCACGGGCGGGAACCGGAGCAGCCGGCCGGCGAGCACCACCCAGGCCACGATCAGCCCGACGTGGAAGCCCGAGATGGACAGCAGGTGAACGAGGCCGGAATACGCGAAGGCGTCGCGCAGGGCCGGGTCGAGGTCGGCGCGCCGGCCCACGATCAGCGCCTCGACCATGGGGCTCCGCGCCCCATAGAGCCGGTGGATGCCCCGCGCCACCGCCGTGCGGAGCCGCTCACCGGGCCCCGCATCGGTCCGCCGCACCCGGGCGTGGCCCACGACCAGCGTCCCCTGGGCCCGGCCGGTCCAGGCAGGCCGCGCGATCCAGCGTGCCTCGACGTCGGCTTCGGCCCCAGCGTCCGCCGGCCGGCGAGCGGGCCACCGTGCCGGGACCTCGCCCACGCAGCCGGCCCCGAGTGGAAGGAGTTGTACTCGGCCTCCCTCGTCGAACACGGGCTCGGTAAGCCGTACAGCGAGCCGGACCGGGCCATCCGCCAGCCGAGCCGCACAGCTCAAGCGGTCGCGCGCCCGCGCAACCGTGCCGTGCAGGCTGCCGAGCAGCGTTGCCGCCGCGAACAGCGGCCCGAGCGCCCGGCCCGCCAGCCCGGTGCCGACGAGCGCCGCCCCGGCCGCCACAGCCATAACCGCAACCACGCCCAAGGGGGCCCGAAAATGCGCGAGGCCGGTCGCGAGACCGGCCCCGAACATTGCGATGAGCAGGATGGGTGGCCGCGCGCTCACACCCGCCTGGGCGTGCCCCGGGTGGCGCACCCCGGCGCGAGTGACACCTTCCGGAATCCCTCCATCATGGCCACGTCGATCGGCGCCCGGCTCTGCTCGGTCTCGAGGCTCACTTCGGTGAGCACCGAGCCCGCCAGGGTGGCGACGTACCGCGGAGCCACCCGGTTCAAGGTGAACACGAGGACGTCTGCCCGGCAGACTTCGCAGCCGCAGAAGCCGGGGAAGTGATGGCGAAGGCTGTCGTACGCCTGAAGCACGTGGTCTTCCGCGAGGTTCCGGATCATAGGACGACAAGCTCCCGGGCGCGAACGCGGCCAGTGAAGGTGGAACCAGTGGTGCCGCTGAGCTGCACCGGGTGGTATTCACCGATGGACGACGGAGGCAGGTCCAGCAGCACGAGCAGGTTGCCGCGCGTGCGCCCGAGCATCAGCCCGCCGCGCTTGGCCGGCCGCTCCACCAGAGTCTCGTGCGTCTCGCCCACCCGGGCGAGGTTCTTCCGCCGCGCATTGGCGCGCACCGCCTCGACCAGACGGGCCAGGCGCTCTGCCGCGACCGCGTCCGGCACGTGAGCCTTGAGTCGAGCCGCCGGCGTGGCCTCGCGCACCGAGTAGCGGAACGTGTAGGCATCGTCGAAGTCCGCCTCGGCCGCCAGGCTGAGCGTATCGGCGAAGTCGGATTCGGTCTCGCCCGGAAAGCCGACGATGATGTCAGTGGAGAAGGTGATGCCGGGGACGGCGGCGCGGAGACCGGCCAGGATCTCGAGGTACCGCTCCCGAGTGTAGCGCCGGAGCATCCGCTTGAGGACGCCGTTCGAGCCGCTCTGGACCGGCAGATGGACATGCTCGCACACCGCCGGGGTGGTGGCCATGGCCTCGACCACCCGATCCGTGAAGTCCGTGGGATAGGGACTGGTGAAGCGGAGGCGCCGGATGCCGTCCACCGCGCCCACTGCCCGCAGCAGCTCGGCGAAATCGTGCGCGCCGTCGGTGTAGCTGTTGACTGTCTGACCGAGCAGCGTGATCTGGCTGACACCCTGGCACGCCACCTCTTCCACCTCGCGCACGACATCCTCCAGCTTACGGCTCCGCTCGGAACCGCGCGTGTACGGAACGACGCAGAAGGTGCACTTGTAATCGCAGCCACGCTGCACCGTCACGAACGCGGTGGGACCGGGCTCGCGCACCGCGGGCACGTCTTCGTAGTGCTCCCACGCCCGAAAGTCGGTGTCGCTCACGCGCTGGCCCCCGGCGGCCAGAGCCAGCAGGTCGGGGAGATTCCGGTAGGCGTCGGGGCCGACGACCAGATCGACGTGAGCCCGGTCGTCCAGGAGCCGCGGCCCGAGCCGCTGGGCCATGCACCCGACCACGCCCAGCACGCCGCCGGCGCGGCGGTAGCGCTGCAGCTCACCCACCCGGCCCACGACCCGCTGCTCCGCATTGTCCCGCACGGCGCAGGTGTTGATCAGCAGGACGTCCGCCTCACCCGGCTCCTCAGTGCGCAGGTACCCGGCACGGTCGAGGATCCCGAACATGAGCTCGGAATCGGCCACGTTCATCTGGCAGCCGTAGGTCTCGATGTAGAGGCGCCTGGGCATAGGGGAGAAGATAGACGGACCGGGGGGCCGAGCGGCAGATGCAGGATCGCTCAAGGCTTGACGGTAATTCCCACCGACACGAGCCAGGCCCGCTCGTAGTACTGCGCGTCCTGGTTCCGCCAGACCCGTTCCACCGAGAGATCGAGCGCGGCCCGATCGGCCGCGAAGGAGTACCCGGTGCCCACGGTCGCGCCGTACTCCTTGGCGTTCGAACCCACGGCGAGCGGGAACGGAAGCTGGGCGTAGCGGAAGCCGAGCCGGAGCGGATGACGCTCCGGCCGGCGCGGGTTGGGCGTGAACTCGAGGCCGGCCGCGGCCTCCACCGTGTTCACCGCCCCCACGCCGCCGTTGGCGATGATGTCGGCGTTGGCGCTGGACCAGTTGTGCTTGAGCACCTGCCCCGCGAACTGCAGCTTCCCGCTCGGCCGCCAGCGCAGGGCGGCGCCGAGCGTGAGGGGAAGGTCCACGCGCTGCTCGGTGGGGAGGGAATCCTCCTGCACGCTCACGTGGCCGTCGGTCCGGGCCAGCAAGCCGAGCGTGAGTGAGCGGGTCAACTGGCCCAGCACACCCAGGGACACGCCGACACCGGCGAACGACAGCTCGGAGCTCTGCCGGCTCGGCAGGTAGGCGGAGTCGCTGAAGACCCGATGCACGGCGAGCCGGTTGATGCCGGTGAAGATGTGCCCGCCGAGCCCGATCGCGATCCGGTTCGTGGGGCGGAAGGCAACGGCGAGCTGCAGGTCGTTGATGCTGCCCTTGGACTGGATCGTGTCGTTCACCGCCACCGGCAGACCCCGCAGAATCACGGTCGCGGGGAAGACCAGACTGTAGTCGCGGGTAGTGTAGTTGGAGTAGCTCAGGCCCACCCAGATCGATTTGTGGGGAATCGGACCGCCGACCGCGAACTGGGGAAACCGCGGATCCCGGATCGAGCTGCTGCCCGCCGGATCGGTGGAGGAGCGGTAGTCGCCCAGCACCGTGAACGTCGCGGTGAGGGAGCCGAGGTAGGCGATCGAAGCCGGACTGACGCTCGACCCGGGATCGAAGAAGGAGAATGCCCCGGCGTTCCCCATGGCGCGCGCCGACTGCTCCCGGCCGGGCAGGCCGAGCCCGCGCACGCCGAACTGCGAGGACTGCGCGGCGACGGCGGCCGGGATGCCGGCGAGTAGGGCCAGAAAGACGAGTGGGCGCACTCAGGGACTCGAGAACGGGAAGCGGGGCAGATAATTGAGCCGGATCCGCGGCGGCGAGCCGGAGCGGGAGGAGCCGAACACCGCCCGGGTGAACGTCTCCACCTCGGGCGAGATCGAGAGGAACACCGCGGGCGGTCGGAGCAGCCCCGTCTGCCAGAACTGCACGACCGTCGCGATCTCTACGCGCACCGTGTCCACGACGTTGGCCTGGAGCGTGAGGGTCCCCAGGGACAGGGGCTCGACCGGCGATTTGGCCCCGAAATCGGCCGCGAGCCCGCTCACGTTCAGCGTCCCGGGGTCGTGGGGCAACCCCGCAGTCGGCTGGGTCGGAATCAGCTCGAGCGTCGCCCGCACGATCGTGACCGAGTCGCGGAGCTTCGCCGGCCAGGGGAAGCGTATCAGGGCCCGGGAGGAGGGAACGCCGCCGACGGTGAGGAGGGTGGGGTTCAGGACCGGCGTCTGCCGGCTCACGTAATCGGCGAACTGCGCGGCGACATCGATGTTCTGTACCTGCGTAGGCGTGCTGTTCGGCGTCACGTAGGTGAGGAAGTCGGGGGGCAGGATGCTCAGCCGGTTCCCCACCCGCGCGCCGGTCGGGATGTTGCCGGTGATCGCCACGCCGATGGCGAGGATGCCGCCGTCGGACGGTTGGAGCGTCACGTTCGTCAGGTTGGCGCCCTTCAGCAGAAAATGCACCGTATCCGCCTCGGTCGTGTCCGGCAGCTGGACCTGGGCGATGAAATTGGCCGGTGTGAAGAAGGGGCTGATACCGGCATAGCTGAGCGCAGTGGTATCGAGGCTCGACGGGAGGCGGTACAGCTGGAGCTGGACGTTGCGCGCGGCGGTATCGTGCGCCACCTCCAGCAGCGTGATCTTGACCGAGTCGATCACGTAGGTGCGCAGCGTGTCGCGAAACAGGATCGAGTCGGACCGGGCGGTGAACTTGAGCACGCCGTAGCTCGTGTCCGCCAGCGTCGGGATCCCGCTGCCGATCAGCATCAGAGAGCCGCTCGCCCGCTCGGTGTAGCCGGTGAACGTGCTGTCGCTGTTCGTGAGTGCCGTGAGGATCGTCTCCTGGCCCTGCGGCGTGCCGCCGGGACAGAGCTCGGGACACTGGCCCGGCTGCGTGAGCTGCTCGGAGCAGGCGGTCAGGCCGGCGGTCAGCGCCAGCATCGCCGCCGTGAGGCGCGCGGGCCGGCTCATGCCAGCTGGGTCCGGGAGAAGGCGGCGGGGAGGAGCTCCGCGACCCTCCAGTGCAGCGTGCGCGCCGGCCCGACCGCCGTCACCTCGAAGTCGCCGAACTCGGCGAACACCTGGCGGCAGGCGCCGCAGGGGGGTGCCGGCGGATCCGAGTCGGAGACGACCACGACCCGGCGGAACGTCCGGGCGCCGCCGGCCACCGCGGCCGCCACCGCCGCCCGCTCGGCGCAGAGTGCGAGTCCGTAGGACGCGTTCTCGACGTTGCAGCCGGCGAAGATCGTCCCGTCGGCGGCCTCCAGCGCGGCGCCGACGCGATAACGCGAATAGGGGGCGTACGCCCGTGCCTGGGCGGCACGGGCGGCCGCCTCGAGCGAATCAGTCACACCATACCTCGTTGAGAAACGAGACGCCGGAGGGGAGCGATCCCACACCGAGGAACTCGGCGACGGTCTGTCCCACGTCGGCGAACGAGCCTCGGCGGCCGACAGAGACCGGCCGCACGCGGGGTCCGACGGCCAGGAGCGGCACGACTTCCCGGGAGTGATCCGTGGATGCCGTGGTCGGGTCGTTGCCGTGATCGGCGGTAAAGATAACGAGGTCGTCCTCTCGCATCGGGGCGAGCAGTCGCGGCAGCGCCCGGTCCAGGTCCACCAGCCCTCGATGGAAGCCGCCCACGTCGTTGCGGTGGCCCCAGGTCTGGTCGAACTCGATGATGTTCGCCAGCAGGAAGCCACGGCGCATCGACAGCAGTGCGCCTTCGATCAGGGCGTAGGCATCGCTGTTGGCGGGGGCGTGGATGCTGCTGATGTGCCGGCCGGCGAAGAGGTCGTCCACCTTCCCCACACCAACCCGGGGCACGTGGGCCTCCGAGAGCCGGTCGAGCAGCGTAGTCCCCGGCGGAGGGAGGCTCAGGTCCCTCCGTCCCACGGTCCGGCTCCAGTTGCCGGGGCGTCCCGTGAACGGGCGCGCGATCACCCGGGCGACCCCGTGCGGTGGCTGGAGCAGCTCCCGCGCGACCGCGCACGCCCGGTACAGCTCGTCCGGGGGCACCGTCTCCTCGTGCGCGGCCACCTGGAAGACGCTGTCCGCCGAGGTGTAGACGATCCACTGTCCGGTGCGGCAATGCGCCTCGCCCAGCTCGTCGAGGATCGCGGTGCCGGAGGCCGCCTTGTTGCCCAGCACGCCCCGACCGGTGCGGCGCGCAAACTCCTCGATGATGCCGTCGGGGAACCCAGCGGGATACGTGGGAAACGGCTGATCCAGCACGAGCCCGCACAGCTCCCAGTGTCCGGTCGTGCTGTCCTTGCCCGGGCTCAGCGGCTGCGCGACACCGTGGGCGGCCTCGGGCGGGTCGGCCCGCCGCACACCGACGAGATCCCCGCAAAGACCGAGTCCCAGTCGCTCGAGGTTGGGCAGGTCGAGGCCCCCCACAGCCCGGGCTACGTTGCCCAGGGTGTCGCTGCCCGCATCGCCGTAACGGTCGGCGTCCGGTGCCGAGCCGATGCCGAGACCGTCGATGACGATGATCGCGGCGCGGCGCGTCACGTGCGGTAACAGCGGGCAACGCGGGGCGCCAGCGCGGTCAGCAGCTCGTACGCGATCGTTCCGGCCCACTCGGCCTGCTGATCGAGGGAGACCGCCCCGCCCCAGATGGTCGCGGCGTCGCCGAGCGCGACCCGATGGTCGTCGTCGATGTCGACCATCACCATGTCCATCGCCACCCGTCCCACCACCGGCACGACCCGCCCGCTCACCTCGATGGCCCGGGTCCGCCCGGCGGCGCGGGGAAACCCATCGGCGTAGCCGGCCGCGATCGTCGCGATCCGCGCAGGAGCGGCGGCCTTCCACGTCGCGCCATAGCTCACCGTGTCACCCTCGCGCAGCCGGCGAACCCCCACCACACGCGCCCGGAACGCGGCGACGGGAACCGGCGTCGGCCCGCCCACCCCACCACCGTAGAGGAAGATGCCCGGCCGCACGAGATCGGCGCTGTAGCGCGTCCCGCTCAGGGCGGCCGCGCTGTTGGCGGCGTGGACCAAAGCCGGCCGGCGCGGGAGCGCGGACAGCACCTCCTGGAGCCGGGCCCACTGGAGCTCGGTCGCGGCCCAGTCACTCTCGGGGGAGTGGAAGTGGGTAAACCCACCCTCCCAGCCCGCTGCCGCCGCCAGCCGTTGCCCGATCGCATCGCGGAGCGCCGGGTCGTCGTACCGGAATCCGGAGCGGGCCATGCCGGTGTCGATCTCGATGTGAAACGGATGTTGGGTGCGGGCGGTCCAGCTCTCGAGCGCGGTGAGATCGCCCACGGAGGGGCGCAGGTCGAATTCGAGGCAGCGATCGATCCATTCGGGCAGGAGCGGCGTGCAGAGCAGGATCGGGCGGGTGATGCCGGCGCGGCGCAACTCCGCGCCCTCGTCCACGGTCGCCACGCCGTAGCCCCACGGTGCGAGCGCTTCCAGCGCCCGCGTGACGGCGACGGCACCCAGGCCGTAACCGTTAGCTTTGACCATCGGAAGCAGGCGCCCGCCGGAAATCGCGGCCACCGTTTTTGCGTTGGCCACGACCGCGCCGAGGTCAACATCAATCCAGGCCCGGGCCGAATCGCAGGGTGAGGTCGTGGTCACGGCCGGAAATCCTAATCCGTCACGAGGTCTACATGCAAGACAAGTCTGCGCTTGGGCGCGCGCTCGCGATGGTGCGCGACCTCCGCGTGCGCTGTGCCTGGGACCGGGCGCAAACGCGGGAGACCCTGCGACCCTATCTGGTCGAGGAGGTGCTCGAGCTGGACCACGCGCTGAGTGAGAATGATCCCGAGCGCATCCGCGACGAGCTGGGCGACTTCCTGCTGCACCTGGCCTGGCAGCTGGTGCTCGCGGAGGAGCGGGGCGAGTTCACCGCGGACGCCGTAGCGGGAACGATGGAGCGGAAGATGAGGCGGCGCCACCCCCACCTCTTCGACCTGGGCCCGCCGGAGCTGTGGGAACGGCTCAAGCGCCGCGAGCGGGACGACGGCGTCCTCGGCCGGCTGCCCGCGACGCTGCCGGACCTGCTCCGGGCCTATCGTCTGCAGGAGCGCGCGGCGTCAGTCGGATTCGACTGGCCCGATGCGAGCGGGCCGATCGAGAAGGTGAAGGAAGAGCTGGCCGAGGTGGAAGAGGAGCTGGGCGCGCCGGCGCCCGGACCGGATGCGCGGGAGGCACTCACCGACGAGATCGGGGATCTGCTGTTCGCGGTGGTGAACCTGGCGCGGAAGGCGGGCGTGCAGCCGGGCCCCGCGCTCGACCGGGCGAACCGGAAATTCCGGCGGCGGTTCGAGGCCGTGGAGCGACTGGCCGTCGAGCGGGGGATGGACCTGCACGAAGCCGGGCTGGAAGCGCTGGATGGGCTGTGGGAGGAAGTCAAACGACGGGAACAGTGAACAGGAGGCGCCGTTGGAAGGGGCCCCCTGTTTACTGTTTACTGTTCACTCTTCACCAGCCTTTCAAACCTCGGATTCCCCCGGAGCGGCGCAAACGTGGGATCGATCTTGAGCCACCCCGAGGAGAGATAGTACGGAATCTTGAGCAGCGGCTCCAGCTGGTCGAGCGCCTTGTCCGGCTCGCCCAACAGAATGTAGATCCGGGCGAGCTGGTGCTGGTTGTAGGCGCCGCTGAAGGCGTCCTTGGATGCCGGCAGGAGGGCAAGGCCGTGCTCGCCTTCTCGGATCGCGTCGGCCTTGCGCCCCATGTAGGCCAGGGCGACGCCGAGCAGCACGTGGCGCTGGGCGTCCTCGGGCGCGGGCTTGAGCTGCTGCTCGAGCGCCGCGCGCGCCGAGTCGGCGTAGGCCCGGGCCCGCGTCATGTCGCCGTGGACGTAATGCGTCGCGGCCAGCGCGAGCCCCCAGTTGCCCACGTCGTCGTCGAACGGCCGGGGCGTGAGCCGAAGCAGCAAGGCCTGTTGCTCCGGTTCCAGCACCCAGAAGAGATCCCAGAACGTGGCGATGTAGGCCGCGTAGCTCGTCGGATCGAAATCCTTGGGCACTCCGGCCAGCACGTTGCGGGCGCCCGCAAGGTCGCCCTGGCCAAGATAAATCATGGCCTTTCCCTCGAACGACTGCAGGTCGCGCGGCCGGAGCTCGATGGCACGATCGTAGGCCGGCAGCGCCTCCGGATAGCGCCGGAGCCAGAGGAGGGCCTGCCCCAGAACGCTGGCAATCGCGCCGGATCGCGGGTCTACACTTTGCCCCCGGCGCAGATGCTCCACGGCCTGCTCCCAGCGGCCGAGGCTCTGCTCTGCGAGTCCCAGTCCGCGGAGCACGTCGCCGTTCGTCGGGGCGAGTCGCAGGCCCTTGGTGTACTGCTCGATTGCTCGCTGGGGATCGCTGGGCACGCGACGGTAGTAGTCCCCCAGCGCGATGTACCCCTCCGGCCGGTTCGGCGTGAGCGCGATAGCCCGCTCCGCCGCCGAGCGCGATTGATCGGCGCGCGCCGGCGAGGATGCATTCGAATACAGCAACGACTGGGCCTGGGAGAGCCCCGCCCACGCGGTGGCGAACGTCGAGTCGAGCGCCACGGCCTGCTCGAAGTACCCGACGGCCTCGCGCAGCGTTGCCGGGTTATTGCCCTGAGCGTACGACGCCTCGCCCTTGAGGAACGCATCGTAGGCCGCGAGGTTCTGTGTCGGCCGCTCCGCCAGCCGCTCCTTCGCGCCTGCTCCCATGGCTACGTCCAGCGATTGCGCCACCCGACCCGCGATGTCGGCCTGGACCTGAAAGACGTCGGTCAGCGCAGCGTCGAACGGTTGTTGCCACTTGGTGGCTCCGGTCGACACCTGGATCAGCTCGGGACTGACCCGGACCCGGCTTGCCCCACCCTGCCCCTTCTCCCAGCGCACGGTGCCCGTCAGGAGATAATCCACCCCCAGCTCGCGGCCGACGTCCTGCGGCCGCTTCCGGGTCTTCTTATATTCGCTCGAGCTGCTGCGTGCCGTGACCTGAAGACCCGGCAACCCGGACAGCTTGCCCCGGATCTCGTCGGTGATGCCGTCGCTGAAATACTCGTCGTCCGCCCCGCCGAGATTCTCGAACGGCAGCACGGCGACGAGTTTCGTTCCCGCGGCAGTCGTCGTCCCGGCCTCCGCATCGGCTTGGTGCCCCCGTCGCCAGGCGAAAAGCACGCCGAGTCCGATCGCGAACCCGCCCAGCAGCGCCAGCGTGACCGGGTAACGCAGCGACCAGCGCGGGGGCGGCGCCTTGGTGGGCGTAGCGACCGTCGGCGTCGCGGGCGGCGTGGCGACGCCGGGCGTCGGGACCGCCGGCTCCAGTACCCGCCGGAACTCGCCCGCGGAGGGGAACCGGTCGGCGGGCGAGCGGGCCAGCGCCTTCGCGACCGCCTGCTCGATCGGCTCGGGCACGGTGTCGCGCACCGCGCGGAGCGGCCGCGGGTTCTCGGTGAACTTGCGGAGGAGAATCGCCTGGGCGGTGGGTCCGGTGAACGGCGGCTCGCCCGCGAGCATTTCGTAGAGGACGCAGCCGAGCGAGTAAATGTCGCTCCGCGCGTCGACCTCGCGGTCGCCGCTCGCCTGTTCCGGGCTCATGTAGGCCGGCGTGCCCACGCTCATGCCGGTCTCGGTGAGCCGCTGCTCCCGGGTGGGACCCGGACCGCCCGAGGCGTCGCCCACGCCCAACGCGCGGGCGATCCCGAAATCGGCCACGAGCGCGTGCCGCCCGGCGAGCAGGATATTCTCCGGCTTGATGTCCCGATGCACCACGCCGCGCTGGTGGGCGTAGTCGAGCGCGTCGGCGGTCTCGCGCGCGATCCGGAGCGCGTCGTCCAGCGGGAGCTGGCCCTCGCGGCGCAGGCGGTCGCGGAGCGTCTCGCCTTCGACGTAGGGCATCGTGAACCAGAGCTGACCCGCCGCGTCGCCCGAATCGAGCACGGTGAGGATGTGCGGGTGCTGGAGCCGGGCGGCGAGCCGGATCTCGCGGAGGAAGCGCTCAGGACCGAGCGTCGCCGCCAGCTCGGGATGGAGGACCTTGAGCGCCACCGGCCGCTCGTGCCGGAGGTCCCGGGCCAGGAACACCGTCGCCATGCCTCCACGCCCGAGCTCCCGCTCGATGACGTAGCGGCCCCGCAGCTCGGCTTCAAGTCCGTCGCGAAGGTCGGCCACTCCGGCCCTGTTGTTGGGGTTGGTTGCTTGTAAGGATACGAGCCCAGAGGAACGGAAGGAAGGCCGACGGAGAGACCGATCGCTACGGGTAGAGGCGATGAATCTGGCGCGGAAACGCGATCGCCTCGCGGATGTGCGGGATCCCGCAAATCCACGCGACCGTGCGCTCGACACCAAGCCCGAAGCCGGAATGGACGAACGTCCCGTACTTCCGCAGGTCGAGGTACCACTGATAGGCTTTGGGGTCGAGCCCCTGCCCCAGGATCCGGGCAAGCAGGCGGTCGTGGTCATCCTCCCGCTGCGAGCCGCCGATGATCTCGCCGTAGCCCTCGGGAGCCAGGCAGTCGTCGTTCAACACGGTCCGGGGATCGTCCGGGTTCTCCTTCATGTAGAACGCTTTGACCTGCTTGGGGTAGTTGTAGACGAAGACCGGCCGGTCGTATTCCTTGGCCAGGAGGGTTTCGTCCTCACCGCCGAGGTCGGCGCCCCACTGCAGGTCGGAGCCGAGGCTGTTGACCCTGGTTACCGCGTCGGTGTAGGAGATCCGGGCAAACGGCGGCACGACCCGCTCGAGCGACGCGGTGTCGCGCTCCAGCTCCGTGAGCTCTTCCTTCCGGCGATCGAGCGCGCGGGCTACGAGGTACGACACGAACTCTTCCTGCAGCCGCATGTTCTGGTCGGAGTCGGCAAAGGCCACCTCCGGCTCCACCATCCAGAATTCGGTGAGGTGCCGGCGGGTCTTCGATTTCTCCGCCCGGAAGGTGGGCCCGAAGCAGTAGACCTTGCCCAGCGCCGCCGCCGCCGCCTCCACGTAGAGCTGGCCGGTTTGCGCCAGGTACGCCTTGCCCAGATCGAAATAATCGGTGGCGAAGAGGTTCCCGGCCTCTTCGCCGATGGCGCCGGTCAGAATGGGCGTGTCCACCAGGGTGAACCCACGATCGTAGAAGAAGTCGCGGATGCCCTGCTCCACCTCGTGCCGCACCTTGGCGATGGCGACCTGTCTGCGGCTCCGAAGCCAGAGGTGGCGGTGCTCGAACAGGAACTGGGTCCCGTGGTCCTTGGGTCCGATGGGGAAATCCACCGAGGGCCCGAGGATCCGGAGGTCGCTGACGCCCAGCTCGTACCCACCCGGCGACCGCGGTTCCGCCCGCACCGTGCCCTCGGCTGCGACGCTCGTCTCCTGGCTGAGCATCTGAAAGCCTTGCCAGACGGCTTCGGGGACCTCTTTCTTCGAGACCACGCATTGGAGGTAGCCCGAGCCGTCCCGGAGCACGAGAAACGCGATCTTGCCGCTGGACCGGGTGGTCATCACCCAGCCTTGCACCGTGACGCGCTCGCCTGCGTGGTGCCGAAGATCGGCGATCTGGACCGGTGGCATGGCGCGCGTGGCTCGGGGTTCGGGGGAGCGGAAACGGAAGCGGTGGAGTCTATCGCCTTTCCCCGGGACGCGTCAAACGTGCGGGCAACAGGGCTTCCCGCGAGGTAGGCGATGCGCAGGTCTCCCAGCCGGATGGATACGCACACCCGCCCCGCCGCTCATGCGGCGCCGTAGCCCGATGGCCGTGGCGGGCCTCGCCGCCGTTCTGCTCGCGCCGCCCGCCCGGGCGCAGCGCCCCAGCGTCACGCTCGCCGAGGCCCTGCGGCTGGCGGAGCAGGTCCAGCCAAGCATGGTGCAGGCCCAGGGCCAGGTCCGCACGACCGGGGCCGACGTTCGCAGCGCGAAGGGCGCCTATCTCCCGTCCTTCAGTCTGTCCGGCAGCGGCAGCGAATCGTACAGCGGGGCCGCGGCCCGAGTGGACCCGACGACCAATCAGCTGGTGGGCGCCAACTGGACCGGGAGCGCCGGCGCCACCGCCTCGGCCAACTGGGATCTCTTCACCGGCTTTCGCCGCCGGGCCAACCTCCGCGCCGCCACCGCCACTTCGCAGGCGGCCGACGCCGGGCTGGTGGACGCCCGCTATCAGGTCCGGCTCACCACGACCGACCAGTTCTTCTCCGCGCTGTCCAGCGCGCAGCTGGTGGACGTCCGCGTGGCGAGCGTGCGCGAAGCCGAGGAGCAGCTGCGGGCCGCCGGCGCCAAGCTCAAGGCCGGGACTGCCACCCGGGCGGACACGCTGACCTCGCGGGTCAACCTGGGCACGGCCCAGCTCAACCTCGCCACCGCCCGGAGCGACCTCGCCGCCGCGGAGGCCGGCCTTGCCCGACTGATCGGGCGGAGCGGCCGGGTGGCGGCGGCGGACGACTCGAGCTTCTATCAGCCACCGATGATCGACACCACCACGCTACGGACCGAGGCCCTCGAGCGCTCGCCCCGGGTGCAGAGCGCACTCGCGAGCGCCCGGGCCGCGCGCGCCGCCGTCGCCGCCGCCCGCGCCGACTACTGGCCGACGCTCTCCTTCGGCGCCGCCACCGGCTACAGCGGCGCCCAGGGCGGCAACGGGTTCAACAACAACACCCAGCTCAGCCTCCGGCTCAGCTGGAATCTGTTCAACGGCTTCGCGCGGGAGGCCCAGATCGTCACCCAGGAGAGCAGCGCCGAGGTCGCCGACGCGACCGCCGCCGACGACGCCCGGGCGGTGGACGTCGGCATGACGACCTATCTCGCTCAGCTCGACGCGGCTGTCACCAGCATCGCGATCAGCCAGACGAGCGTGGCGGCCGGCGAGGAGAACCTCCGCGTGGTCCGCGAGCGCTATCAGCTCGGGCTTGCCACGATCGTGGATCTGCTCACCTCCCAGGCGGCGCTCGACCAGGCGCGGGTGGACGCGGTGAACGCCCGGTTCGACTACCTCCGCGCCAAGGCCCAGCTCGAGGCGCTGGTGGGGCGCCCGCTATGAGG
This sequence comes from Gemmatimonadota bacterium, assembly GCA_041498715.1. Taxonomy (GTDB): domain Bacteria; phylum Gemmatimonadota; class Gemmatimonadetes; order Gemmatimonadales; family GWC2-71-9; genus DASQPE01. The sequence continues at coordinate 1,844 of JBGQIW010000029.1, read as the reverse complement.
GCGGCGTTCGCGGCGGCCATCGTCCTCGGGATCGGGGCCTGCAAGAAGGCCCCGCCCCCGCCGGTCTACGAGACCCTGGCGGTGGACCAGCGGGACATCGTCGTCTCCGCCCACGCAACGGGCACCGTGCAGCCCGATACCACGGTCGAGGTGAAGACCCGCGCATCGGGCGAGGTCCTGGCCATCAAGGTCGAGACCGGGCAAGTCGTGCCGCGCAACGCGCTGCTCATGCAGATCGACCCCCGACTGTCGAAGAACACGGTCGCCCAGGCGGATGCGGCCGTCGCCGCCGCCCGGGTCCAGCTCAACAACGCCGCGGTGCAGAAGCAGCGGTCCGACAGCCTGCTCGCGACCCAGGCGATCACGGTGCTGGAGCACGACCAGGACGTCCTATCCTACGCCAACGCCAAGGCGGCGCTGGTCTCGGCGCAGGTCGCGCTGGACAACGGGAAGATCAGTCTCGAGGACGCCGATGTGCGGGCGCCGATCGCCGGCACGATCATCGAGATCGACGTCTCCCGCGGGCAGGTCATCGCGTCGGCGACGTCGAATGTCGGCGGCGGCACGACCCTGCTCAAGCTGGCCGACCTCAGCCTGGTCCAGGTCTCGACGCCGGTGGACGAAACCGACATCGGCAAGATCCAGCCGGGACAGGCGGCCACCGTCACCGTGCAGGCTTTTCCCAACCGGCCGTTCACCGGCAGCGTGCTCAAGATCGAGCCGAAGGACACGGTCCAGCAGAACGTCACGATGTTCCCGGTGCGGGTCCGTATCGACAACCGGAACGGGCTTCTCCGGCCGGGGATGAACGCAGACGTCGAGATCCATGTGGGTCAGCGCACCGGCGTCACCGCCGTCGCTAACGCGGCCCTGCGGACAACCCGGGACGTCGCATCGGCGGCGCAGGTGCTCGGGCTCGACCCGCAGGCAGTCCTGGCCGCGCTGCAACAGCAGCCGCCGTCGCCGTCGGCTCCCGATGCCCGGGCAGACAGCGCCGGTGCCCCGCCGCCGGGGCGGGGCGACAGCGCCGCAGCACCCGCCCGCCGCGGCTCGCGCGACTCGGCCGGAGCCGCCGGCCCCTCCGGGGGCGGTCAGCCGTCGCCCGGGGCCGGCGGCGCGGCGCAGCCGGGTGGCGGCGCGGGCCGGAGCGGCCGCCGGGGTGCGGGTGGCGCGCAGACGGGCGGGCGCTGGATCGTGTTCGTGCAGCGGAACGGCCAGCCGGTGCCCGTGTGGGTGCGCACCGGGCTCACCGATCTCGACTACAGCGAGGTGCTCGACGGACTCAAGGTCGGCGACTCGGTCTACATCCTGCCGAGCGCGAGCCTGGTCCAGTCGCAGCAACAGTTCAAGCAGCGCATCACCAACATGACCGGGGGCGGCGGGCTCCCGGGGATGCGGCAGCAGAGCGGCTCGACCGGAGGTGCGGCTCCGCCGCGCTGATCGTGCAGCTCACCGAGACCATCGCCTCCGCCCTGCAGTCCATTCGCGCGAATCTGCTGCGCGCGGGGCTCACGGCGCTCGGCATCATCATCGGCGTCGGCGCGCTCATCGCGATGGTGGCGCTCGGCAGCGGCGCCCAGCAGGCGGTCGAGGCGAGCATCAACGCGCTCGGCACCAACCTGTTGCGCGTCTTTCCGGGACAGAGCTTCCAGGGCGGGGTCGCGAGCGCGAACCGGGTGAGCCTCACACTCAACGATGCGGTCGCCCTGCAGCGCGACGGGCGGCTCTTCACGGCCGTGGTGCCCGAGATGCAGCAGTCGCTGCAAGTGAAGCTGGGCAACCGCAACGCCAACGTGACGGTCGACGGCACGACGACCGATTACTCGGCGGTGCAGAACTCGCCG
>JBGQIW010000028.1:0-26954 GCA_041498715.1 Gemmatimonadota bacterium | reverse complement strand
GCGGGCAAGCCGAAGAAGGTCGCGCTGGTGGCCTGTGCGCGAAAGCTGCTCACCACCCTGAACGCCATGGCGCGCTCCGGCACGCCCTGGCACGTTGATTTCCAACACAGTTGCTAACCAGGGCAGGCAGCCGTCGGGCGCAGTCGCTTGCCCCTTCGCCGTAGCTTCTCTGGGACCGACCCATGGTGACCGAAGCCCAACGCGACCTCGCCGATTACTGCGAGTACGTGCCCGACGGCAGCCGCCAGCCCTGCTACCGCGCCGGCGGGGCTGGTCCTTGTGCAACTCGCCGCGCGCGCATGGCGAGCCAGCTGAACAAGGCAGCGAGCACGACCAAAACCGTCACACCGAGGATGTCGAACATTTTGGTCCCCCTTCGCCGCTGGCGCCCCTCGAACATACCGTTCCCGTGCGGCTCTGCTAGGCGACGCGCCCCCCAAAGCGACCAAGAGCGGCTAGCTGGGCCGACCCGGTTGTAGACGAGACGAACGTCTGTGTACGATCACGCGGCGGAAGTGCTGATGGACCCGTCAGGAGGCCGTGTGGGCTGGGATTGGTTGAGGGCCGCACCTCCGCATTGGCCTCCCCTGGCCGCCGGGCGCACCGCGGCTTCCGGCACGAAGCGTGGCCGCGGGGCGCGCCTCCACGGTCCGGGCCATTTGGCGGGCCGCGCCCGCAATGCCGTGGCCCCCACGCGGGGCGCCCGAAGGCCGATTCGTCGCAGGACCCAACATGACGGCACCCGTGAGACCTCCCGCGCGTGCCTGCGCGCCGCCGCAGTCTGCTGGGGCGGCGGGCGGATTCCCTACGACAACGCCGTAGTGGCGGACCCCGACCGACTTGCTCCCCCCCGGTCCGGACACTAGCTTCCGCCCCCGATGCCCATCCGTACGCAGCTCCTCGACGACCGCGCGATCGGCCGCGCTTTGGCGCGCATGGCGTCGGAAATCGTCGAGCGCTCGGGCGGCACCGAGTCACTCGCGCTCGTGGGCATCCAGCGCCGCGGCGTCGAGCTGGCCACTCGGCTCCAGCGGCTGATCGAGCAGAGCGACGGCAGCCGGGTCCCGGTGGGCAAGCTCGACATCACGCTTTACCGCGACGACCTCCAGACCGTGGGTCCCCGCCCGGTCGTCGGCGAAACCAGCCTGCCCGATCTCGACGGCCGCACCGTGGTCATCGTGGACGACGTGCTCTACACCGGCCGCACCGTGCGGGCCGCGCTCGACGAGTGCGCCGACTTCGGTCGCCCGCGCCGCATTCTGCTCTGCGTGCTGGTCGACCGCGGCGGACGCGAGCTGCCGATTCAGGCCGACGTCATCGGCAGCCGGGCGACGACCGTTCCCGGCGATCGGGTGGATGTCTTCGTCGCCGAGCTGGACGGCCGCGACGCCGTCGAGCTGGTCCGCGGGGAGCCGAAATGACCGCCGGCACCGCCCTCGGCAAGGACCTCACCGGGCTCGAGTACCTGAGTCCCGACCAGATCCGGCTCATCCTCGACACCGCCGAGCCGTTCAAGGAAGTGAGCGAGCGCCCGATCAAGAAGGTCCCGGCGCTCCGCGGGAAGACCATCGTCAATCTCTTCTTCGAGGCGTCCACCCGCACCCGTATCTCCTTCGAGTTCGCAGAAAAGCGGCTCTCGGCCGACACGGTCAACGTGGCGGCACAGGGCTCCTCCGTCTCGAAGGGCGAGACGCTGGTGGACACGGCCAAGAACCTCGAGGCGATGCGCATCGACATGGTCGTGATCCGCCATGGCGCGTCGGGAGCCGCCCAGTTCCTCGGCCAACGCATCCGGTCGAACGTGATCAACGCCGGCGACGGCAAACACGAGCACCCGACCCAGGGCCTGCTCGATCTGCTCACCCTCCGTGACAAGTTCGGCCGGATCGCCGGGCTCAAGGTGGCGATCGTGGGCGACGTGCTCCACAGCCGGGTGGCGCGGAGCAATATCTGGGGACTCACCAAGCTGGGCGCCGAGGTTGCCGTGTGCGGTCCGGCGAGCCTCCTGCCGCGCAACGTGCAGGAGCTGGGGGTGACGATTATCCCGCGGATCGAAGACGCCATCCAGTGGGCCGACGCCCTGAATGTCCTCCGGCTCCAGCTCGAGCGGATGGAGGGCGGGTTCATCCCTTCGCTCCGGGAGTACAACCGGGTGTTCGGTGTCACGACCGAGCGGCTGGCGAAAGCGCCCAAGGACCTGGTGGTTCTGCATCCCGGTCCGATGAACCGCGGCGTCGAGATCGACAGCGACGTGGCCGACGGTCCGCACAGCGTGATCCTGCCCCAGGTGACCAACGGCGTCGCCGTCCGGATGGCCGTGCTCTACCTCCTTGCCGGGGGCTCGCCCGACTGGGCGAGCGCGGCGGGGAAAGGGGAGGACCATTGAGCGGGATCCTGATCCGGGGCGGCCGGGTGATCGATCCGGCGCGGAAGATCGACGAGCCCGCGGACGTGTACCTGCTCGAGGGCAAGGTCGAGGCCGTCGGACGCAACCTCGGCACGCCGGCGGGCGCCATGGTGGTGGATGCCAGCCGCCAGGTGGTGGCTCCGGGACTGATCGACGTGCACGTCCACCTGCGCGAGCCGGGGCAGGAAGATCTCGAGACCGTCGCGACCGGCGCCATGGCGGCGGCGGCCGGCGGGTTCTCCGCGGTCTGCGCCATGCCCAACACCGACCCGGTGTGCGACAACCAGGGGGTGGTGGGCTTCGTGAAGGCGCAAGCGCAGCGCGCCGGCAAAGCGCGGGTCTATCCGATCGGGGCCATCTCCCTCGGGCAGAAGGGACAGCAGCTGGCCGAGTTCGGTGAGCTGGTCGGGGCGGGGGCCGTCGCCGTGAGCGACGACGGCAAGCCGGTCGTCTCGAGCCATCTGATGCGCACCGCGCTGGAGTACGCCCGGACGTTCGGCATACCGGTGGCCGACCACTGCGAGGATCCGACCCTGGGCGGCGGGGCCATGCACGAAGGGGTGGTCTCGACCCGGCTCGGTCTCAAGGGGATTCCGTCGGCGGCCGAAGAGATCATGGTCGCGCGCGACCTGCTGCTGGCCGAGCTCACGGGCGGCCACATCCACCTGTGCCACATGTCCACCCGCGGCTCAGTGGACCTCATCCGGCGGGCCAAGGAGCGCGGCATTCGGGTGACGGCGGAAGCGTGCCCGCACCACTTCTCGCTCACCCACGAGGCGTGCGAGGGGTACGACACGAACGCGAAGATGAACCCGCCGCTCCGCGAGGCGGAAGATCGCGAGGCGATCCGCCGGGGCCTGAAGGACGGGACCATCGACGTGATCGCCACCGATCACGCGCCCCACCACTACGACGCGAAAGAGCGGGAGTTCGACGACGCGCCCAACGGCATCATCGGCCTCGAGACGGCGCTCGGTCTCGCGATCACCGAGCTGGTAACGACCAAGCTGCTCCCGCTGCCCGAGCTGGTCGCCCGGATGAGCACCATCCCCGCGAAGATCTTCGGGCTCCCGGGCGGCACGCTCGCTCCCGGGTCGCCCGCCGACGTCGTGGTGTTCGATCCCGCTGTCGAGTGGACCGTGCGTCCGCAGGAGTTCTTCTCCCGGAGCCGGAACACCCCGTTCGCCGGCCGGCGGCTGACCGGCCGCGCGAGCGTCACGATCGTGCGCGGGCAGGTCGTCTTCCAGCGACCGGACTGAGCGGGCCAGGCCGACGATGCGCGCCCAGGACGCAGCCCGTGACATCGTCCGCTGCTGCCGCCGGCTCTGGGAGGCCGGCCTCATCGCCGGAGCCGACGGCAACGTGTCGGTGCGGCTCGGGCCCGATCGCCTCCTCGTCACCCCCCGTGGTCTTCACAAGGCCGAGCTCACGTCCCGGGATTTGGTGGAGGTCACCCTGGCCGGATCCCGCCGCCGTGGCTCCCGGCACGCCACAACCGAATTAGATTTGCACTTACGGGCCTATCGGCTGCACCGAGACTGTGGTGCCGTGGTGCATGCGCATCCGCCGGTCGCCACTGCGTACGCGGTGGCAGGAGAGCCGATGCCCGCCGACGTGCTTCCCGAGCTGATTCTTTATCTGGGTAAAGTGCCCGTGGCACCGTACGCCACAACCGGCACCCCGGCGCTCGGAGACATCGTGGAGCCGCTGCTGGCCCGGCACGTCGCGGTTCTGCTGGCGAATCACGGAGCGGTCACCTGGGGTCCCGACCTCGCGACGGCCCGCATCCGAATGGAGACTCTGGAGCACTCGGCCAAAATCCTGCTGGCAGCGAAGCTCCTCGGTCGCACGAACTGTTTGAGTCCCGATCAGATTGACGCCCTCGAGCGCCTGAGAGGAAAGCCCCGCGATGGCTGACGACACGTCCCCGGGTGGCGCCCCGATCGAAGCCCTGCTTCAAGAGCGCGCCCGATTCCAGCAGTGGCTCGCCAAGCTCGACTCGGCCGCGAGCAGTGCGCCGCCCGCGGTGCGGGCCAAGGTGCGAGCCGACTACCAGAGCCGGCTTCAGGCGGTGATCGAGGAGCTGAAGTCGCACGCCGAAACCATCCGCTCCGCCCTGGAGCGCCACCAGGTGGCACAAGGCGATCTCCAAGGGCGGCGGACGCAGGCCGAGGAGACGCTGGCCGAGGCGGAAGTGCGGCACGTGGTTGGCGAGTACGCCGACAACGACTGGGAGCAGATGCGGACCCAGACGACCCAGACGATAGAATCGCTTCAGGTCGAGCTGGAGAAGATCGGTAAGGAGATCGACCGGCTGGTCGAGGTCCAGGGATTCATCTCGGAGGCCCCCCCGCCCGCACCGGTCGCCCAGGTCGAGCCGATGGCGGAGCCCGAGCCGGAACCAGAGCCCGAGCCTGAGCCGGTGCCGATCGCCGAGCTGGAGCCGGTGCCTGCGGAGCCGAGGCCGGGATCGGCGATCGAGATGCTGCCGGATCCGACGCCGGACGTCGCGGCGGCAGCCGGCTCGCCCCCGTCGCTCGACCAGGTGCCCGACCTCACCGCCGCGCCCGTCGGCGCGCCGCGCTTCGTGCCGAAACCCGCCGTGGAGCCCGCGCGCGGCCGGGCACCGGTCGCCGCGCCGGCCGCCCCGGCGTCCAGATCCGTGGGCGTGCCCGGCGATGAGCTCGCGTTTCTCAAGTCGGTGTCGGGTGACGATCGGAAGCCGGCTCCACGGCGGAGCGGGGAGACGGCCCGCCCCGAGGTGGCGGAGCCGGTCGCAACATCGTCTGCGCCGCAGCCCTCGGCCAAGCCGGGCCAAGCGTCGCAGGCCAAGACCCTCAAGTGCGGCGAGTGCGGGACGCTGAACCGGCCGACGGAGTGGTATTGCGAGCGGTGTGGAGCGGAGCTGGCGGCGCTGTAGAAAAGCGTGAGCAGTGAACCGTCAAACGAAAACGGGGGCCCGATAATCATCGGAGCCCCCGTTCACTGTTCACGCTATCGCTGTTACGCTTTCTTCCCCTCGACGACTCTCGCCAGCCGGCTCTTCTGCCGATCCGCCGCATTATGGTGGATCAGGTTCTTCCGCCCGGCGCGATCGATGATCTTCACCGCCTCCGCGTACTCCTTCGCCGCGTCCGCCGCCGTGGCCGCGCTGCGCACTCGCTTGATTGCGGTGCGGAGCTGGCTCCGCTGGGTGCGGTTGTGGACCGTGTGGGCCCGGGTCTGGCGCATGCGCTTCTTGGCGGACTTGATTCTCGGCACAACCACCTCGGCTTGAGACGCGGTTTGCGGGGCCAGCCGGCCCCATCCTTACGCGGGGCGAAGAATAGGCTCTGAAGCAGCCAAGGTCAAGCGCAGTCTTGTTTTGACTTGGCTTTGCTCCGGGTGTAACCTTCCCGCGGCCTTCGCCCCAGGACACCGTCGCTGCTCCAGAACATCATCCTCGCCCTGCCCGTACTCGTGTTCTCCCTCGTTGCCCACGAGTACGCCCACGGCGTCGCCGCGCTCCGCCAGGGCGATGACACCGCCTACATGCTGGGCCGCCTCACCCTGAACCCGCTGCCGCACGTCGATCCAGTGATGACCGTGTTGATGCCGGCCCTGCTCCTGCTGGTGTCGCACGGCCAGTTCGCCTTCGGGGGCGCGAAGCCCGTGCCGGTCAATCCGCGCAAGTACCGGAACTACAAGCGGGGGGACATCATCGTCTCGGCCGCCGGAGTGGTGACCAACCTGGGGCTCTCGCTGGTCTGCGCGCTTCTGTTCGTGGTGATCGGATTTGCGGCGTCGCTCCTGCCCGACCTGATCACGGTGGTGGATACGGCGCAGCGCATGATGATGTGGGGCGTCTGGCTCAACCTGATCCTCTGCTTCTTCAATCTGATCCCGATCCCGCCGCTGGACGGCTCGCACCTCTTCTACTATCTGCTCCCTCCCGGCCTGGGTGCGCGGTATCGTTCGATCCAGCGGTTCGGCATACTTCCGCTGCTCGCGATCATGCTCCTGGCCCCGTCGGTGTTCCACTGGCTGCTGGGACCGGCATACTACGGCATGGGGCTGCTCCAGCGGCTCATGCTCCCGTACGCCGTGGGCGACGGATGGAACATCTTCAACGGATGACCGGGCGCGACGTCGGGCCCCCGACTGCCGCCCTGGGCGCGGAACCGGCGTTCGTCGTCCAGCTCGACGCGTTCGCGGGACCGCTCGACCTGCTGCTCCACCTCCTCCGGGAGGAGCAGATCGAGATCGCCGACATTCCGATCGCGCGGATCTGCGACCAGTTCCTCCAGGCGATCCACGAGCTGGGACTGAACCAGGCCGCGGACTACCTGGAGATGGCCAGCCGCCTCGTACGGCTCAAGGTGCAGATGCTCCTCCCCCGGAACCTCGACGACGAGGGGTGGGAGGATCCCCGGGCGGAGCTGGTGCGGCGCCTGCTCGAGTACCAGCAGATCCGCGAGATTGCCCGGTGGATGGGGGACGCCGCCGAGCGCCGGACGGAGCGGCTCGCCCGCGGGTATCTGCCGCCGCCGCCGGCGCTGCCACCGCCGCCGCTCGCGCTCGACCTGCTGGAGCTGCTGCAGGCGGTCGAGCGGGTGATCGCGGCAATCCCGCTTCCGGTGCTGCACCGGGTCATCGCCCGGCCGCTCGACGTCGAGGGCGCCATGCGGCGGATCGAGGCGCTGCTCGACGCCCGGGACGAGATCGGGTGGCTCGATGCGCTCGGTCCGACGCCCGGGATCGCGGATCTGCTGTCCGTCCTTCTGGCCCTGCTGGAGCTCGCGCGGCGGGGCACGCTCTCTCTCCGGCAACCGGCGCCGTTCGCGCCGATGGTGATCGCCCGTGAATCCGCTCGCACAGCTGTGTGAAGCCGCTCTCTTCTCCGCCGCGCGCCCGCTGACGGTGGAGGAGCTGGCCACGCTCGATGCCGAGGCGGCCCTGCCCGACATCCGCGCCGCGCTCGAAGAGCTGCGGGAGCACTACGATTTCGACCAGCACGGCGTCGAGCTGGTGGAGCTGGCCGGTGGCTACCAGATCCTCACCCGACCGGTGCACGCGGCCGCGATCGAGCGAGCGCAGTTCTCGGTGCGGGGGAGCCGCCTCACGCCCGCGGCGGTCGAGACCCTCGCGGTCATCGCGTACCGCCAGCCGGTGGGGCGGGCGGAGGTCGAGGAGATCCGTGGGGTGTCGGCGGGCGGCGTCCTGCGCTCGCTGCAGGAGCGTGGGCTGATCGAGGTGGTGGGGCGCAGCGAGGCGCTCGGGCGGCCGCTCCTCTACGGAACGGCGTCGCTCTTCCTGGAGCTGCTCGGGCTGCGCGACCTCAGCGACCTGCCCAAGGCCGAGGAACTCACGGTGGCACTCCAGCCGCATCGGCCCGAGGCGGAGGGACCGGACGACGCCGAGGCCTACGTGCCCGCCGAATCGTGAGCGAGATGCGGCTCCAGCGCGCCCTGGCGCAGGCCGGGGTGGCGTCGCGCCGGGCCGCCGAGCGGCTGATCGAGGAAGGGCGGGTCCGGGTGGACGGCCGGGTCGCGACCCTCGGCAGCAAGGTGGACCCCGAGCAGCAGAAGATCACGGTCAACGGCCGGCGGGTGCAGGCGCAGGAGCGCCGGTGGCTCGCGTTCCACAAGCCGCTGGGCGTGGTGACGACGGCCGACGACGAGGCGGGCCGGCGGACGGTCTTCGATTTCATCCGGGACCCGGCCGGCCTCGCCTACGTCGGGCGTCTGGACGTCATGACGACCGGCCTGCTCCTGCTCACGAACGATGGTGAGGCAGTGCACCGTCTCACCCATCCGCGCTACCGCATCCCCCGGCACTACACCGCGCTGGTCCACGGGCGTTCGACCGCGGAGGTCGCAGCCGGGGTGAAGCAGCGCGTGCTGGTGGACGACCGCCCGGTCGTCACCACCGAGGTGCGGGTTCGTCCGGGGCACGACGGGCGCAGCATCCTGGACGTGACACTGACCGAGGGGCGGAACCGTATCGTGCGCCGGTGGTGCGAGGCGATGGGTCTCAAGGTGGAGCGTCTCGCGCGTACTTCCTACGGGCCCGTCCGGCTGGGCGACCTGGCGCCCGGGGAGTCGCGGGTGCTGACGGAGAGAGAGGTACGGGGGTTGTACAGAGCTGTTAGCCTTTAGCCGATAGTTTTTCTCACGGGAGACCTGGATTTGACATCAATCCCTCGCACCTCCGTCCCCTCCACTCCGGCCCCGGCCTTCGATCCCGTTCCGGTACAGCGGGTCGTCAAGGAAGTCGGCCGCCGGCTGGTCGGGCAGGACGCGATGGTGGAACGGCTGCTCGTCGGGCTCCTGACCGGCGGCCACATTCTGCTCGAGGGCGTGCCCGGACTGGCGAAGACGCTGGCGGTGCGGACCCTGGCGGAGATCATCGACGCGACCTTCTCCCGGATCCAGTTCACTCCGGATCTCCTGCCGGCCGACCTGATCGGCACGATGGTCTTCAACCAGAAGACCCAGGACTTCGCGGTGCGCAAGGGGCCGCTGTTCGCCAACATCATCCTGGCGGACGAAGTCAACCGCGCGCCGGCCAAGGTCCAGTCGGCTTTGCTCGAGGCGATGCAGGAGAAGCAGGTCACGATCGGGGGCACGACGTTCAAGCTGGAAGAGCCGTTCCTCGTGCTGGCCACCCAGAATCCGATCGAGAGCGAGGGCACCTACCCGCTGCCCGAGGCGCAGCTGGACCGGTTCATGCTCAAGGTGCACGTCACCTACCCTAATCGCGACGACGAGAAGGAAGTGCTGCTCCGCATGAGCAGCGGCCGCGAGATCCCGGTGGAGCGCGTGCTCGAGCCGGCGACGATTCTCGCCGCCCGCTCGGCGATCGCCGATCTGTACATGGATCAGAAGGTGGTGGACTACATCGTCGACCTGGTGCGGGCCACGCGCGACCCGGCCAGCGTCGGGCTGCACGATCTCAAGCCGTTGATCGCCTTCGGCGGCTCGCCTCGGGCCTCCATTGCCCTGGCGCAGGCCGCGCGAGCGCACGCGTATCTCCGCGGCCGGGCGTACGTCGTCCCGGAGGACGTGCGCGCACTCGCCACCGACGTCCTCCGCCACCGCATCGTGCTCACCTTCGAGGCCGAGGCCGAGGACCTGACGTCGGACGACGTCGTGGCCAAGGTGATCGGCGCGGTGGCGATGCCATGAAGGGCGGTAAACAGTGAACGGTGCTTAGTGTTCACTGTTCACGCTTTTTCCTATGCCCATCTCCCCTGAAATCCTGAGGCAGGTCAAGGCCATCGAGCTCCGCACCCGCGGGCTGGTGGGGTCGATCTTCGCCGGCGAGTATCGCTCCGTCTTCCGGGGGCAGGGGATGGAGTTCGCCGAAGTGCGCCAATACGAGATCGGCGACGACTTCCGCTCCATCGACTGGAACGTCTCGGCCCGCCTGGGCACCCCGTTCGTGAAGACGTTCACGGAGGAGCGCGAGCTCACCCTCTTTCTCGTCGTGGACCAGTCGGGCTCGACCCGGTTCGGTGACCCGGTGACCAAGGCGGCGCTCTCCGTTGAGATCGCGGCAGTGCTCGCTCTCGCAGCCGCATTCCAGAACGACCGGGTCGGGGCCCTCTTCTTCACCGATCAGGTCGAGCACGTGGTGCCGCCGCGGAAGGGGCGGCGCCACGCGCTCCGCGTGATCCGGGATCTGGTCGCCTTCGAGCCGCGCGGCCGCCGGACCAACCTGGCGGCCAGCCTCACCTACGCGGGCCGGCTGCTGCGCCATCGGAGCATCGTCGTCATCCTGTCCGACTTTCTCGACGACGGCTGGGAGCGCCCGCTCCGACGCCTCGTCTCCCGGCACGAAGTGGTGGCGATCACCGTGGACGACCGGCGGGAGCACTCACTGCCGGAGGCCGGCCTGATCGAGCTGGCGGATGCGGAGACCGGGCGCCGGGTGCTGGTGGACACCGGGAACCGGAAGGTCCGCGAAAGGGTGGAGCGCCTGGCGGAGCGACGGCGGGAGGAGCGGGCCCGCGCGCTCACGACCGCTGGGACCGACCATCTCGAGCTGGAGACGGGCGTCGATTATAAGCTGCCGCTCCGGCGGCATTTCGCCGTGCGCGCGCGGCGGGTCGGGCGACGGTGATCGGCGAGCTGCTGCTGCTGCTGCAGGCGGGATTCCCCACCGTCGGCGACACGATCTGGGTCCGGCGCACGGTCGCGCCGCCGCCGGGGCGGGCGGTGCGGCCCGCGGAGTGGGCGCCGACCGACGAGGTCGAGGTCCTGGGCCGGGCCCGGGTGACGCTGCGCGGCGACTCGGTGGAGGTGGCGTATCCCGTGACCCTCTGGGCGCCGGGGCCGCACGTCGTGCAGGTGCCGGGTCCGCTCCTGGTCGGGGCGGACGGCCGCCTGGACTCGCTGCCGCCGATGGCCGTGACGCTCACCGCGGCCAGCGTATTGCCGGGCGGTCCCCACGATTCCCTCAAGCCCCAGCCGGCGACGGCGACGGTCGCGACCCACGAGCACCGCCTCGCGCCGCTGCTTGCCCTCTGGGCCCTCGCCGCCATCGTCCTGGTGCCTGCGCATCTCTGGTGGCGGCGCCGGGGCCGGGCACCCATCGTCGCCCCGGTCGGACCGGCGTCGCCGCCAGAGCTTCCGGTCGTGCGCTGGGCCGAGGCGGGCGAGGCCCGCACGGTCGTGAGCGCAACGGTCGAGCGACTGCGCGAGGTGATCGCGGCGCGGGTGCCGGAGGCGGGCGCCGAACTGGACACCGACGCCTGCCTCGCCGCGCTGACGCACTCCCGGCCCGAGTGGCCGATCGGCGAGCTGGGTGATCTGCTCCGCGCGCTCGACGAGGCCCGGTTTGCGCACGGGCCCGACATCGATGCCCTTGGCATGCACCGCTGGGCCGGGGAGCTCGAGGCCCGGCTGGCCGACCCGGTGCGCTCATGAGCTTCGCGCGGCCGTGGCTTCTCCTGCTCCTCCTGGCGCTCCCACTCTGGTGGTGGCGCCGGCGGCGCGGTACGCCGGCCGCCCCGTACAGCGACGTGCGTATCCCGGGACGCGCGGCGCGGCCGGCCTGGTGGGTGCGGCTGCCGCTGATCCTCCGCTCGCTCACCCTCGCCAGCTGGTTGATCGCTGCCGCGGGGCCCCGGATCAGCGGCGACCGGCTCGAGCTCAAGAAGGAAGGCATCGCCATCGTCATCGCGATCGACGTCTCGAGCAGCATGCTGGCCGAGGACTTCGCGCCGTCCAACCGGCTGGAGGTGGCGAAGCACGACGCGATCGCCTTCGTCCGCGGCCGGAGCGCCGACCGCATTGGGGTCGTCGCGTTCGCCGGGGAGGCGCTCACCCAGGTGCCGGTGACGCTCGATTATCCGGTGGTCGAGCAGGCGGTGATGGACATCAAGATCGGGAGCCTGGACGACGGCACCGCTATCGGCAGCGGGCTCGCGGTCGCGGTGAACCGGCTGCGACGCTCGCCCGACAAGAGCAAGGTGATTCTGCTCCTCACCGACGGCGTGAACAACAAGGGACTCATCGATCCGCGGACTGCGGCGGCCACGGCGGCCGCCTACGGGATCAAGATCTACGCTATCGGAGTGGGCACCGAGGGCGAAGCCCCCATTCCGACAGGCCGCGCGCTCGGGGGCGGATTCCGCTACGAGGTGCTCCCGGTGAAGATCGACGAAGACCTCCTCAAAGAGATCGCGGGAAAGAGCGGCGGCCAGTATTTCCGCGCCAAGGACAGTGAGGCGCTGAGCCAGATCTTCCACCAGATCGATCAACTGGAGAGGACGCCGGTGTCGGTGACCCGCTACATCCGCTACGACGAGGAGACCCGCCCCTTCATTCTGTTCGGGCTGTTCACGCTGGCGCTCGAGCTTCTGCTCGACGCGACGCTGGTGGTGCGGATCCCGTGATCTTCGAGCTGCCGCTCCTTCTCGCTCTCGCGCCGGTACTGGCGCTCGCGCTCGGCGCGCTGGCCTGGCTGGCCCGCCGGCGACGGGTGCGGCTCGCGACGGTCTGGTCCGCGTCCCTGGGTCGGGACGCGCGCCGCCGCCTGCGGCGGGGCCCGCTGGTTCTGGCGCTCGCGGCGCTGGCCGCGGGCGTGGCCCTGGCCGGCCCCCGCGGCGGACGCACGAAGATCACGGCCGAGAGCCACGCACTCAATCTGGTGCTGGCGGTGGACATCAGCCGCTCGATGCTGGCGGAGGACGTGAGCCCGAGCCGGCTGCAGCGGGCGGTACGGGAGGCGCGCCGGCTGGTGCAGGATGTCGAAGGCGACCGCGTGGGTCTGCTGGCCTTCGCGGGCCGCAGCTACATCCTCGCCCCGCTCACTGTGGATGGGAGTGCAGTGCGGATGTACCTCGACGGCCTCGATCCCGATCTCGCCAGTGAAGGGGGGACCAACCTCGCGTCGGTCATGCAGCAGGGCGGCCAGTTGCTCGCCGCCGGCGGCGACGGCGCGGACCGCGTCCTGGTGGTGTTCACCGACGGCGAGGGCCACGATTCGCTCCCGGACGCGGTGGCGCAGGCACAGGCGCTCCGCTCCCATGGCGTCCGGCTCGTGTTGGTCGCCGAGGGCCACGCCACGCCGGTCAAGATCCCGATTCGGGATTCCGCCGGGACGCTCATCGAGTACAAGGCCGACGAGCAGGGGCACACCGTGTTGACGCAACGGCGGGACGACATGCTTCGCGCCATCGCCGACGCAGCCGAAGGCACCGTGGTTCCGGCCGACCTGCCGGACCAGGCGGGGGCGGTCAAGAGCATCGTGGCCGCGTTGAAACGGAGCCCCACCTCGGAGACCCGCATTTCCGACCTCGTGCCGAGGGCCTGGATCCCGGTGCTCGTGGCCGGGCTCGTTCTGCTCGCCCTTACGCTGTTGACCCCGGGGCCGGCACTCGCTGCGCTCGCGGGCGTGGCGCTGCTGGGCGCGAGCGCCTCGGCCCAGCGGCCGACCGCGGGTGATCGGGCGCTCGCCGCCGGCGATCCGGTCGGCGCGGCGCAGGCGTGGCTCGCGCTGGCCGGAGCGGGCGTGGCGCGCGACACCGCGTTCTACGATGCGGGGACTGCGGCACTGGCGGGGGCCAAGTACGACGTCGCCCGCCGCGCGCTGGCGGAGGCGGCGAAGTCGCCCGACCCGGACCTGCGCTACCGCGCGCTCTACAACCTGGGCACGACCGCACTGGTAGAGGCGGCGGGCGACAGCGCCGGCCGGGACGCGTTGCTGGACGAAGCGACGACCAACCTTCGCGCCGCCCTGCTGCTCGAGCCCGGGTCCGCGCGGGCCAAGTGGAACCTCGAGCTGGCGCTGCGACGGAAGCCGCCCCGATCGGGTGGGGGCGGCGGTGGGGGGACCCCGCCGCCGAGCGGCGGAGGCGGCCAGAAGCCCCAGCCGGCCGAACCGACCCAGGGGCCGCAGGGGTTGAGCGAGGCGGAAGCCGAACAGATCCTCAACTCGATGGACCGGCAGGAGCGCGCCGCGCGGGCCGACCAGCAGAGCCGGTTCCACGGCGGCGCCGGAGGGGTGAAGGATTGGTGAAGCTGCTGCTGGCTCCGCTCGCGTGGCTCTGGCTCCAGGGGAGCGGGCTCGAGGTCCGCGTCTTCGCCGACGAGACCCGCATCAGTGTGGGCGACGATCTCGTGCTCACGATCCAGGCGACCGCCCGCGATCCCGCGCCGGTCCAGGTGACGATGCCGACGCCCGCCGGCTTCGAGATCACCGGGCGCAGCGAGCACACCGAGGTCTCGCAGCTCGGGACGCCCAGCCGCACCACGACGCTCGAGCTCCGGCTCCGAGCGCTCAAGGCCGGCCACTGGGAGCTCGGTCCCGCCCGCGCCCTGCAGGGCACCGAAGTGGCCGTCGCGGATCCCATCGCGGTCCAGGTGGACGAGCTGCCCGGCGCCGCGGCCACCGCGAGCAACCCGATGCTCAAGCGGCTGCTGGAGCGGGCGCCACCGCCGGGTCGTCCGGGACAGCCCGCCGTGAGTCTGGTGCTCTCGAGCCGGACCGCGGCGGTGGGCGAGCAGGTGGACGTGCTCACCGCCGCGTGGTTCCCTCGCGAGCTGCGCACTCAGCTGCGCCGCCCGCCGACGCTGCAACCGCCGGTGATCGAAGGCGTGTGGAGCTATCCCCAGCCGGTGCCGCCCGGCATCGCCGCCACCCGCACCGTAGGCGGCGTGCTCTACGATCTCTTCGTCGCGCACCAGGTCGTCTTCCCGCTCCAGCCGGGCCGGGTCGAGGTGACGCCGGCCGTGCTCAAGTACAGCGTGCCGATCGCCCTCCAGTTCTTCAGCCAGGAGGAGCGCTACACGCTCGAGAGCGAGCCCGAGGCGCTCACGGTCGCGCCGACGCCGGCCGCGGGCCGACCCACCGGATACGGTGGGGCGGTGGGGGGCGCGCTCCGGCTCGACCGGACCGTGGAGTCGCCGGCGGCGCGCGCGGGCGAGCCGGTCGCGGTCTCGTTCACGCTCGCGGGCGACGGCAACCCGGCGCTCTGGCCGGCGCCGGACATCCGCTGGCCGTCCACGGCGCGCGCGTACCCGGACCGCACCGACGAGCGGCTGCAGGTGACGGCCGGGCGGCTCGGTGGGAGCAAGACGTTCCGCTTTACCGTGGTCCCCGACTCCAGCGGGCCGCTGGCGCTGCCGGGCGCCGCCTACCCGTACTACGACATGGTCGCCAAGACGTACCGGACGATCTCACTCGCGCCCGGCCGGCTGATCGTCGCGGAGGGGACCGGTGCCACCGCCTCGCGCCCGCTGCCGCCCCCGTTGCTGGACCCGGCCGGTCCGGCGCTCGAGTATCGTGTCGCGACGGCAGTGCCGCCGTGGATCTGGGGCGCGATCGTCCTGCTGCCCCCGGTGATCGTCCTCGGACGGCGGCGCTTCCGGCGGCGCCGCCGGCTGCCGCCTCCGTCGCTGCCCGACGCCCGGAGCGCGGGCGTCGAGCTCGAGGCGCTGATCCGTGACCTGGTCGGCGCGCCCGACGCACTCAGTGAGCGCGGGCTGATCTCGGCGTTGCGCGCGGTCGGAGTGGAGCCGCCGCTCGCAGCCCGCATGGTGGACCTTCGAGCTCGCCTCCAGGAGGCCCGTTACGGGCCGGGCGGCGGCCCGGTCCCGGAGACGCTGGCCGGCGAGGCGCGGGGGCTGGCTGAGCGCCTGGCCGACAGCCGTCGTCGTCGCCGATACGCGGTGGGCGGGCTGGTGGGGGCCGCGCTCCTCGTCGCGACGTCGGTGCGGGCGCAGACCATGTCGCCCGCGTGGCAGTATGAGCACGGCAAACTGGCCGGCGCCAGCGACGGCTTCGCTCACCGCACGGCGTCGGCGCCCGACGATCCAGCGAACTGGTACGACCTCGGTGCGGCCTACTACCGGCTGGGGCTCGACGGCCGCGCCGCCGGAGCGTGGCAGCGGGCCCGCCGACTCGCGCCGAGGGACCGGTCGGTGCTGCGAGCGCTGGATCTGGTGCCGCCCCCGGAATCGGCGAGCGCGGGGCGGCTCTGGGAGCCACCGTTCACCTGGCGCGAGGTCGCGCTGGCCGCCGCGGCGGTCTGGCTCGTCGGCTGGAGCCTGATCGCCACTCGCGGGCGGCGCCGGCGTGAGCTGGGAGTGTTGTCCGTCGTCCTGGCGCTGCTGCTCGGCGCGGGCGCGCTCGGGCTGCGCGCGCGGGACAACCGGGCCTTGGCCGTGCTCATCGGGGGAACGCCGCTCCAGCTCTCGCCCCACGAGCGCGCACCGACGCTGGCGCCGCTCGATCCGGGCACGGCGCTGCTCGTCCTGCGGCGGGCCGGTGGATGGACGATGGTGGACGCCTCCGGCGACCGGCTGGGGTGGGTCCCCTCGGATTCGCTCGCGCTCCTGCGCGGGAGCTGAGCCGATGGCGCGACTGGTCGCGATCCTCCCCGACGCCGTCGCCGACCAGATCGCCGCGGGCGAGGTCGTGGAACGGCCCGCGTCCGCGGTGAAGGAGCTGGCCGAGAACGCGCTCGACGCGGGCGCGCGGCATGTGCGGGTCGTGCTGGAGCAGGGCGGCAAGACCCTGATCGAGGTGAGCGACGACGGGAGCGGCATGGGGCGGGAGGACGCCGTGCTGGCGCTCGACCGGCACGCAACCAGCAAGATCCGCAGCGCGGCCGATCTCGTCGGCGTGCGGACGTTCGGCTTCCGGGGCGAAGCGCTGCCCGCCATCGCGTCGGTCTCGCGGCTCACGCTCGTCACCAACGACGGCATGGGCGAGGGCTCGGAGCTGAGCGTCGCCGGCGGACGCCTGGACCGGGTGGACCCGGCCGCGCGACAGCGGGGTACGACGGTGTCGGTCCGAGGACTCTTCTTCAACACGCCGGCCCGGCGGAAATTCCTGCGCTCCACCGCGAGCGAGACCCGGGCCGCACACGACGCTCTCGCGACGCTCGCGCTGGCCCATCCCGAGACCGGCTTCACGCTCGAGGTCGACGGGACCACTCGGCTCCAGCTGCCGCCGGGGCAGACATTGGTCGAGCGTCTCGCCGGGGTCTGGGGCCGCGAGCTGGCGGGAACGCTGGTGCCGGTCAGCTATGCTGCCGGTGCGTTCCAGGTCAAAGGGTTCGTGCAGCGGCCGGCTGACGCGAAGCCTACCGGCCGGCGCACCCAGCTCTTCGTCAACGGGCGTCCGTTCAAGGATCCCTTCCTGGTGCGGGCTGCGGAAGCAGGGTACCGGTCGTCCATCCACCCGGGGGACCGGCCGTCCCTGCTGCTGGACGTGTCGCTGGCCCCGGACCAAGTGGACGTGAACGTGCACCCGGCCAAGCTGGAGGTGCGGTTCCGCGACCGCATCGGGGTGGAGCGGGTGGTGGAGGAGGCCGTGCGCGACGCGCTTGGCCGGCTGGCCGCGGCGGCTCCCGTGGGCGAGTGGCGACCGATGCCGACGACGCCGCTCGCGGCGGCGCCCGCCTGCCCGGTCCCCTCGGGTCTGCCGCTCGACGGGAACGAGCTGGCGCTCCCCGATGACGGGGCCGGCCGGGGCCGGACCGCGGAGCGCGGATTCGACGCTCCGTTGGTGCAGCTGTTTCAGTCCTACATCGTGTACGAGGCACCCGAGGGCATGGTCATCGTCGACCAGCACTCGGCGCACGAGCGGGTGCTCTACGAATCGGTGCTGGCCCAGCTCACCGGCGCGGGCGCGGCCGCGCAACGCCTGCTGCTTCCGCATACGCTCGAGCTCACTGATGAGGAGCTGGACGCGCTGGAGAGCCACGCCGACGCCATTCGCGACGTGGGCTTCGAGGTGGAGCCGTTCGGTGGGCGCGCGGTGCTGCTCCACGCGGTACCGGCCCCGCATCCGCGGTTCGACGGTGTCGCCTGCTTCCGGGAGACGCTGGCCGACCTCGCCCGGGGGCGGTTCGGCGGTTGGGCCAACCCGCTCGAGCGGTTCGCCGCCACTTTCGCCTGCCGGGCCGCGATCAAGGCGGGGCAACCGCTGAGCGATCCCGAGATGCGCCAGCTGCTGCTGCGGCTGTTCGAGACCACGCTGGCCCCCCACGATGTGCACGGCCGCGCGACGATCGTGCAGTTGCCGCGCGAGGAGTTGGAGCGCCGGTTTGGCCGGCGCTAGCCTGCCGGTGCTGGTGGGGCCGACGGCCGTGGGGAAGACGGCGGTGGCGCTCGCCCTCGCCCGGCATTGGCCGCTGGAGGTGGTGTCGGCAGATTCGCGGCAAGTGTACCGGCGGCTCGACATCGGCACGGCCAAGCCTACCCGGCGGGAGCGCGCCCGGGTGCCGCATCACGGGCTCGACCTGGTGGAGCCGGGGCAGCGCTACAGCGCGGGGCGGTTCGCCCGCGAGGCCACCGGGTGGGTCGCGGAGATCACGGCCCGGGGCGGGCTGCCGCTTGTGGTCGGGGGCACGGGGCTCTACGTCAAGGCGCTGGTGGACGGTCTCTTCCTCGAGCCGCCGCTCGAGCCCGGGCGCCGCCGGGCGCTCGATGCGTGGCTGGCCCGGCTCGAGGGGCCGGAGCTGCTTCGCTGGGCCGGCCGGGTAGATGGGGGCTTCCGCGGGGGCGGCCGCCAGCGGGCGGCGCGAGCGGTCGAGGTCGCCCTGCTGAGCGGGCGGCCGCTCGGTTGGTGGCAGGCCGCTGCTCGGGCGGAAAGCCTGGTGACGCCCTGGTACGTCGTGCTCACGGCACCCCGCGCGGTTTTGCACCAGCGGATCGCGGCGCGGGCGGACGAGATGGTACGCCGGGGCCTCATAGAGGAAGTGGCCTCGGTGCTCACCGAAGGGCACACCGGCAACGCGCCCGGCCTCGACGGGATCGGCATCCGGGAGGCGGTGGAGTACCTTCATGGGCGCCGGGCGCGCGATACCGTTGCCGGCGCCATCGCGCTCAACACCCGGCGCTACGCCAAGCGGCAGGAGACCTGGTTTCGGCACCAGCTCGCGGATCCCGTGCTCGCGCTCGACGCGACCCGCCCACCCGAGAAGCTTGCTGACGAGATCGCGGCCGCCTGGGGGAGGAGGAGCAAGGCATGAGGGTGGGTATCACCTGCTATCCGACGTACGGCGGATCCGGCGCGGTCGCCACCGAGCTGGGCCTGGCGCTCGCCCGGCGGGGACACGAGGTCCACTTCATTACGTACGACTCGCCCTTCCGCCTCCGCGGCTACGCCGAGCGGGTGTATTTCCACCAGGTCGAGACCCGGATGGGGCGTTACCCGCTGTTCGATCACTATCCGTATACCCTCGCCCTTGCCTCCAAGCAGCATGAGGTTGCGCTCCGGGAGGACCTGGATCTGCTGCACGTCCACTACGCCATCCCCCACGCCACGACCGCCTACCTCGCGCGGGAGATGCTCCGTGGCACCCGGGATCTCAAGGTGATCACGACGCTCCACGGCACCGATATCACGCTGGTCGGGCAGGAGTCGAGCTTCTACGCCATCACCCGCTTCTCCATCGAGCGCTCCGACGCCGTCACCGCGGTGTCGGCCTTCCTGCAAGACGAGACCTACCGCGCGTTCGGCTGCGTCGAGTGCGACGTGCGGGTGATCCCGAACTTCGTCAACCTCGAGGAGTACCGGCCTGCGCCGGAGGCCCGTCGCGCGGGACTCGCGCCGCCCGATCACAAGGTGATCACCCACGTCTCGAATTTCCGGGAGGTAAAGCGGGTGAAGGACGTCGTGCGGGTCTTCGCCCGGATCCGGCGGGCCATGCCGGCCACGCTGCTCATGATCGGCGACGGCCCCGACCGCCCCGAGGCGGAAAAGGAGGCGGGCGAGCTTGGCGTGACCGAGGACGTTCGGTTCCTGGGGCGCCTAGACCAGGTCGCCACGGTGCTCCAGGCGTCCGACCTCTTCGTGCTGCCCTCGCAGACCGAATCCTTCGGTCTCGCGGCGCTCGAGGCCATGGCCTGCGGCGCACCGGTCGTGGCCTCGCGCGCCGGTGGCTTGCCGGAGGTGATCGACGACGGGGTGAACGGGATCCTTGAGCCGGTGGGATCGGTCGAGGCGATGGGCCGCCGCGCGGTCGAGCTGCTGCGCGAGCCGGCGCGCCACGCGGCGATGCGGGCCGCGGCCGTCGAGAAGGCGCGGACGTTCTCGGCCGAGCGGATCGTGCCCCAGTACGAGGCGCTGTACGAGGAGGTGCGGGCGTGGACCTGAGCCTGCTCACCCAGCTGCCGCCGGTGGCGAAGGCGGCAATCCTTGGCGTGGTGGAGGGCGCCACGGAGTTCATCCCGGTCTCGTCCACCGGTCACCTGATCCTCGTGGGCGACTGGCTCGGCTTCACCGGCGAGGACGCCAAGGCCTTCGAGATCTTCATCCAGCTGGGTGCGATTCTCGCGATCGTGTGGCTCTACCGCGAGCGCATCGGCCGTGTGCTCCGCACGGCCACTCGGGACCGGATGAGCCAGCGGCTCCTGGTGAACCTGTTCATCGCGTTCCTGCCGGCCGCGGTGGTGGGACTCCTCACCCACCGCTTCATCAAGCAGCATCTCTTCTCGCCGGTGATCGTGGCCGCCTCGATGTTCGTGGGCGGGATCGCGATCCTCGTGATCGAGCTCTTGCGTCCGCGGCCCCGGGTGCCGTCGGTGGACGACGTGTCGCCCGGCGTCGCCCTCGGGATCGGGCTGGCGCAAGTCCTCTCGCTCGTTCCCGGCACCTCGCGCTCGGGGGCCACGATCATGGGGGGGTACTGCCTGGGGCTCACGCGCCAGGCCGCCACCGAGTTCTCCTTCTTCCTGGCGATTCCGGTAATGGTCGCCGCCACCGGGTTCGATCTGGCCCAGAGCGTCGGCGCGCTCACCGCGGCCGACGTGCAGCTCTTCGCCGTGGGATTCATCGTCGCCTTCCTGACGGCGGTGGTCGTGGTCCGCGCGTTCGTCGCGTTCGTCGCGCGGTCCAGCTTCGTGATCTTCGCCTGGTACCGGATCGCGTTCGGCATCCTGTTCTTCGCCTGGCACGCGCGCCATCCCGGTTAGCGCCCATGCCCACCATTCACCGGTTCGAGCAGCTTCCGTCCACTCAGGACGAGCTGCACCGGCTGGCTGCGGCCGGCGCGCCCGCCGGCACGGTTGTGGTCGCGACCGAGCAGGAGGCGGGGCGGGGAAGCCGGGGGCGGCGCTGGGCCTCGCTGCCGGGCGGCCTGTGGCTCAGCTTTCTGTGCCGTCCACGCGAGGCCGTCGGAGTGGAGGTCCTGAGTCTCCGGGTCGGTCTGGCGACAGCGGAGGCGCTGGCCCAGCTCGGCGGCCTGCCGCCGATCGCGCTCAAGTGGCCCAACGATCTCATGCTCGACGACCGTAAGGTCGGTGGCATCCTGGGAGAGGCCCGCTGGCAGGGGGAGAGCCTGGCGTGGGTCGCTGTCGGGCTCGGACTCAACGTCCAGAACGCGCTGCCGGCCGCGGTTCGGACGCCGCCGTGCCGCCTGGCCGACTGGCGGCCCGACCTCGAGCCGGACCATCTCCTCCCCGCGCTGCTGGCCCGGCTCACTCCGCTGGCGGAATCCGGGACGGGTCTCACGGGAGCCGAGCTTGCGGCGTTCGCCGGGCGCGACTGGCTGGCTGGACGGGAGCTGGCGGCGCCGGTACAGGGCCGGGCGAGCGGGATCGCGCCGGACGGCTGTCTCCGAGTCAGGTTGCCCGACGGGCGCATGGTTGACGTCAGCTCCGGCTCGGTCGTTCTCTCCGGGGAGGCGGCGTGAGCGGCCGCTGGGTCCTCGTGGTCATCAACGAAATGCTGCGGGGGTGATCGTGCTGCTCGCGCTCGACATCGGCAATACGGAGATCACGCTCGGGCTGTTCCGGGACACCGCGCTCGAGGCTCACTGGCGCCTCACCACGGTGTCCGACCGAACGCCCGACGAGTGGGCGGCCGCACTGGCCGCGTTCCTGGACCACGCCGGTCTTTCCCCGAGCCAGGTCCGGGCCGCGTGCCTCGGCTCGGTGGCCCCGGCCGTTACCCAGAGCGTAGTGGAGGGCGTGCAGACGACGACGGGCTGCGTGCCGGTCGCGGTGGACGCCCGGTCCCCGCTTCCGCTCGTGCTCGACGTGGACGAGCCGCTCAGCGTCGGCGCCGACCGGGTGCTGAACGTGCTGGCCGCGTCCGAGCGTTATCGCGGAGACACGATCGTCGTGGACTTCGGCACGGCGACCACCTTCGACTGCGTCACCCGCGAAGCCCGGTTCATCGGCGGGGCCATCATGCCAGGGCTTCGCACCTCCGCGGACCAGCTGACCCGCCGTGCCGCCAAGCTGCCCGCAACCGAGCTGCGCCCGCCCGCCCGCGCCATCGGCCGCCGCACGGAAGAGTGTATCCAATCCGGCGTGCTCTTCGGCTGCGCCGACGCGGTGGACGGGATGGTGCGCCGGATCCGGGCCGAATGGCCCGGGGGCGGCTCGCCCCGGGTGGTCGCGACCGGCGGGCTCGCGAAACTGGTCGCGCCGCTCACCAGCACCATCGACGAGGTGGATCCGGACCTCACGCTCCGCGGCCTCATGCTCGCGGCCGGGCATCTCGGGCTCGCCTGGTGAGCAACCCCCCGTGGGCCCGCGGCGCCCGCGCCGCCGGCTACCGCGTGCTCGGCCCCGGTCTCGCCTATGTGCTCCACACCCGTCCCGCCGAGTGGCCGATCATGGCCGCTCACACGACGCTCGGCTATCTCCTGGCGGTCGGGCTGGCGGGCGCCGGCCGGGGGGAGCGACTCGGGAGCGGAGCCCTCGGCCTGCTTGCGTGGGTCGTGGGCCTGAACGGCGGCACCCTCGCCATCAACAGCGCATTCGACCGGGACGAGGGGGACGTCGCCTACCTGCGGGATCCGCCGCCCCCGCCGGCGCATCTCTTCGGGTTCGGGCTCTCGCTCATGGGCGCCGGCCTCGCCGCGGCGCTCACGCTGCCCGTGCCGTTCACCCTGGCGTATGGGGTGTGCTTCACGCTCTCGATCCTGTATTCAGTGCCCCCGTTTCGGCTCAAGGCCGTGGCCGGCGCCGATTGGCTCATCAACATGTGGGGCTTCGGCACCCTGACGCCGTTTGCGGGCTGGGCCGCGACCGGGCTCCCCGTCGATCCGGCGAGGGGCCTCGTCCTCCTGGCCTTCTGCCCGCTTTTCGCCGCCCTCTACCCGCTCACCCAGCTCTACCAGATGGAGGAAGACCGCCGCCGGGGCGACCAGACGTTGGCGCTCCGGCTCGGGCTGCGCCGAAGCCTCGTCGTGGCGGTGCTCTGCGCCGGTCTCGCGCTCGCGCTTCTGGTTGCGGCCGGCGTCCGCGCGGGCTGGCGCCTTCACCCGAGCGGCGACGCGGCCCGTTGGGGCGGCATCGTGCTCATCGGTGCGGCCTGGGCCGCCGTGTTCCTTCCCTGGCTCAGTCGGCACGCCCGGCTCACCTCGGCGGACCACCAGCGGAGGATGTACCTCGCTCTGGGAGCCTGGGCCGTCACCGATGTGACGGTCGCCCTGGCCTGGGGCACCTGATGGCCTTGGCCGCCTCTCGGGCGGCCGGGTCTAATTGACCCGAACCCCTCCGGAGCCACGATGGCCTCTGTGGTGGAGCTGTCCCAGGACTACGACCGCACCGACGTGCCTCACATCGTCCGCTGCGCCATCCAGCTCGGCGTGCTCGAGGCGGCGTTCGTCCTCGCCTGCTCCCTGGTCATGCGGTTCACCTCCGGCGCCGTCGAGACCGCGGTGCTCGCCGTCGTCCTCGTCCTCGGGCTTGGGCTCGTGAGCGGTCTTCCCGGTCTCTGGACCCGCGCCCGCACCATCGAGGGCATCGCCGGGGCCGCGGGCATCGGGCTCGCCGCGACCGGTGTGTTCCTGCTGGTGGACGTGGCCCTGCTCCAGCCGATCGGCACCTACACCAATCGGTGGCGGGAGATCGGGGGCGGCAGCAATTGGTGGTACCATCCGGTCTGGTGGATGGTCGGGACCTACATGCCCTGGATGGGCGCGTGGATCCTGGCTCACCAGACGGACAAGGGGGAGCGCCCGTCGCTTGTGCGCATGATGGTGGGCGCGCTCGCTTTCGCGGTGATGGTGGCGGTGGCGGCCGTGCTGGTTCACTTCCCTGGCGCCGGGTGGAACCTCCCGACGTTCGGCGTTGCCTTCCTGCCAGGTCTCGCGCTCGCCACGCTGTTCTCCGGAATGGGGCGGCGCGCCGGTTAGCCGATGCGGTGGGTCCGGCTTCTCCTCAGGATCTTCGGCTGGCTGCTCACGCCGTTTCTCGCGTGGGCAGCTTCGTTTTTCGGGGCCGTGGCCGGCGCGCTGATCGCGATGCGGGTGCGCGATCCTCGCGCCGGCGTCATCCTCACGGCGGCCGTCGGCGCCGTCGCCGGCTTTCTCTCGATCGTGATCTGGCTCCGGATCCTGCGGCGCTCGCGCCACGTGCGCGAGGTGCTGGCCGTCCAGAGCGACGGGACGCCGGACATCGTTACCGCGCCCGATCCCGTGGGGTCGCCGAATCCGGTGCCATAGACTGGTCGTAGCGGTTTTCGCCGCTGGCTGCGGACAGGAGCCGGCCGCGAGGCCGTCGGCGCCGCCCTCCGCGGCGTCTACGGCGAGCGCCGAGCCGGTGCGGGCTCCCGCCGACTCACTCGTGCTCCGGGGCCCGCGCGGCGTGGCGCTGTGGCTTACGCTCGATCGAGAGGGCCGCGACAGCAGCGGCACGCCCTGCGTCGAGCGGGGGCTCGAGATCCGCGGCGGATCCCGGCGAACGCCGGTGCCGCTGCTCTACACCCGCGATGCCCCTCGCCTCCTGAACGACTCCACCGCGCTCGCCCGGCTCTCCACTCACTGTGTCGCCGGCCCCCAGTACCGGGTCAACCTGCGGACCGGCCAGCCGGTCCGCGCCGACCGATGAGGCCGTTCCCGTGAAGCCGTTCGCGCTGCTGGCGGCGCTCCTGTGGGGCATCCCGGATGCCCTGGTGGCCCAGGGCCCCGGGGTCGAGGTCGGCCGGTACTTCCAAGGGGACGACTGGACGACCTTCCGGGCCGGACTGGAGCATCCGCTCCTCGGCCCGCTGTCGCTGTCGATGTACGGCACCCATCTCCGCGCGGCGAGCGACACCGGCGAGCGCCTCTGGGGCGTCGGCGCGGACCTGGTGTTGTTCCGCGATGTGGCCCGGGGGCCGTACGTGGTGGGAGGAATCGGGGGAGGGTTTGCGACCCAGGCCAGCGAGAATCTCTGGGGATCGTGGTCGGCTGGTGCCGGCTATCAGGTGCGGGCGCTGTCGGTGCTGTCGTTCGCCGCCGAGGCACGCTGGCGCGAGCTCACGCCCGACGCGCGCCACGGCGTCGAGCTCTCGCTCCGCCTGGGCACCGTGCTCGGCCGCCGGGGTGGGGGCGCCCCGGCGGGCGGCGAGACGTTACCGGCAGGTCCGGCCCGCGAGCCGAGCCCCGGCGCCGTCCCGCTCGCGACGGCCGGCCGGTTCGGCGAGCCATCGGGCCGAGCTGCGGCGACACTGGCGGACTCGGCCGTCGAGACGGCGGCCGCGAAGATGGGGACCGCCTATCGGCTGGGCGGCACCACGGGGGACGGGTTCGATTGCTCGGGTCTCATCCAGTACGCCTATGCGCAGCATGGGATCGCGCTCCCGCGGACCAGCGCGGAACAGGCGAAGGCAGGGCAGGAGGTCGAGCGTAAGGTCGAGGCGCTCCGGCGGGGCGATATCCTGACCTTCTCCAACAGCGGCGGTCCCGTCACGCACGTCGGCCTCTACGTCGGCGACGGGCGGTTCGTGCACAGCGCCACAGGTGGCGTGCAGCTCAGTCTCCTGAGCCCGAACGATCCCTACGGGAAGTGGTGGTGGGCGCGGTGGGTGGGGGCGAGACGGGTGGCAGACAGTGAACGGTGAACCGTTTACCGCTTTTCTGGCGGCTTCAGTCCCCCGTGATCCATCTGCATGCTCCCGTGGTCCATTTGCATACCGCCGTTGTCCATCTGCATGTGCTCGTGCTCGCCGGCGGGCTCGCCGTAGCCGGGCACATTGAGCGACGCGAGGTCCTTACGGAGCGTCGGGTCGGCGGTGTCCACCTTGGGCCACTTGCTCAGGTCGTCGGGGACGAACAGCCCGACCATGTGGGCCATCACGCCGTAGGAGGTCTCGTCAGTGGGATTGTCGTACACCCCGACGACCCGGTAGCGGTGGCCGGCCGCGAGCTTGAGACCCTCGCCGCTCACCCCGAAGAGTTTTCGGCTCACACCCAGCACCCGACCCGTCGAGTCACGCCGCGCCACCACCCGCGCCAACTCCTTCCCGCTTTCTGCGTCCTCCAGCCGAACCAGCGAGCCGTAGTCGTGGAGATGGCCGCCGACGCCGAGGAGGCGTCCGCTGATCGGGAGGGTGAATTCGTAGGACTTGGTGAACCGCCCGGGCGGCACATCGAACGTGTTGCTTCCGCCCACGGTCAGGTTCACGTCCATGTAGATGGGGAGCGAGCTGACGGGCCGCGGGTTCTGGTTGGTCGGCATCCAGAGCATCGTGTACTTGAGGTACACGGCATCCAGATCCTTGCCCGTCTCGTTGTGCCACATGATGTAGAAACCGAGGTTGGTCCCCTTCGAGAGAGGCACCCCGATCGTCTTGGGCACGGAGGCGTCGTCGGTCTCGCTGCCCGCACCGGCGATCCGCTCGACCGCGGCGTACAGCAGCTGCCGGCGGTCGAAGTTGACCATGATCATGTGGTGCATGATCCGCCGGTCCAGCACGGTCCCGTGCTCGTCCACCAGCTCGTACTTGAAGCCCCGGAACCAGCCATCGACCGGCCAGGCGAAGCGCTGGAGGGGGGCGTCGGCCCCCATGTCCATCATCGCGTGGTCCATCGGGGGCATGTTGGCCAGCTTCCACGGGCCGGTGGTGATGACGACCTCGTGCTTGGCGGAATCGACCTTGACGCTGACCGGCGGGACGCCGGGCCCGGCGGGACCGGCAAGAGTCAGCGTGGCAGCGAGCGCAGCGAACAACGACATCCCCGGCTCCTCAGAAACGGGCTTCAAAGGTAAGCAGCGCCCCCAACATCTCCGGGGAGCGGAGGCAAGTCAAGCGGGCGGCCGCTTGGACGCTTGACATGGGGACGCGTCTTCTTATCTTTTGGCGCGACCGGTTAGCAGTCGGCTGCACCGAG
>JBGQIW010000027.1:0-27197 GCA_041498715.1 Gemmatimonadota bacterium | reverse complement strand
GCCCTCGACTATCCGGCCCACCGGCGGCAGATCCTCGTGGCGTCGGACTGCTCCACCGACGGGACCGACGACATCGTGCGCGGCTATGGTGCGCGCGGCGTCGAGCTGCTCCGGACCCCCGTCCGCAGCGGGAAGACGGCCGCCGAGAACGCGGCACTCCCCCATCTTCGGGGTGAGATCATCGTCAATACCGATGCGACGATCCGCATCCCGCCGGCGTCGCTCAAACCGCTGATCCGGGTCTTCCAGGATCCGACCATCGGGGCGGCGTCGGGGCGGGACCTGAGCGTCGGGGATGTCCGGGCGGAGGTGAACCAGGGCGAGTCGGGCTATGTCGGCTACGAGATGTGGGTGCGCTCGCTCGAGACCCGGGTGGGGTCGATCGTCGGGGCGAGCGGTTGCTTTTACGCCATCCGGCGCTCACTCGTCGACCCGGCCTTTCCCGAGGCGCTGAGCCGCGATTTCGCCTCCCCGCTTCGGGCGCGGCTGCTGGGCTATCGCACGGTGTCGGTGGACGAGGCGCTTTGCCTGGTGCCCCGGACCACCTCCCTGCGGACGGAGTACCGGCGGAAGATCCGGACCATGGCGCGCGGTCTGGACACCCTGTGGTACAAGCGGGCGTTGCTCAATCCGTTTCGCTACGGGAGCTTTGCGCTCATGCTCTGGAGCCACAAGCTCTGCCGCTGGCTGGTGCACCTGACGCTGCCCGGACTGCTGCTCGGGCTGGCGCTGCTGGCGCCGACGTCGCTGGCGGCCGCACTCATCGTGCTCGTGATCGCCCTCGCGATGGCGCTGGGCGTGGTGGGGATGAAGTGGCCCGAGGGCCGGAAAGCGCCGACGCCGATTGCGCTGTGCGGATTCGCGCTCGCCGTGAACGCGGCGGCGCTGCGCGCCTGGGGCAAGGCGCTCCGCGGCGAGCGAAACCCTATCTGGGAGCCGACCCGCCGGCCGGGAGCGGCGGACGCGTCGGGTCCGGCAAGCAGCTAGAAGAGCTTGGGCGACGCCTGTCCCGCCGGCATGCCCACGATCAGACCCTCCTCCCGTCCGCTCTGCTGGGCGGCTCCTTTCCCGGGACCGCCGGCGGCCCGGAGCCCTGCCACGCCCATCCACCCGAGGACGATCAACTCGAGCAGCCCGTTCACGGCCGCCTTGAAGCCGGCCATGTCGTACTGGCCCAGGCTCGAGGCGGCGAGCGTAGCGCGCAGCTGGACGAAATCGAGCGCGAAGAAGGCGAGCCCTCCCAGCAGCACGAGCATGAGGATCAGGTCGATCACCGCGACCGTCCGGACCACGCCCCGATGCTCGAGGAGCACGCCCGCCACCTTGAGCATCGCGAAGCCGAGAATGGGACTCACCAGCGCGCTGGTCGTCAGCCCGAACGCGCCGAACCGCCAACTCACCTCACCCATTCGGGGCGGCCAGACGGCCCCGACCAGATCCACCAGCGGCGACACCAGCAGTACCAGAGCAACCGCGTAGAGCGCCCACACAATCGAACGACCCCTGGGAAGGGCCATCGCCGGATCCTCCGCCGAGAGAGTACGGCCCACCGGGCCGCGCGGCTCATTAGCCCCCGCAATATCGCCGGATCGGAGACGTGGATCGAGGCACCGGCCCGCGGGCCGGCGCGGATCAGGAGGGAAGCACCTCGGCCACCTGCGGGATCAGCTGAGCGCTGACCCGGGCCCCGAGCTCGCCAGCCGCAGCCTCGTCGTCCGCGGTCCGCATCGGGACCACGACGCGGACCAGGGCCTCGTCGCTCCGTCCCCGGAGGGCTGAGTCGCGGAGCAGCTCCAGCTTGACCCGGTACTCGTTCGCCTCGACCCGGCCCCGACCCTGGTACCAGTAATAGACCAGCGCGCGCTGTTGCTTGTTGACGAGGACGTACCGGTTCACCTGGACGGCGCCGAGCGCGGTGGAGAGTGTCCGTTCCCCGGCGGAAACCGCCTCCCAGCCGGCGCCGGGCAGGCAATTCTTGGGCGAATGGATCGTCTTGCCCTGGAGCTGCCGGTCGTAGTAGCCGACGTACACTGTGAACGCTGTCGCGCTGTCGCGAGTGAAGGCCCGGAGCACGTACGCCGACATGCCGGCTACCCGCTGCTCTTCCGGTGCGATGGTCTGGTCGCGTCCCTGGTATGACTCGAACCGGTCGGGGAGCTGGCTCAGCGGGGCGCGGAGCGGGAGGGCTGTCTGGTTGTTCGCGCCGACCGCGACGAGCAGGCAACCCGCACCCAGTACGAGGGCGGGCAGATACCCTTGCCACTCAGCTCGCATGACGGCTCCTGAGGGCCAGGCGCTCGGCCGTACCCACCGCCCAGGCCGCGATCGCGAGGATCGAGAAGGCGACGAGAAAGAGGAGCCAGCCCTCGGTCAGGTGCATGAATCCCTCACCCAGCGCGGGGTTCACGAAGTAGACCAGGAAGCCGGTGAGGAAGACCCGGACCGCGTTGACCACGATGGCGATCGGGAGTGCCAGTGCCACCACCGCGAGACGCCCCACGGGCGAGCGGAGCCACAGACCACCGATCAGGACCCCCAGGCTGAGCAGGGCCACCAGCGAGCGGATACCGCTGCACGCCTCGGTGACGAAGAGTTGTCGGCCGGGGAGCTGGATGACGTTCCCCGACAGCCGCACCGGGACGTGGCGCCAGTCCAGCAAGGCCGCGCCGAGGGCCGACGCCTTGAACTGGAGCGGCAACGTGATGGCGTTGGTGACCAGCGCCGGAAGCGGAATCGCAAGCGTGATCAGGGTGAACGGCAGCCACCAGCGGCGCAGCCGGCCCTCCCCGAACCAGAACACCGTCAGACCCGCGAGCGCGAGCACCATCGAGAACCGAAGCGTGAACAGCTCCGCGGCCACCCCCGCCAGGTATCGAAGCAGCACGGCCGCCACCAGCAGCGTGGTTCCGAGCACCATGTTCGGGGCGTACGGCTTCCGGGGCTGGTCCCGCCACACGAGCCAGAGCGCGAGCGGAGCGAGCAGCAACCCGTGCCCGGCCTCGCTGTCGGTCCACCAGTCGCGGATGAGGAGCTGGGTTGGCTGGGCGAAGAGGACGACGAAGGCGGCGGTGGCCAGCGCGATGGGTAGGGCCGCGCGGCCGGCTGAGGCCCGCACCCCCGGCGCAGCCTCGGGGACGACCGTCACCGGGGCGTTACCAGCCCCCCCGGCGAAGCAGGACCACGGGGACGGTCTTCACCATGATCTTGAGGTCCTCGAGCAGGCTCTGGCGCCGGATATACTCGAGGTCGAATTGAACCTTTTTCCGGACGTCGTCAAGGCAGGCGTCGTAGTGATGATTGATCTGCGCGAGGCCGGTAATGCCGGGCTTGGCCCGCTGGCGCAAGGGGTACTCCGCAATGTTGGCCCGGAGGTGGGCGAAGATCGCGGGGCGCTCGGGGCGGGGGCCGACGATGCTCATCTCGCCCTTGCAGACGTTGATGAGCTGAGGCAGCTCGTCGAGCCGGTACTGGCGGAGGAACCGGCCGATCTGCGTGACCCGGGCATCGTCCTTGGCGGCCCAGACCGCGCCCGTCTTGTGCTCGGCGTTCACGAACATCGTGCGGAACTTGTAAATCGTGAACGGCTGCCCGCCGAGGTCGAGTGCGCGACGGTGGTTGCTGGGCCGGAGCGAGCGGCCGCGCCGGTCGAGACCCACGCGCTCCTGCGTGTACAACACCGGACCCCGAGACGTGAGCCGCACCAGAATCGCGATGACCAGGAGCACGGGTGCCAGAACCACCAGCGCGATGGCCGCGAGTGCCACGTTCACCGCTTGACGCAGCCAGGCCGTGACGCCGATCACGCTCGCGCCGTCGCGGGCGTGGGCATCGCGCGCGAAGGCGAGCGCCTTTGCCGCCTCCACCGGCTCGGGTGTCGCGGACGGGGACGGCTGGCTGCCTCTCAAAGCGGACATCGCTGATCCCATCGTAGACGCTGGGTTAGAACAGCCGAGCTATCGCGACGATGGCGAGAATGCCGCCGGAGACGGCAGCGACGTAGCCGATCGCGTTGCGGGCGTTGGTCTTCGTGCCGACGTAGATCTCGTCCCCCGCCTGCAGATTGAGCGCGTCCAGCGAGACGCCGCGATTGAACGCGACCTGCAGTTGCTTGTCGTCCCGCACCACCACGCCGTTCCGGTGGATCACGGTTTTCCGGAGGTTCGCGTCGGTTGTGGGCCCCCCGCCTGCCATCACGACCTCGCTCGCGAGCATGTCGGCCCGAACGGTATAGAACCCGGGCTTTTGCACCGCCCCGAGGATCGACACCCGGATCAACGGATCCACGATGACGGTGGGATCCTTGACGTACTTACCGATCTGCGTCGTCAGATACGACTGCGCCTCAGAGCGGAGCACACCCGCAATCGAGATCTCCGGCAGGTTCGGCAGGATCAGGATCCGGCCGGTCTTCACGGGGAACGTGTCGTTGAGAGTCTGCTCCTGGGCGACATGAATGACGATCCGGTCGCCCGCGGCGAAGTCGCCGTTCTTGAGCCGGTCCCGAATGACCGCCGCTTCGTCGTCACTCACCTTGCCGCTCTTGAGGAGGCTGTCGAGCTCCGCGCGGCTCGCCAGGGCGCGGGACTCGGTGGGCTGCGCAGCGGGCTGCTGCTGGGCGGTGGCCGCGCTCGTCGCGAGCGCGAGGAGCAGGGCCGTGACGTTCGCGAAGGGCAGTATGCGCATCCGGGTTCCTAAACAAGAGTGAAGAAGGCTGCGCCGCACGTCGGGGCGCCGTCCGATCGCACCGCACTCAGCAAGATTCGCTCCTGCTCAGGCGTCGCCCGTGACAGCTCTCACCCCCGGCGTAGGCCGGGCATCACCGCGCATTCCCCTCCGCGTCGAGGGAGTCGACGCTGTCCGTCAGCAGCGGCGACTGGCTCTCCCCGAGGCCGAACGACTCCAGCCGCCGGCTGAAGTGCGAGCGGAGGCCGTGGAGCGACTCGTCGGGGTGGTCCTTCGCGTCGCCCGAGTCCGATTTGGAATGGGACCGCTTGGCTGAGTGCCGCATTCTCTTCACAGTGGCCGTCGCAAACTGCGAGTTATTGCACGCCGCTCCGGGATCGCCTGATTCTCCCCGTCGGCGCGCCCGCTTGGCGACACCACTCCTTCAAAGTTAGCGCCGCCCTTACCGCCGCCCTGCCGAGCCGTATGCCCACCGCGCGACTCCGCCGCAAGAGCCTGTGATATATTGCGATAGCAGGAACGGCCCGACGCTGCGCGATCCCGGAGGAGAGGGCCCTCCGTTGCGCTTGAGCCACAGAAGTCGGGGTCTTGACTGCCACAGTTCCACACTGGCCCGTTGTGTAGCGCAAGAACCATCATAGTGTTGCGCCGGTCCCCCGACGTTTGCTGGGCCGTGCCGGCGGGCATTTCAGCAAGGTGTTGGGCTGGCAGCAGTTACCCAGGTGTCTAAGGATCGCACGAGTCCTGCGAGCGATCCGAAGGACCCTGGAGTCCCCGCACCAAGCCACCCTGCAATCCACGAGCTGCATGGCCACCAGAGCCCGCCTCGGCGATTCACCGTTGGTATTGATCGCGAACGACCAGGAGTGGTCCGCCCGGTCGCTGGAGAGCACGCTTGAGCCCAACGGGTACGCGGTCGTGCGCGCGTTCACGGGAGCGCAGGCGCTCGCCCGCGCTCGGAGCGAGCTTCCCGACGTAGTCATCCTCGACGCGCAAATGCCGGACATGCACGGGTTCGACGTCTGTCGCGAGCTACGGCGCGATCGCGATCTGGGGCCCACGACACCCATCATCATCACGACCGCCGGACCCTCCGGCCGAGCGCAGCGGCTCGAAGCCCTCGAGGCCGGGGCGTGGGAGTTCTTCGGCCAGCCGATCGACGGCGAGGCGCTCCTCTTCAAGCTCCGCACCTTCGTCGCGGCCAAACTGGAGAGCGACCGACTCCGGGAGTTGCGCCTCCTCGACCCCGCCACCGGTCTCTACACCCGGGCCGGCCTGGCTCGACGCGCCCGGGAGATCGGCTCGAGTGCGTCGCGCCGCCACGATGCGCTCGCGTGCGTCGTGTTGGGCAGTGAGCTCGACTCCGCGGCGCCCGAAGAGGCGAGCCATGCGCGCGAGCGACTCGGTCAGCTGCTGCTCGAGACCGGCCGATCCTCCGATGCGTTGGGCCTGCTGAACGACGGCGAGTTCGCGGTGATCGCGCCGGCGACCGGCGCGCAAGGCGCGGTGAAGCTGGTGGAGCGGCTGGCCGAGGCGATCGAGACGGCTCCTGGTGGTGCCGGCTGGGGCAAGCTGCGGGCCGGCTACTGCACCGTCGCGGACTTCGCCGCTTCCTCACTCAACGCGGACCAATTGCTCGAGTGTGCCGCCGCCGCGCTCCGCGATCTGCTCCAGAGCCCTGACGGCGAGCGGATCCGCGGCTACGACCAGGTGCCGCTCAGGATTTAGGCGCTGCGTCGCTCGATCCGGCCGGCAGCTGGTCCGGCTTCTCCTCGTCCGCCACGTAGCCGTAGACGTACCCGTAGTACTGGTACACCCCGCCCGCACGGATGTCGTTCAATACCGCGCCCAGGATCCGGATCGGTAGCCGGTCCAGCACCTTGAGCTTCGCCTCCGCCATCTCGCGGTTGGTTTCGCCCGAGCGGAGCACGAGGACCATGTTGCCGGTCGCGGTGCCGAGCACGAAGGGATCGATGCCCGCGCCGAGGGGTGGGCTGTCCACGATGATCACGCTGTAGGCGGTCTTGAGCGTCGCCATCAGCTCGTTCATGAGCGACGAGCCGAGGAGTTCGGGACCGTGCTGCCGCCGGGTCCCGCAGGGCAGGAGCGTCAGGTTCCGTTTGCTCGTCGGCCGCAGGATCTGCTCCAACGTCGCCGACTTCATGAGGTAGTCCAGCAGCCCCGGGATCCGCTCGGCGCGGAACATCCGGTGCAGCTCGCCCCGGCGGATGTCGCCGTCGATCAGCAGCGTCTTATAACCCGCCTCGGCGAAGGAGAGCGCGAGGTTGGACGACACCAGCGATTTGCCGTCGCCCGGAGAGGGGCTCGAGATCGTGAGCATCACGGGCCCGGCCGCGCCGTAGGAGTGCACGAGGTTGAGCCGGATGCCGCGGAACGCCTCGACGACCTGGGCCGTCTCTTCGAGGTCCACGCCGCCGTGCTTGAGCTTGTTGATGGCCGGCACCACGCCGAGGATGCTCAGGCCCAGCTCGTTGGTGACCTGGTCGGGATAGCGGAAGCGCTTGTCCAGACGGTCGAGCAGCAGCGCGAGCCCGACGGCCGCACCCATGCTGGCCACGAAGGCGAGGAAGATGATGCGGGGCGCGTCGTTCCGGCTGGGGCTCTGGGGCTGGACCGCCGGGTCCAGAATCCGGACGTCGGGGATGGCGCTCGCCTCGGCCAGCTGGGCCTGCTCGTACCGGGCCTGCAGGTCGGTGTAGATCGACTGCATGCTCTTGACCTCGCGGTCGAGGCGCGCCTCGTTGATCATCCGGTTGGGGATCTGCTGCAGCTCGCGCGACTGACCCCCGATCCGGGTCTCCAGATCGGTCTGCTGCGCCCGGAGGGCCGAGATCAGCGTGTTGGCGTAGGCCGGGATGATCTGGGTCTTGAGCGTGGTGATGCGGTCGTCCAGGTCCTTCACCGGCTTGTACTCGTCGGTGTACTTGTAGCGGAGCGCCCGGATCTGGGCCTCGGCTTCGGCCAGCTCGGCCAAAGCGCGATTGAAGTCGGGCGCCGTCCGTACCGAGGGGATCGTCTGGAACGCGTCGATCGGCATCTTCCCGTTCTGTGACTCGTGCAGCACCCGCTCGAGGTTCTCCCGGTCCCGCTTCAGCGCGTCGGCCTGCATCTTTTGGGTGAAGTACTCACCGAGGACCGTGCCCTGTGTCGTCGAGACGCCCGGGTTGATGGGCGTGGCGTCGTTGGGCTTGGTGATCGTCTGGACCTTGAAGCTCTCCAGCTTCGATTCCGCGTCCCGGAGCTGCTGGCCCACCGACGCGACCTGCTCCGCCAGGATGCGGGAGAGCTCCGTGAGCTTCCGCTTCTTGAGGTCCGCAGCCACCGCCACGAACTGGTCCGAGAGCGCGTTCATGGTGCTCGTGAGCCGGACCGGGTCGGGGCCGGTGAGCTGCAGCCGGAGGAAGTTCCCGTCCTGCGCCATCATGGTACCGAGCTGCCCGCTCAAGGCCTGGGAGGCGTCGCGCGGGGTGACCACGCTGAACTCATAGGTCCGACCGGCCTTGAGGACGGACGCCTCCGGTCGCCATGCGAGGCCCACGCGCTGGCCGATCGAATCGCCGGCGACGCCGGTCTGCACCAGGAGGCCTTCCTTGGTCTTGAGAGTGAGGCCGCGCTGGGACCGATCGACCGTCAGGACATAGGCCCCGGGCCGGAACCGCTCCATCAACGCGAAGCCTCTGAAGACAACCGAGTCGTCTGGCTCGTGGTCGAGGTAGAGCCGCTCCTTCTGGACCACGGAGTCGAGCACCGTGAACGTCTTGAGCAGCTCCACCCAGGCATAGGACTCGAGCAGCCCCTGGGCGCGGATCGGGCCGTCGTGCGCGGGGGGCGACTCGATCCAGATGGTGGCCTGCACCTTGTACTCCGGCTTGAGGAACCGGGTGGCCACGACGCCGCCCCCCGTTCCCAGCACCGTGATCAGGAGGATGAGCCACTTGTAGCGCCGCAGAGCGGAAATGTATCGCTGCCACTGAAACCCATCGGTCCCCTCGTCCGCGACCATGGGGGCGAAGTCAGCCGCCTCCACGGGCAACTGGGGCGCCGCCGGGGCCATGTGCGTAGGCGGTTCGTTCGATGGGATCAGGTTACGGGCCATAGGGTCAAACGCTCCGAAGTGTGCGGCGATCGGGAAGGCCCCGTTCAGGATCTCTGTGGGCCGGACCCGTGCGACCTGCAAGTCAGGCCCCCGCTTCTGCAAAGTAAGGACCAGCGAGCGGTGGGCAAGCGACCCCCGCCGAAGTCGCTATCAGGCGACGGGATATGGCGCTACCAGATCGGGGAAGCCCCTACCTCCCGGGGATGTTGCACAAACCTTGCACTCGTTGCGCCAGGTCAGCATGCCACTGTTGCCCAAATCACACTATTTTGCTTGACACGTGCGGCACCGTGTTGTATCCAAGTGACGCCGGTGCTTGACTCAAGGTCTTGTAGGCAGGCCGTGGAACGGGCCCTGCTTCGGCAGGGTCAACGCCCAGGGTCCGGGGCCGTGCCTCACGTTCGTCCAGCACCAGCGCTAAGGAGAGTCCGCATGGGCAGTTCGATCGCACAGTCGGCCCCGCATCCGGCGCCCGCCGGGTCCGAATCGGCCGCCCGCGACCCGCTCTCGATCCCGGGCGACGTCAAGGCCAGCATCCGTATCCTGGTGGTGGATGACGAGCGCACCCTGCGGGAGAGCTGCGCCAGTGTCCTGCAGATGGACGGCTACAATGTGACGCTGATCGGCCGCGGCGAGGAAGCCGTCGACACGGTCAAGCGGCGCAAGTTCGACATCATCCTCGTCGACCTGTATATGTCCCAGGTCTCGGGGCTCCAGATCCTGCAGGCGGCGCTCGAAGCGTTCAAGGACACCATCATCGTCGTGATGACCGGCAACCCGAGCGTCACGAGCAGCATCGAGGCGCTCCGGGCGGGGGCCTGGGATTACCTGCCCAAGCCGTTCTCCGCCACGCACCTCCAGGTGCTCATCGGCCGGGCGTCCCACGCGGTGATGGTCTCGCGTGAGGCGCAGGACCTCCGGCTCCAGCTGATGAAGCAGAACGGGCACAGCGACAAGATCGCCCTGATCGGCATCTCGCCCCCGTTCCGCAAGGCCGTCGAGCTGGCCCGCAAGGTGGCCGGCACCGACGCGTCGGTGTTCATCAGCGGCGAGAGCGGCACCGGCAAAGAGGTCATCGCCCAGTTCATCCATCAGTACAGCCGTCGGGCCCACAAGCCGATCGTGCCGATCAACTGCGCCGCGCTGCCGGAGGGCCTGCTGGAGAGCGAGCTGTTCGGGCACCGCAAGGGCTCGTTCACCGGGGCCGACCGCGACAAGCCGGGACTGCTCGAAACGGCCAACGGGGGGACCCTCTTCCTGGACGAGCTGACCGAGATGTCGATGCCGCTCCAGGCCAAGCTGCTCCGCGTCATCCAGGACGGTGTCGTGCGCCGGGTCGGCAGCGAGCAGGTGGACGCGGTGGTGGACGTCCGCTTCGTCTCCGCGACCAACCGGGATCCGCAGGCCGCGGTGGACGAAGGCGCGCTCCGGAGTGATCTGTTCTACCGGCTCCGGGTCGTGCCGATCTCCCTCCCGCCGCTCCGGAAGCGGCAGGAGGACATCCCGCTGCTCGCCAACCATTTCCTCACCTACTACTGGCACCGCCATCGCCAGATGGGCGACCGGGTGCCGCGGTTGAGCGAGGGGAGTATTGGCTTCCTGCGGTCGCGGGCGTGGCGCGGCAACGTTCGCGAGCTGCAGAATGTGATCGAGCACGTGGCCGTGCTGGCGGAGCCGGACCAGGTGATCCAGCCCAACGACATTCCCATCTACGATGACGCCACCGACTGGCCGTCCCAGGCGGCCGCTCCGGCCGGCGTCATGGACGAGGCATATCACACGGCCAAGGACCGGGTGGTCGCGCAGTTCGAGCGCGAATACCTGGGCCGGCTGGTCAGCCGCGCGGGCGGAAACATGTCGAAGGCGGCCCGGCTCGCGAGCATCGACCGGACCACGCTCTACCGCCTCATGGACAAGCACGAATTCCACCGCGACGAGAGCCCGGGGACGCCCGCGTGAAGTCGGAGACGGCGCTGCCCCACTCCACGAGCGGGGAGCGCCGGCGCACGTCGGGGCCGGCGTACGCCGCCCCGCCGCGTGTGTGGGACCCCGAAGGACCGTCGGGGGGCGGTCTCGCTCCCCCGGTCTGGGAAGCGTTGCGCGACAGTGTGCTGGCGGTCGAGTCGCGGTGGGAGAGCGTCGTCGAGCACGCCGCGTCCGCCGAGGAAGTCGCCGCCCACGTCGCCTATCTATGCGCCGCCATTCGCGAAGCCGCGATCGGGCAGGAGCCGGACATGGGGCTCGTGCCGCGGAGCGCCCTCGCGCGGCGGCTGCTCGGCCTCATCCGCGGTGCCCTGCTGGAGCGCTTGCTGACGCTCGCGCCCCCGCCCGACCCGAGCCAGGCGCTCCGTCTGCTCGGCGCGGTCGAGCGTGTCACCCAGCGGCTCGAGGTGGACTGGTCGCAGCGCTTCACCGACCGGCTTGGCGGGCCCGATGGGCTCGAGCTCGTCGTCGAGGTCGCCCACGACCTCCGCTCGCCGCTCACCTCGATCCTGTTTCTGGCCGAGACCCTCCAGCGCGCCCGCAGCGGTCCGGTGAACCCGGTCCAGGAGCGGCAGCTCGGTCTCATCTACAGCGCGGCCTTCGGCCTGAGCTCGGTGGCGAGCGACGTGATCGAGCTCGCGCGCGGAGGCGATCGCCTCGTCGATCTCGATCCGATCCCGTTCTCGATCAGCGACATCCTGGAATCGGTCCGCGACATCGTCCTGCCCATCGCCGAGGAGAAATCGCTGTCGGTGCGGCTCTCCCCGCCGGAGGCCGATTTCCGGGTCGGCTACCCGGTGGCGCTGAGCCGGGTGCTGCTCAACCTGACCACCAACGCCCTCAAGTTCACGGCCGAGGGGTTCGTGGAAGTGTCGGCGCGACAGGTGTCGGCGGGCGCGGTCGAGTTCGCGGTGCGCGACACGGGGCGGGGTATACCGCCGCAGTCGATGGCCACGCTGTTCGAGCCGTTCCGCCGCCGCCAGAAGCCGGGCGAATACGCCTTCTCCGGCTCGGGTCTCGGTCTCTCGATTTGTCGGAAGCTGGTCGAAGCGATGGGCTCCGCCCTGCAGGTCGAGACCTCGCCGGAGCACGGGACACGATTCTACTTCGTCCTGGAGCTGCCGCAGGCGGGCGAGGGGATGATCGGGTGAGAACTGCGTGAACGGTGAACAGGGAACAGTGAACGGGGGGCTCCCAGGCCGGGGTCCCCCGTTCACCGTTCACCGTTTACCTTTGTGGGCTATCTACTCTCGGAGGCAGTTCTTGGCGAGCCTGCATCTCGGCGAGCTGTTCGGGGATAGGGCCCAGGCCCACCCTGGCCGGGAGTTCGTGGTATCGGGCAGCCGCCGTCTCACGTACGGCCAGGTCGGGGAGCAGGTCACCCGGCTGGCCGCCGCGCTTCGTGCCCTCGGCCTCGAGCCGGGACATCGGCTCGCGGTCGACCTTCCCAACCAACCCGAGTGGGTCATCGCCGTGCTCGCCGGCGCGCGGCTCGGGCTCACGCTCGTCCCGCTCGATCCCGGACTGAGCTTCCACGAACTCAAATACCAGCTGCGCCAGAGCGAGGCCAATGCCGTCGTGGTGCCCGACACGCTGGCCGGGCAGGATTTCCTCGAGCTGTTCGACGAGATGCTCCCCGATCTGCCGGAGCTCAGGGCGCTGGTGACCGTGGGGGCCGAGGAGCGCTGGTACGAGGACCGGGTGTACCGGTTCGAGGATCTCGTGGCCAAGGGCGGCCCGCCCCAGCCGCCGGCGCGCCTCGACGCTCCGGCGCTGCCCCTCGCCATCCTCTACACCTCGGGGACGATGGGGAAGCCCAAGGGCGTGGTGCTGGCGCACCGTGGAGTGATCGACGCGATGCGGCGGACCGGCGAGGGGCTCGGCCTGCGCGAGGCCGACCGGGTGCTGGCGTCGGTGCCGGGGTTCCACGTGTTCGGATTCGGCATCGTCGTGGGGACGGTCGCGTTCGGAGGGACGCTGGTCCTGCAGGAGCGCTTCGACGCCGGCGCCGCACTCGAGCTCATCGCGCGCGAGCGGGTGACCGTGGTGTACGGGGTCCCGACGATGTTCGAGCTGCTGATGCGACATCCGCATTTCGCCGGGAGCGATCTGGCGTCGGTGCGGACCGGGATCGTGGGGGGCAGCACCGTGAGTCCGGAGCTCGCGCGCCGGATCCGCACGTGGTGCGACGTGGAAGTGGCGTACGGGCTGACGGAGACCGGCCCGACGGTCAGCATGACGCGCGCCGGCGACCCGGCCGAGAAGCGCGCGACGACCGTCGGCCGGCCGCTCGCAGGTGTGGATGTCCGGGTGGTGGACATCACGACCGGCGCGCTCCACGGTCCCGAGGTGGTCGGCGAGCTTGCGGTGAAGGGCGCCAACCTCATGCTGGGCTATCACCGCATGCCGGGCGAGA
The DNA here is from genome assembly GCA_041498715.1 of Gemmatimonadota bacterium. Lineage (GTDB taxonomy): Bacteria > Gemmatimonadota > Gemmatimonadetes > Gemmatimonadales > GWC2-71-9 > DASQPE01. The sequence goes on along the minus strand of JBGQIW010000027.1, from coordinate 13,998 downwards.
CCGGCCGCGCGATGACCGCGGACGGATATTTTCTCACCGGCGACCTGGCGGCGATCGACGAGGACGGCTTTCTCCAGATCCTCGGTCGCCGCAAGGAGCTGATCATCCGGGGCGGCAGCAACGTCTCGCCCCGCGAAGTGGAAGACGTGCTTCGCGCCCACCCCGGCGTGGACGACGCCTGCGCGGTCGGCATTCCCAACGATGTGCTCGGGGAGCTGGTCTGCGCGTGCGTGGTCCCCGTGGAGGGCGCGATCGTGACCGGCGACGAGCTCAAGGAGTTCTGTCGCGACCATCTGGCCGACTATAAGGTCCCCGACCTCGTACGCTTCTTCGACGCGTTCCCGCTGACCGGGTCCGGCAAGGTGAAGCGGCGGGAGCTCACGCGGGTTGTGGGCCTGGAACTGAGCGCTACGTGACCCAACCAATGAGCCGTCCCAATCGGCACCTGCCCACACCGACGGTGCACGCGCCGAACGCGGCATTACTGATCGACTTCGACAACGTCACCCTCGGCATCCGCTCCGATCTGACCAAGGAGCTGCGCACCCTTCTCAACAGCGACATCATCAAAGGCAAAGTGGCGGTCCAGCGGGCCTACGCCGACTGGCGCCGCTATCCCCAGTACATCGTCCCGCTGTCCGAGTCGTCGATCGACCTGATCTTCGCGCCGGCGTTCGGCACCAGCAAGAAGAACGCGACCGACATCCGGCTTGCGATCGACGCGATCGAGCTGGTGTTCACCCGGCCCGAGATCGGCACGTTCATCATCATGTCGGGAGACAGCGACTTCTCGACGATGGTCATCAAGCTGAAGGAGTACGGGAAGTACGTGATCGGCGTCGGGATCCGAGAATCGGCGAGCGACCTGCTGATCCAGAACTGCGACGAGTACTACTCCTACAGCGACCTCGCGGGACTCACCAAGGAAGTGGACACGCCGTCGGTCCAGCGTGACCCGTGGGAGCTGGCGCGCGAGGCCGTGGGCCAGATGGTACGCAACGGCGACGTGATGCGCTCCGACCGGCTCAAGCAGGTCATGCAGCAGATCGATCCGAACTTCGACGAGAAGAATGCCGGATTCAGCCGGTTCAGCAAGTTCGTGGTCGAGGCGGGCCAGCGGGGCGTCGTGCAGGTCACGAAGATGGACAACGGGCAGTACGAGGTGGCGCCCGCCGGGGCGGCGCCGGCGCCGCCCGAGCCGGGCCGCGAGTCCGCCCGGCCGGTGGCCGAGGAGGGCGAGCGACGGGGACGGGGACGGGGACGAGGCCGGGGCCGGGGTCGCGACCGGGAACGGCCCGCGGCGGAGCCGTCCCGGCCGCCGGCCGAGCGGGAGCGCGCCAGCGAGGTCCGGCGCGATGGCGGGCTCACGCTGGCGGCGGCGTTCCAGCTCATCGCTCGCGCGCTGAGCGAGCTCAAGCCGCCCGTGTCCCACGATGCGCTCCGCCTGCGCATGGTGGCGCTGTTCGGACGGGAGGACCCACTGCTCGAGCCCGGCCGCTTTCTCCGGCTCCTCCGGCAGGCGAACGACGCCGAAGTGGCCGACGTCCGCAAGGTCGGCGACAACGAGTACGAGGTGGCACCCCACCGGCATGACGGCTCGGCGCCGCCGCCGGCCGCCGCCGCCGCTCCGCCGGCAGCCGCGGTCACCGGTTCCGCCGCGCCATCCGAGCCCACTGCTGAGCCGATCGAGAGCAGTGTCGGCAGTGGGAACGGCCAGCGCCCGGGCATCCGGTTCCGCCGCGGGTCGCGCGGCGGGGTCCGTGCCGGCCAGGTGCCGCTCATCGGAGTGGTGCCTGAGAGCCCAGCGCCCGAGGCCGCCCCGCCAGAGGCGGAGGCGGACGGCGCCAAGCCCTCGCGCGCGAGGGGACGGGGTCGCGGGGGCAGGCGTCCGGCTGCGCCGAAGGCTGAGGGGCACGCGCCGGGCGAGGCGGCGCCCGAACCGACCGGCGAGGCTGCACCGCCGCCGAAGCGCCGGCCGCGGCCGCGGGTCAAGAAAAAGGCGGAATGAGCAGACCGCGACGGGCAGCGACGCTGCCCGTTCGGTTTTTCGCCCGCCCGGCCGACACGGTGGCGCGCGAGCTGGTCGGACTGGTCATCGTGTCATCCGCCAGCGGGCGGCAAACCACGGGCCGGGTGATCGAGACCGAGGCCTACCTCGGGTACGACGACCCTGCGTCGCACGGGTACCGGCACCGCCGCCACGCCCAGAACGAGGCGCTTTACGGGGCACCGGGGAGCTGGTACGTCTACCGCTCCTACGGCGTGCATTGGTGCGCCAATCTGGTCTGTCGGGCGCGGGGAGACGGGAGCGCGGTGCTGCTGCGGGCGGTCGAGCCGCTGACGGGGCTCGAGGTCATGCGCCGACGTCGTGGGCCCGTGGGCGACCGGTACCTCTGCGCCGGGCCAGGCCGGTTGTGTCAGGCGCTCGGGATCACGCGCAGGGTGCTGGACGGACGGATGATGGCTGGCTCGCGGGTCGTGGTGCTCGAGCCGGACGGCTGGGAGGGCGAGGTGGACGTGACCCCGCGGATCGGTATCACGAAAGCGGCCGACTGGCCGCTCCGCTTCACGGCCGCGGGGTCATCCTGGGCGTCGCGCCGGAGCGTCAGTAACCGGAGCGCGGTGTTTCCCGGGAGCTCCCGAGGCTGATCCGGAGCCCGCCGCTGAACGTGTGGGTGGAGCCCACGATCAGCCGCCCGAAAGCGCCGCTCTCCGTGGTCTTGTCCCCCTGAGCCGACGTCAGCTGGTACTGCCCGAAGGCGACCAGGCGACCGACCTTGAACTGAAGCCCACCCACAACCGTCGCGAAGCCGGTGCTGCCGAGCTCGGCGGCGTCCTGCTGCGCCTGGGCCAGCGCCGCGGGCGTGGCAAACGCCGTCCCGGTCGGCTGCGGGTTCACGGCATGGAGGATCCCGACGCCGATGCCCAGATAGGGCTGAGCGGCGGACCGGATGGGGAACGCCAGCAGGACCGCCGAATACTTGCGGATGTCGTTGAACTGGACCGTCTGAGTGGTGCCGGTCGCATCGAAGTAGGCGCTCTGCTCGTTCGATCCGACGCCCTCTTCGACCGAGAGCAGGAGGGCGGTCCGCCGGGCCGTGATGAGGGTGTGCGCCCCCGCCATGAACATGCCGCCGCGGGTCTGGGCCGGCGTCCGGAAGATGAGCACGCCCGCCTGCCCGCCGACGTACCACTGGAAGTCGCCCTGAACCGGCCCCTGGGCGGCCAGGCTCGACGCGCCGAGGCACAGTGCCAGCGCCGCGACCGACATGCTGCGGGTGACCTTGCTCATCAGACTGCCTCCCTGGGTGTTGGCGGCCGAGGATCGGACCGGTCCGGAAAATTGCAGAACTTCCCGTGGAGTGCCACGGACCGCCGGGTGCAGCCGTCGCCGGACGGTACTCGCTAAACTCTTGTTCTAGAATCCGTTACGAAGTAGATCGCCGGCAACGATCAGGACCGGACGACCAAATTTGCACGATCGGGGGTGCAAAGAGCAGGCCCGCACCCGCCTAGATAAGCCCCAGCCGCTCCCCCACCTTCTTGAAGGCCGCGAGCGCCCGATCGAGGTGCTCCCGCGTGTGTGCCGCCGAGATCTGGCAGCGCACGCGGGCCTGCCCCTGTGGCACAACCGGGAAGCCGAACCCGGTGACGAACACGCCCTCGCTCAGCAGCTCTTCGCTCAGCCGGATGGCGAACGCCGTCTCGCCCACGATCACCGGCACGATCGGGGTCTCGCCGGCCAGGGGCTTGAATCCGAGCGCCAGGAGCTGCTCGCGGAAGTAGCGGGCGCTCTCCCTGAGCGTGGCGACTCGTTCCGGATGCGCCTCGAGGTACTCGACGGACGCGAGGGCGCTCGCGGCGACGGTCGGCGGCAGCGCGTTGGAGAAGAGCTGCGGCCGTGCCCGCTGGGTCAGATAGTCGCACACCGCGGCCGATCCCGCAACGAACCCGCCGGCCGCGCCGCCCAGCGCCTTGCCCAGCGTGGACGTGATGATGTCCACCTCGCCCAGCATCCCGAAATGCTCGGCCGTGCCCCGCCCGGTGGCGCCAAGCACGCCGGTCGCGTGGGAATCGTCCACCACCAGGACCGCCTCGTACCGGCGGCAGAGTGCCACGAGCTCCGGCAGCTTGGCGATGGCCCCTTCCATCGAGAACACGCCGTCGGTGATCACCATGCGCACCCGCCGGTCCTTCGCGGCGCGAAGCTTCTCCTCGAGATCGGCGAGATCGGCGTGGCGGAACACGCCGGTCTGGCATTTCGTGATGGCCTTGGCGAGGCGGATGGCGTCGATGATCGAGGCGTGGTTGAGCTGGTCGCTCAGGACCAGGTCGTCCTCGCCCAGCAGTGTGGCGGGCACCGCCTCGTTCGCGTTCCAGCAGCTCACGAAGCTCAACGAAGCCTCGGTCCCGACCAGGCGGGCGCAGGCCTGCTCCAGGGCCCGGTGGACCGTGAACGTGCCGCAGATGAAGCGCACCGACGCCGTGCCCGCCCCGAACCGGTCGAGGGCCGCCTTGCCGGCGGCCACGACCTCGGGTTGGGCGCTCAGGCCGAGGTAGTTGTTGGACGAGAGGATAAGGACGTCACCCCGACCCTCCATCCGAACGACGGGGCCCTGGGGGCCCTCGAGATGGTTGAGCCGCTTGTACACGCCGGTGCGGCGGAACTCCTCCAGCTCGGCCTCGAGCCGCCGCTCGAGCGCGCTGGCCTCGACCGCGCGGGTCACGCTCCGATCTCCAGGATCACCTTCCCCGCCTGGCCTTCCTTGATGACCTGGATCGCGTCGGCGATCCGGGCCAGAGGGAACCGATGGGTGACCACGGGCCGGGGATCGAGCTGTCCGGCTCGGAGGAAGCGGCGCATCTGATCCCAGGTCCGGTACATCTTCCGTCCGCTGACGCCGTAGAGCGTGAGTCCCTTGAAAATGACGTCGCGGGCGAAGTCCACCTCGGTCGGCCGGCTGGGCGTGCCGAGCAAGTTCACCCGGCCGCCCAGGCGCGCGGCGGCGAAGGCCTGGGCGTGGCCCGACGGGTGCCCGCTCATCTCGCAGACGAGGTCCACGCCATCGCCCTGGGTGAGCTCGCGGGCCCGGGCGACCACGTCGTCCTCGGAGGGGTTCAGGACCACGTGCGCGCCCATGCAGCGGGCGATGTCGAGCCGGCGGGGGTTGTAGTCGCTCGCCAGCACCAGCGATGCGCCGGCTGCGCGCGCGACGCCCACGGCGAAGCAGCCGATGGGCCCGCAGCCGATCACCAGCACGGTGCTGCCGGGGACATCGGCCTCGAGCACGGTATGCACGGCGTTGCCGAGCGGGTCCATGATCGCCCCGATCTCGGTGGGGATGCCGTCGAGCCGCATGACGTTGGAGACCGGCATCGCGATATACTCGGCGAACGCGCCGTCGCGATCGACGCCGATGACCTGGGTACGCTGGCAGAGGTGGGCGCTGGCGGTGCGGCATTGGAGGCAGTGGCCGCAGACGATGTGTCCCTCGGCGGTCACGAGGTCCCCGATCTCGAGGAGTCCCGCGGCCCGGGCCTCGCTGCCCAGCTCGGCGACCTCGCCGGCGAACTCGTGCCCGACGACGACCGGCGGCCGGAGTCGTCCCGCCGCCCAGCTGTCCCACTCCCAGATGTGCAGGTCGGTGCCGCAGACGCCGGCGTGGCGTACCCGGATGAGGACGTCGTTCGGCCCGCAAGTCGGGCGGGGAACGTCCCGCAGGGTCATGCCGGGGCCGGCCGACTCCTTCACGAGAGCTCGCATCAGTGTCGGTTCGGGTGGGGCCGTCAGGCCAGGGCGGGGAGCTGCTCCTCGATCTCCCGCTCTTCGGTCTCGCGCACCGGCTCGACCCGGACCGCGCTCACCTTGAACGAGGCGATCTTCGCGTAGGGATCGAGCTGGGGATTGGTCAGCAGGTTGGCGGCGGCCTCCCGGAAATGCATCGGGATGAAGATCTGGCCGCGCGCCTGCCGGTCCGAGAGCCGGGCGCCGATCAGGATGGAGCCGCGCCGGGACGTGACCCGGAGCGTGTCGCCCTCCTGCACGTCCATGTCCCGGGCGTCCTCCGGGTTGATCTCGACCACCGGCACCGGCTCCCGCGAATCCAGACCAGCCGAGCGGCGGGTCATCGTGCCGGTGTGCCAGTGATACATCTGGCGGCCGGTGTTGAGGACGAACGGGAACTCCTCGTTCGGCAGCTCGTCGGGCGGGAGATACTCGACCGGCACGAAGAGCGCGCGGCCGTCGGGCGTCGGGAAGGTGTGGGCGAACAGGAACGCGGTGCCCAGGGATTCCGCATCAGGCACGGGATACTGGAGCGAGCCTCCGTGGTGGCGGAGCTTGTCGTAGCTCACGCCCCGCCACGACGGCGTCACCGAGGCGATCTCGGCCATGACGTCGCCCGCGCCGGAGAACTCGGTGCGGAGCCCGAGGCGGCGGGTGAGGTCGACCAGGATATCGAGGTCACGGCGGGCCTCACCGGGCGGCGGGAGCGCGGGCGTCATCAACTGGATATGCCGGTCGGTGTTGTTGACGGTGCCTTCCTTCTCCGCGAAGGAGGAGCCGGGGAGGACGACGTCCGCCCACCGCGCGGTTTCGGTGAGGAAAAGGTCCTGCACCGTGAGGAACTCCAGGCCCCGGAACCACTCCTCGGCGTGGGCGATGTTCGGGTCGGAGATGACCGGGTTCTCGCCCATGATGTACATGCCGCGGATCGGGCTGCCGTCCTGGACGATCTCCGTCACCATCATGCCGTCCTTGAGCGACAGCGACTCTTCCGGCACCCCCCACGCCTTGGCGTATTCCGCGCGATTGGCGGGGTCGGTGACCGGACGGTAATCGGTGTAGGCGAACGGAATCGCCCCCACGTCGCTCGCGCCCTGCACGTTGTTCTGGCCCCGGATCGGCAGCATCGTCGCGCCCCAGCGGCCGATCATGCCGCAGGCGAGCATGAGGTTGAGCAGGCTCGCGACGATGTCGGTGCCGGTGTTGTGCTGGGTCAGGCCCATGGCCCAGAGCGTGGACGTGTTGGGCCCGCGGGCGTACAGCTCCGCGCCGGCCCGGATGGTGGCGGCGGGAATGCCGGTGATCTTCGCCGCCATCTCGGGCGTGTACCGCTCCACTGCGACCTTGACCTTCTCGAACTCGCGGGTCCGCTCCGTGATGAACTTCCGGTCGGCGAGGCCCGTGGCGATGACGTGGTTCAGCATCGCGTTCAAGAGGACGACGTCGGTGCCGGGCAGCATCTGCAGGTGCACGTTCGCCAGGGTCGCCAGCTCGGTGCGGCGTACGTCGGCGACGATCAGCTTGGCGCCCTTGGCCACGGCCCGCTTGATCAGCGCGCCGAAGACCGGGTGGGTCTCCGTGGTGTTGGCGCCCGCGATGAAGATGACGTCGCAGGCCTCCTCGATCTCCCGCATGGAGCCCGAGGCCGCGCTGGTGTGGAGCGCCCGGCTCATGGCCGCGACCGAGCTCGAATGGCAGAGCCGGGTGCAGTGATCGACGTTGTTGGTGCCGAGCGCGCCTCGCACCATGCGCATGAAGAGGTAGTTGTCCTCGTTGGTACACTTGGCCGACGAGAGGGCCGCGAGGGCGCGCGAGCCGTGCTCCTGCTTGATCCGGAGCAGCTCCTGCGCGACGAGGCTCATCGCCTCCTCCCAGGTCGCCTCCCGGAAGGCGCTGAACCAGCCCGCGGGTGTGGCCACCCGGTCGCGCACGTCGTACTCCCCGAGCACCGGCATGCCGGTCTGCGGCGGCTTGCCGACGCTCCGGTGGGGCGGACGCGGCTTTTCCCGCTCGCCCGCTTCCTCCACGGTGCTCCAGGGCCCCTCGCGGTACCGGGGCCACTCACCCTGCCAGATCCAGCGGCCTTCCTGGTGGGCCCAGCCCTTCCGGATCAGCGGTCGGGTGAGCCGGTCACGGTGCTGGGGGAAGTCGTAGCCGAAGCGCCCCTTCACGCAGGTGGAGCCCTGGTTGGGACTCCGCTCCTCGATCCAGGGCGAGGTGACCCGCATGATCTGGTCATCCTTCACCTGCAGATCGATCTGGCAGCCGACGCCACAGTACGGACAGACCGAGCGGGCGACGGTGTCCGGCTCCCGCACGGCCTCCGAGCCGAAGCGCTGCTTGGGGATGAACTCGAAGATGGCGCCGGTGGGACAGACGCGGACGCACTCGCCGCACCAGGTGCAGCCGGCGTGATCAGGGTCGCCGTCACCGCCGACGATGATCTGGGTCGTGGCCCCGCGCTCGGCCACGTCCAGCACGCCGACCTCCTGGATGTCCTCGCAGGCCCGGACGCAGCGGGTGCAGAGGATGCAGAGGCTCATGTCGTGCTGGATCATCACGTCGCCCGGCCGCTCGTCGCCGGTGCGGAGCGGGAGGTCCCGGCGGGTCCGGACCGGCACGTCGTAGCGGACGACGTACTGCTCGAACTCGTTGCGCGGATGGGCCCGTCCGCCGTTGGCCAGGTGCTCGCCCGGGTAGCGCTCGAGCAGGAATTCGAGGACGCTGCGCCGGTTCTCCACCGCGGCCTTGGAGTCGGTCTCCACGACCATCCCCTCCGCCGCCGGCGTGTAGCAGGCCGGGGTCAGCTTGCCCTGTCCCTGGACCGAGACCAGGCAGATGCGGCAGTTGGCGACGGTGGGGAGCTTCGGATACCAGCAGAGGGTCGGAATGTCGATTCCGACCTTCCGGGCTGCATCAAGAATCGTGGCGCCGGGCTCGAAGGGAACCGCGGTGCCATCGATGGTCAGCGTGGGCATGGCGACGTTCGCAAGTGGTCCATTCGGCGGAGTTTAGAGGCGAACGCGACCGCTGGCAAGGGAAGGCAGATGGCCCTGACGCCCTCAGCACACCGCGACGCCGTCCGGCCTGACCGCCTTGGGCTCAGCCGAGGTGCGGGCCAGCACGATCCCGTGAGATCGGGACCCCCGGCGGCGCGGCTTGCCGACCTCCTCGCGGACCCAGCCGTCGTAAAGATGGAGGAGGGCTTCCGGGGCCATGCGGCCCCGACCCGGCAGCAGGACATGGACGCCCGCGTCGGGCGTGCGGGACTGGAGGGCCGCGATGAGCCCGGAGCGGATCATCGGATCGAGGTCGCCCACCTCGCCGGCGTCGAGGACCGTAATCGCGATCACATCGGGGAGCGGCGGGCACCAGAGCTCGAAGTCGACCACGCTTGCCACGACCTGCACGGCGAGCGACTCGTCCTCTACCCGGGACTCCACCCGGTCTACGCTCCCCAGGTCGCCGGCCAGGAAGGTCACAGGCACTTCGTGCGCGGCGAGGAGGAAGGCCGCGCCGTCGGCCGCGCCGCCGACGACCACAGCCTCGTCCTCGTGCTCGAGCCGGCGGAGCAGCGCGGCCACCGGACACTCCGGCTCGAGCCCCCAGTGCGTCGGCTCCCGCTGCGCTACCCGCAGGGCCTTGATCCAGGTCTTCCATTTACTGAACGGCTTGAGCTTGAGCCGCCGCTTGATCAGCTCGTCCACGCTGTCGAGCATCAGGATCTCGGTCAGGACGAACTGTCCCTCGGCGGCCGCCTGGAGCTCCTGGTTGGCCTCGTCGCCCAGCCGCAGCAACTGATCCCGCTGGAGCGAGTTCTTGTACGCCTCGATTTTCTGGAGGATGTACTCGTGGTACTGCTGCTTGGCGGACGGCCGCGGCCGGCGGCGGCGTTCCACCCGAAGCGCTTGGGCGGCGGTCAGCATGCGGCTGGGCTAGGCGGAGCGCCCAACAGTCCCATCGTACGATCCTTCAGGCGACGTATTGGCGGAGAGGGGCGAGCGGACCCCGCAAGCTGGCGGAACGAGCGGGTCAAGTCAACGTGTCAGAACGGCCTATTCCGCACGCAGCACCGCGCCCTTCAGGTACCCCGTTTCCGGCACGGTCAGCAGCTCGGGATGGTCCTCGCCCTGGCCCAGCACCGACCGGAGCACCAAGCGCCGGCCGCTGTCCGCAGCAGCGCCGGCGAGCATGTGGAGGAACTCGGGACGACGGACGTGGAACGAGCACGAAGCGGTGAGCAGATGGCCGCCCGGGGCCAGCAGCCGCATCGCCCGCAGATTGATCTCGTGGTAGCCGCGGAGCGCCCGGGGCACGGTGGACTTACCCTTGGCGAAGGCGGGCGGATCGAGCACGATCGTGTCGAACCGCTCGCGGGCGCGCTCGAAGGCGCGGAGCGTGGAGAAGGCGTCGCCTTCGCGCCACGTGATGTTGGCGAAGCCGTTGAGCCGAGCGTTGGCCGCGCCGCGCGCGAGCGCCTCGGCGCTCGAATCGAGGGCCACCACCTCGGCCGACCGGCTGGCGAGGTGCAGCGCGAAGGAGCCGTGGTAGGCAAAGCAGTCGAGCGACCGGCCGCCGGAGCGGGCCAGCTCGGCGGCCACGAGGCGGTTGGGTCGCTGGTCGAGGAAGGCCCCGGTCTTCTGGCCGGTCCAGGGGGCGGCGAGGTAGCGAACCCGGCCTTCGCGCACCTCGATTTCCTCGGGCACCGAGCCCCAGGCGACCAGCGTCTCTTCCGACAGCCGCTCGCGCCGGCGGACCGGCGTGTCGTGTCGGAGGAGGATGCCGTCGGGCGCGAGCACGTCCACCAGCGCGCCGATGACGTCGGCGCGCAGGGTCTCGAGCCCGGCGGACAGGAGCTGGGCCACGATCCAGCGATCGTAGCGGTCCACTACGAGGGACGGGAGTGCGTCGCCCTCCCCGTGGACCACGCGCCAGGCGGTCGCATCGATGCCGGCGCGGCGGGCCACGCACGCCGCGAGGCGCTCGCGCCACCAGGCCCGGTCTACGGTGCGGTCGGTCGGCTCGAGCAGGCGGAGCCGGATCTCGGATGCGGGCGAGTACAGCGCCTGGCCGATGAATTTCCCGCGCGGGTCGCGCACCCGCACGAGCCCGGGCTCGCCGGGTCCGTCGCGGACTTCACTGCGGTGGATCCAGGGGTGTCCCGCGCGCCACCGGTCGGCGCCGCGGGCGGTGACGCGAGCGTCGGTCACGCGCGGTCGGGCCGGAGGATCGTGGCCCGCCGCAGGTAGCAGTGCTTGATTTCCGCGCGGGAGCGGGCCGTGTAGGCGTGGACCAGGAGCCGGATGCAGCGCGGCAAGGAGCCCGGCACCGGAATCTCCGTGGCGTGCAGGAGTGCCACGATGTTCCACCCGAAGTCTTCCGCGGCCCGGGCAGGGAAGGCGGCGTCGATGTCGTTGGTGACCGTGAAGAACGCGCTTACGATGTCGTCTGGCTGGAGATTGTTCGCGTCGATGAGCGCGCGCAGGAGCTCATCGGTCGCGTCGAGGATCTCCCGCGCGTCGTTCCGCTCGACGGTCGTGGCGCCGCGGATGCCGTGGATGCGCTGACCTGGGGACTCTGGCATGGCGCCTAATCTAGCGTCGCTCGTCCGGCTCATGCTGGTGACCGACGATGCGCTCGTGGCCGGGCGCGACCTCGTGGCCCTTGCCCAGGCTGCGGTGCGGGGCGGCGTCACCGCGATGCAGCTCCGGCTCAAGCACGCGTCCGGCAGGGCGCTGGTCGAGGCGGCCCGGGCGCTCGTGGCGGCGGTGCCGGTGCCCCTGCTGGTCAACGACCGGCTGGACGTGGCCCTGGCCGCGGGAGCGGCGGGGGTGCACCTCGGGCCGGATGACCTGCCGGTGGTGCTGGCGCGTCGGGTCGTGTCTCCCGGGTTTGTCGTGGGGGCGTCGGTTGGGAGCGCCGACGAAGCTGCGGTTGCGCGGGCGGCAGACTACTGGGGCGTGGGTCCCTGGCGCGCCACCGGGACCAAGCTCGCTGCGGGCGAGGCGCTTGGCGCCGACGGGTTCCGCCGGATCGTGGCGATTGCTGGCCGGATTCCCTGTGTCGCGATCGGCGGCGTCCGGCCGGAGGACGCGAGTGCGGTGCGGGTGGCGGGGGGCGCGGGGGTGGCGGTGGTCTCGGGGATTCTCGGGGCGGGAGACGTCGAAGAGGCGGCGAGGGGATATTGGAACTGCGTGAACAGTGAACCGTGAACAGGAGCCTTCGGTGATGACCGAGCTCCCGGTTCACTGTTTACTGTTGACGCTTTTCTCAAGCCTCCTGATGCGCGCGACGTTGCGGAGATGCTCGTCGTAGGTCTTGCCGAACAAGTGCCGCCCGTCCGGGCCCGCGACGAAATACAGGTACGGCACTTGGGTCGGATACAGCGCGGCCTCGATGCTGCGGCGGCTTGGAGAATTGACCGGACCCGGTGGCAGGCCCGGGTGCAAGTAGGTGTTGTAGGGCGAGGGGAAGAGGTAGTCCTTCTCGTAGAGCCGCGGCTTCCGACGGCCGGTCGCGAGCAGGATAGCGTACTGCACCGTGGGGTCGGCCTGCAGCGGCATCCCGATACGCAGGCGGTTCCGGTACACGCCGGCGATGGTTTCGCGCTCGTCGTCGGCTCTCGCCTCACCCTCGACGATCGACGCGAGTGCCATCAGCTCGATCCGGCGCATGCCGAGGCTGTCCAGCCGCGCGGTCCACTCCGGCCGCCATTCCGCGTTGAAGCCTTCCACCATCATCCGCACGACGTCGCGCGCCGAGGAGCCGAGGGGCACGGCGTAGGTCTCGGGGCGGAGAAATCCCTCGAGCGACGAGCCGCGCACGCCGAGCTCCCGGGCCAAAGCCGTATCCCGCGCCGCGTCGACGAACGAATCGGCCGGAATGCCGACCCGCTCAGCGACGATCGCCGCGACTTCAGGAATCGTGAGCCCCTCGGGCACGGTGAGCCTGGCGCTCGCGGTGCGCCCCTCGGCCAGCGCCTGAAGGACGTCGCCCGTCGAGGCGTCCCGCGGCAGCTCGTACACGCCGGCCTTGATGTTGCGATCCACGTGCTTCACCCGCGCGACCAGCTTGAACCAGAACGGGCTGCGGATGACGCCGTGGGCGGCGAGGGAATCGGCGACCGCGGAGAAGCGGGACTTGGGTGGCACGGTGACGCGCTCAATTTGACCGGGGGCGGGGGACCGGCAGGCGCCCTGGACCAGCGTGAGGAGGGCCACCGCAGCCGCCGCAGCGACCCGCTGATCCCGCACGCCGTCGCGTCTACCGGCCACCGGCCCGCCTGGCGTCGAGGAAGCCTTGGAGCAGCACGGCGGCGGCCAGCGCGTCCACATCCCCCTTCCGGCCCCGGGTCGAGCCGTCCTGCTCCCGCACCAGCCGGAGCGCTCTAGCGGTGCTGAGTCGCTCGTCCCAGAACTCGACCGGGAGTGTGGTGCGCCCACCGACCGAGCTGGCGAGAGTCCGGGACTCGGCGGCGCTCGGGCCCTCGTCGCCCGCGGGCGTGAGCGGGAGCCCGACGACGACCCCGACGGGGCCGTGCGCCGCGACCAGCTCCAGCAGCCGGGTCATGGGAACGCGCTTGCCCTTCCGGCGCACGAGGGTTTCCAGCGGGGACGCGAGGGTTTGGGTCTCGTCGCTGAGCGCGAGGCCGATGCGGACTTCGCCCCAGTCAACGCCGAGGATTCGGCCGGTGGAAGGGATGGCCATGACGGGTGAACGGTAAACGGTAAACGGTAAACGGGGGACTCCGGTGATCACCGGAGCCCCCCGTTCACCGTTCACTGTTCACGCGGTCACTGGGCCATCGTCGCGAAGAACTCCTTGTTGTTCTTGGTCCGCTTCATTCGCTCGAGCAGGAACTCGATGGCCTCCACCGGCGGCATGTCGGCCAGGAAATTCCGCAGCAGGTAGACCCGGTTGAGCTCGTCCTTGTCCATGAGGAGCTCTTCCTTGCGGGTGGACGTCCGCTGGATGTCGATCGCGGGGTAGATGCGCCGGTCGGCGAGCCGGCGGTCCAGGACCAGCTCCGAGTTGCCCGTTCCCTTGAACTCCTCGAAGATCACCTCGTCCATGCGGCTGCCGGTGTCGATCAGGGCGGTGGCGATGATGCTGAGGCTCCCGCCCTTGTCGATGTTGCGCGCCGCGCCGAAGAACCGCTTCGGCTTCTGCAGGGCGTTCGCGTCCACGCCGCCCGAGAGGATCTTGCCCGAGTG
>JBGQIW010000026.1:0-27431 GCA_041498715.1 Gemmatimonadota bacterium | reverse complement strand
TGATCCGCCGGTCCAGCACGGTCCCGTGCTCGTCCACCAGCTCGTACTTGAAGCCCCGGAACCAGCCATCGACCGGCCAGGCGAAGCGCTGGAGGGGGGCGTCGGCCCCCGTGTCCATCATCGCGTGGTCCATCGGGGGCATGTTGGCCAGCTTCCACGGGCCGGTCGTGATGACGACCTCGTGCTTGGCGGAATCGACCTTGACGCTGACCGGCGGAACGCCGGGCCCTGCGGGACCGGCAAGAGTCAGCGTGGCAGCGAGCGCAGCGAACAACGACATCCCCGGCTCCTCGGAAACGGGCTTCAAAGGTAAGCGGCGCCCCCAACATCTCCGGGGAGCGGAGGCAAGTCAAGCGGGCGGCCGCTTGGACGCTTGACATGGGGACGCGTCTTCTTATCTTTTGGCGCGACCGGTTAGCAGTCGGCTGCACCGAGTGCCAATCACTCGCGAGTCATGACTGCCAAGTCACTACAGCGTAACAAGTTAATCACAGCTGCCTAGAGGGCATTGGAGGCACGGGATGGCAACAGCGACCAAGGCCAAGAAGGACCTCAAGATCTACCCGCTCGAGGACCGCGTGGTCGTCCTCCCGGCGGAGGAGACCGAGGCCATGCGGGGCGGGCTCTACATCCCCGACACCGCCAAGGAAAAGCCGACCCAGGGCGAAGTCATCGCCGTCGGGCCCGGCCGCGTCACGGACAAGGGCGAGCGAATCGCGCTCGACATCAAGGTCCGCGACACCGTCATTTACGGGAAGTACAGCGGCACCTCGTACACGCTGGATGGGGAAGAGGTCATCATCATCAAGGCCTCCGACGTCCTCGCCAAGCTGTAATCGACGCCGCTTTCAACCGCTAGGAGATTCGCATGGCTGCAAAGGAGCTGCTGTTCAATGTGGACGCCCGGGCCAAGCTCAAGAAGGGCGTCGATCATCTGGCTGAGGCGGTGAAGGTCACCCTCGGTCCCAAGGGCCGCAACGTCGTCATCGACAAGAAGTTCGGCTCGCCCACGGTCACCAAGGACGGGGTCACGGTGGCCAAGGAAGTCGAGCTGTCTGATCCGGTCGAGAACATGGGCGCTCAGATGGTGAAGGAGGTCGCGACCAAGACCAGCGATCTCGCCGGCGACGGCACCACCACGGCCACCGTGCTCGCCCAGGCAATCTTCCGCGAGGGCCTCAAGAACGTCACTGCGGGCGCTAACCCGATGGAGCTCAAGCGGGGCATCGAGCGGGCTGTCGAGGCCGTGGTCGAGCACCTGAAGACCATCTCGACCCCGTCGGCGGGCAAGAAGGAGATCGCCCAGGTCGGCACCATCTCGGCAAACAACGACAAGGAAATCGGCAATCTCATCGCCGAGGCAATGGAGAAGGTCGGCAAGGACGGGGTGATCACGGTCGAGGAGGCCAAGGGCCTCGAGACCACCCTCGAGACGGTGGACGGGATGCAGTTCGATCGCGGCTACCTGTCGCCCTACTTCGTCACCGATCCGGAGAAAATGGAGGCGGTGCTCGACGACCCCTACATCCTGATCCACGACAAGAAGATCTCGGCGATGAAAGAGCTGCTGCCGATCCTGGAGAAGGTCGCCCAGACCGGCAAGCCCCTCCTCCTGGTCGCGGAGGACGTCGAGGGTGAGGCGCTCGCCACGCTGGTGGTGAACAAGCTGCGCGGCACGCTCAAGGTCGTCGCCGTGAAGGCCCCGGGCTTCGGGGATCGCCGTAAGGAGATGCTGCGAGACGTTGCCGTGCTGACCGGCGGCCAGGTCATCTCCGAGGAAGTCGGCTTCAAGCTCGAGAACGCCACGCTGAGCGACCTCGGCCGGGCCAAGCGCGTCGTGGTGGACAAGGACAACACCACGATCGTGGACGGCAAGGGCAAGGAGGGCGACATCCAGGGCCGGATCAACGAGATCAAGGCCGCGGTCGAGAAGAGCACCAGCGACTACGACAAGGAGAAGCTGCAGGAGCGCCTGGCCAAGCTCGCAGGCGGCGTCGCCGTGATCAACGTCGGTGCGGCGACCGAGACCGAGATGAAGGAGAAGAAGGCCCGGGTCGAGGACGCGCTGCACGCCACCCGCGCGGCGGTCGAGGAGGGCATCGTGCCGGGCGGCGGTGTCGCGTTGCTCCGGGCTCAGATCGCGCTGGAAAAGATCAAGGGCACCGAGGACGAGAAGGTCGGCGTCGAGATCGTGCGCCGGGCGCTCGAGGAGCCCATCCGGATGATCGCGCAGAACGCCGGCGCCGAGGGCTCGATCGTCGTCGCGCGGGTGCGGGAGTCGAAGGACAAGAACTTCGGCTACAACGCCCAGACCGACGTGTACGAGGATCTGGCCAAGGCGGGCGTCATCGACCCGACCAAGGTGACGCGCACGGCGCTGCAGAACGCGGCGTCCATCGCGGGCCTGCTGCTGACGACCGAGTGCGTGGTCGTCGAGAAGAAGGAAGACAAGCCGGCGCCGCCGGCGCCTCCGGGCGGCATGGGCGGGATGTACTAAGCCCCACCCAACGGAGTCGAAGTTCGAGCGCCCCGGGCCACGAGCCCGGGGCGTTTCGTTCCTCCGCCCGGGCCGGCGATATTATTCCGTCTCGCATCGGCCCGCGGCCCCAAGCCGCGTCCCCGAGTTGCCGCGCCTCATCGAGGACACTCATGGTTCGTTCCGTCTCGCTCGTGTGCCTCTGCGTCGCCGCCCTCATGAGCCACGCCCACGCGCAGACTTCGTCGGCCACCGGCGCGAGCCTGCTCGGCACGTGGCAGTTCGATCTCAACCAGGGAGAGAAGAGCGGCCCCCGGCAGGTTATCGTGCGGGCGGATTCGAGCGCGAGCTACGGGAAGGAGACCGTCCGCTGGCGGCTCAAGGCCGACAGCCTGCTGCTGGCGCTGGGCGGCGAGTGGGTGAGCTACAAGCTCAAGCTGAAGGGTAAGCAGCTCGTCCTGTCCGGCGGCGACCTCAACGAGCCCATCACCTTCGACCGGATCGGCCCGGCTACGCCTCGGCCGGATTCGATCCCTGTCCCGCCCGACCCCGACAAGTCTCCTTCCTGAGCCGTCAGAGCGCGAGCGGGAGCTCGAGTACGGCCGGCCGGACGTCGATGGCCGGCAGCGGCGCGTCCTGCTCGGCGACGTACAGCGTGCCGCGGAACCCTACCCGGCGGAGCGCCGGCTCGATCGCCGCGCGGGCCCCGGCGGCCGTGTTGCACCGCTGGCTCAGGTGCGCCAGCACGACGACGCCCAGCCCGGGATGATGCAGCTCCGCGAGGAGCTCGGCCGCCGCCCGATTCGACAGATGGCCGCCCGATCCCGCGATGCGCTGTTGCACGACCGGGGGATAGCCGCTGGTCCGGAGCAGGACGTCGTCATGGTTCGCCTCGAGCACGATCGCCGTGAGTCCCCGGAGGAGATAGCGGGTGGCGATCGTCGCGCGGCCCAGGTCGTACGCCACGCCGACCCGCGCGCCGTCGGCAGTGTGGACGGCCAGCGCGAGCGGCTCGGCCGCGTCGTGGCTGGTTGGGCATGCCCGAACGGTGAACGGGCCCAGGGCCACTTCCGCGGTGAGGCCGAGCGGAAGATGGGTGGCCCGGCGGGCATCGGGCCGGAGCCGGGCGTGGGTGCCCGGCGCAGTGAGGATCGGTACGCGCAGCCGGCTCGCGAGGCGGGCGGCTCCTCGGGCGTGGTCGCCGTGCTCGTGGGTGAGGACGATGCCGATCACCTGTTCGAGCGCCATGCCGCCCGCCTCGGCCCGCCGGGCGATCTCCCGCGCGCTGAAGCCCGCATCGATCAGGAGCACCGCACCGTCGCTGGCGAGCGCGAAGCAGTTGCCTCGGGAACCCGAGCCGAGCGCGAACAGCCGGGTCATGATCCCGCGGCCCGCCGGTAAGTGCGGCGAAGCGACTCCCGCTGGGCCTCGGTCCAGGCCACGTCCCGCCGGGCCAGGACCCGCTCGGCGACCCGCAGGAAGCCGTCCTCCGTCATCCGCTCGCCGCCCACGCCCCAGGCGAAGGGCGGCACGTACTTGGGGACCGTCCCCCCGAACAGATTCGCGCCGACGGACACGACCGTTCCGGTCGGCAGCATCGTGCCGATGGCGGTCTTCGCGTGGTCGCCGAAGAGGGTGCCGACGTTCAGGCGACCGGTCTCGATCCGCTGGCCGGCCACGTCGAGCCGCACCATGCCATACGTGTTCTTCAGATTGGAGGTCGTGGTGCCCGCGCCCAGATTGACCCAGCGCCCCACGACGCTGTCGCCCACGAAGCCGTCGTGCGCCTTGTTGGCGTAACCGAGGAAGACGCTGGCGGCGATCTCGCCCCGCACCCGGCATTGGGGGCCGAACACGGAGGCCCGCACGTACCCGCCCAAGATCCGCGTGCCCGCGCCCACGTAGGTGGGTCCCTCGAGCCTCGTCCCACTTCGGACCTCGGTGCCGGTCTCGAGCACGATCGGCCCGGTGCGGACGTCGAACACCACACCCGGCTCCACGACGGCGTCCAGCGACACGACGTCGGTCGGGTCGCCCAGGACCAACGCTCCAGCAGGCGCCGCCGCCCCGCGCCCGCGGAACGTCGCGCAGTCGTCGCGGAGCAGGCGATCCAGCGCGTCGAGCAGGGTGGAGCTCCCCGCGAGCGGCAGGCCGTCGATGGGGAGCGCAGGCCCGCCCGTGCCGGACGGGTCGAAGCGCTTGCCCGCCGGAACGACCCAGCCGACCGTCGCATCCCCATGCACCAGCCGGCGCACCTCGGGGGTGAGCGCGATGGCTCGGCCCGAAGGCGCGAACGTGCTGGAGACCACGATGGCCGGTCCGTCGACGGGGTGGGGGGCCGCGACCGGGGGCTCGTCCGCTTCGTGGAAGCCCTCGACCTGCGCGCCGAGGATACCCGCTGCGGTCAGGCCGAGGGCGCGTTCCCACCGCTCGCGGATGCGCCAGAGCCCGGCGCGGAGCGTCGCTACGGGCCGCACGCCGGTGAACGGCGCCCATGCGGCTCCGGGCGCGGCCGGCTCGAGCAGAAAGAGCGGGGTCACTCGCTCAGGTCGCGGACGTCGGGCGGCAGCGCGTCGAGCAGGCGCTTCAGGTCGGACGCACGCTCGCGCGGCATCACCAGCACGCGGCCGTTCGCTTGGACGACGATGAGGTCCTTCACCCCGTGCAGCACGACGACGTCGTCCTCGGCCCAGACCAGGCAGTCGGCCGACTCGTGCGCCACTGCGGGGCCGACGATGACGTTCCCGGCGGTGTCCTTCGGCCGGACCCGTGTCAGGGCGTCCCAGGTGCCTACGTCGTCCCACGCGAACGCGCCGGTCACCACGGCGACGGCGTTGCTCCGCTCCAGCAGCCCGACGTCGATGGAAACCGGTGTGACGGCGCGGAAGAACCCGGCGACGTCGTCCCGCCGCAGGAAGTCGAGATGCGGCGCGATCTCCGGTGTCCGGAGTCCGATCTCCCGGAGCAGCGTCGCGCCGGTCCAGGCGAACAGCCCGCTGTTCCACAGCGCGCCCGCGGCCATGAGGTCGAGCGCGGTGGCCGCGTCCGGCTTCTCCGAGAAGCGGGCTACGTTGTGCGCCACCGCGTCCAGCGCGGCGCCGGGGACGATGTAGCCGTATCCGGTCTCGGGGCGCGACGGCACCATGCCGACGGTCACCAGCCGGTCGAACGTGCGCGCGGTGCGAAGGGCCTCATCCGCCGCGTGTCGGAAGGCCGCTGGATCTCCCACGGACCAGTCGGCGTGGAGCGAGAGGACTTCGGCGTCGGGATCGCGCCGAAGCGCCTCCCAGGTCGCCCACACGAGCGCGGGGCCGGTGGACGCGGCCCGCGGCTCGACCAGCAGATTGCCGCGCTCAAGCCCGAGCCGCTCACCGAGGCGCGCGGCCAGCGCGGCGCCGGTGACCACGAGCACGCGCTCCCGAGGCACGAGTCCGTCGAGACGCGCCACGGCCTCCTCGGCGGTAGAGCGAGGACCGGTGAGGGGCAGGAGCTGCTTCGGATTGTCGGGGGTGCTGAGTGGCCAGAACCGGGTGCCGGACCCACCGGCGAGGATGACCGCCCACCTCATGGGGCGCGGGCGGCGAGGCGCAGACGCAGGAGCCAGGGAATGACGAGCATGTCAGAGCAGGGGCAGCAGGGCGGCGCGATGACAACGGAGATCGTACAGCAGGGCTCCGGCATCGGCGTCGTCGGCGGGGAGCACAACGAGCCAGTCGGTGCCGACCCGGGTCACGACCGCCAGCCCGCGGTCGGTTTCCAGCACGGCGGTCTCGAAGCCGCCGAGCCCGGTGGCATCGGTGAGGGCGCCGGCGTGGCGGGTGAAGGTGGCGGCGAGCGCGGCCGCGGATTCCGCATCGACCGGACGGCGACCGGCCGCCTGGATCGGCAGACCGTCACCGCTCAAGAGAACGACCGCGGCCACGTCGGCGCGGTCGGCGAAGCCCCGCACCGCCTCTCCCAGACCGTTCAAACGACCCCCTCTGCGGGCGCGGAAAAAAGGTGAGCGCAACGTAGGGGTCGGGTGGGGCGAAGTCAAGCAATGACGCCGGGTTGACCCCTCTCGACACGGGGCTTAGTGTTCCGGTCTCATGCGTCGCCTCCTCTTCATTGTGCTGCTGCTTCCGCTGGGCCTGGCCGGCGGAGCCTGTAACGGCAACCCCCTGGGTACCGCTACGCTCACGAATGTCGTCGACACCGTGGTCCTCGGTGCCCTGGTCGGCACCGGGCTCGACGTGCCCAGCGCGTTCGCCATCGCCAGCTCGTCGGTCGTCCGGACCGACCAGACCTCGGCCTTCGACTTCGCCTACAACATCGAGGGAAACGGGACTCACGTGCTCCTGCCGGCGGCCGCGCTCGGCATCAGCAATGCGACCGGCCTCCAGCCGGGTCTGTTCCTGGCGGACCAGACCTTCACCCAGATCACCCAGGCGCCGCTCAACGGATACACGTCGCTCGACACGCTCACGATCGCGGTCAACCAGGTGTATTACGCCCGGAGCAGCGTCGTCTGCACCACGCTGGGGGTGCCGGTCTACGCCAAGCTCCACATCCTCTCGCTCGACGATGTTGACCGCACGGTTAAGATGGAGATCCTCGCCAACCGCAATTGCGGCTTCCGCGATCTCGAGCCTGGCGTCCCGAGCAGCTGAGCCCGCATGATCGACCTGCGGCGGCTCCGGCAGGACGCTGAGGCCGGCCGGGCGAATCTGGCTCGCCGGTTGGACCCGGGGCTCGCGCAGCAGGTGGAACGGGTGCTCGAGCTGGATCGACGGCACCGGGAGAGCCTCACGCGCTTCGAAACGCTCCGGGCCGAGCGGAAAGCCGCGAGCGAGGAAGTGGCCCGGCTCAAGAAGGCCCGCCAGCCGGCCGACAAGCTGCTCGTGCGGCTCAAGGCGTCCGGCGAGGAGGAGAAAGCGCTCGACGCCTCGGTGCGGGCGGCGGAGGCCGACGTAACCCGCGAGCTGAGCCTCCTGCCCAACTTCGTGCTGGACGAGGTGCCCGAGGGCGGCGTCGCGGCCAATCGCGTCGTTCGTACCTGCGGCGCCGCGCCTGCCATGGGGTTCGCGCCCCGGCCCCACTGGGAGCTGGGCGAGTCGCTCGGGTTGCTGGACATCCCCGCCGGCGCGCGAATCGCAGGCTCGGGGTTCCCCCTCTTTCGCGGCCAGGGCGCCCGGCTGGTGCGCGGGCTGGCCAATTTCATGCTCGATCTCCACATCCGCGAGCACGGATACGTCGAGATCGCCCCGCCGTACCTGGTGAATCAGGAGTCGATGTTCGGCACCGGGCAGCTGCCCAAGTTCGCCGAGGAGCTGTATCGCACCAAGGACGACGAGCTCTACCTCATTCCCACCGCCGAGGTCCCGCTCACCAACATCCACCGCGGTGCGCTGCTCGAGGGCGCTCAGCTGCCGATCGCCTATGTGGCCTGGACCCCGTGTTTCCGGCGCGAGGCCGGCGCGCACGGCAAGGACACGCGCGGACTGATTCGAGTGCACCAGTTCGACAAGGTGGAGCTGGTGCGCTTCTGCCGGCCGGAAGACTCCGAGGCCGAGCACGAGCTGATCACCCGGCACGCGGAAGCGGTGCTCGAGCGGCTCGAGCTGCCCTATCGGGTGCTGGATCTCGCGGCCGGAGACACGGGGAACTCGAGCGCCCATACGTTCGATCTCGAGGTCTGGGCGCCGGGCGTCAACGCATGGCTCGAGGTGTCGAGCTCGAGCACCTTCACCGACTATCAGGCTCGCCGGGCGAGCATCCGCTACCGCCCCGGGCCCGGGGCCAAACCCGAGTTCGTCCACACCCTGAACGCATCCGGGGTCGCGTTCCCGCGCTGCCTGATCGCGCTGCTGGAGAACGGCCAGCAGGCCGACGGCTCCGTCCGCCTCCCCGACACGCTGGTGCCGTATGTCGGCGTCTCGCGCCTCGAGCCGCCCGCGTAAGCCGCGGCTCGAGCGCCTCGCGCCCCCGCTGGTCGTCGGGCTCGTGGCGCTGCTGGCCGGCCTGAGCCTGGGCACCGGCTGGCTCATCGTGCGCCACTTCCGCGAGGACGCCCAGAGCACCAGCCGGTTCTACTCGGAGGTGCTGACCGGGCTCAACAGCTCGCGCCCCGGCGCGGAGCTCGAAGCCTTGCTCCGCCTGGGTGAGCAGGTACGCGCCTCCGGCATTCCGCTGGTGGTGACCGACGCGTCGGGCAGAGTCACGTCGTACGACAACCTCCCGTTCGACGCCAGTCTCGACGACCCGCGCCTCCAGCAGTTTGTGGGGCGCCTGGATCGCCAGAGCCAGCCGGTGGTGGACTCCACCATCGGGTCGGTGCACTACGGCGCGCCGCCGGCCCGATTCCAGCTGACCGCGCTCGTGCTGCTGCAGGCGCTGACCATCGCGGTGATGGTCGCCGTGGCGGTCTTTGCGTATCGCAGCGCGATGAACGCGCAACGGGACCGGCTCTGGGTCGCGATGGCGCGCGAAGCGGCGCACCAGATGGGGACGCCGCTCACCAGCCTCCAGGGCTGGATCGAGCGGATTCGCTCGCTCCCCGAAGCGCCCCCGGGCCTGGCCGAGTTCCTCTCGGCGGACGCCGAGCGGCTCGACCGCGTCGCGCGGCGGTTCGAGCGCATCGGGAACCCGGCGGCCCGCGAGCCGATCGGCTTGGGCGCGCTGGCCGACCGCGTGGCCGGCTATTTCCGTCCCCGGCTCCCCAAGTGGGCCAATCAGATCGAGCTGCGGGTCGAGGCGGCCGGCGCCGGTCCGACGGTGCTGGGCGATCCGGTGCTGCTCGAGTGGGCCCTCGAGGCACTGGTCAAGAACGCGATCGACGCGCTGCAGGGCCGCTCGGGAACGATTATCCTCCGGGTGGAGAGCGACGAGCGTACCGCGGCGATCCGGGTGTTGGACGACGGCCCCGGCATCCCCAAGGAGATCCGTCGCGACATCTTCGAGCCGGGCATCACCACCAAGCGCGGCGGTTGGGGCATTGGACTCGCCCTCTCCCGCCGCGTCGTCGAAGAGGCACACCGGGGTGAGCTGGCTCTCGAACCGAGCGACAAGGGCACGTGCTTCCTGATCCGCATTCCGCTGGCCGAGACGCCGGCCTGAGCGAGCTGGCCGACGCCCCGGACTGGACCCGAGGCCTGAACCCCGCGCAGCGGGAGGCGGTCGAGCACGTCCAGGGGCCGCTGCTCGTGCTCGCGGGGGCGGGCTCAGGCAAGACCCGGGTGCTCACTACCCGGATCGCAACCCTGATCGATCGCCACGGCGTCCCGCCTGACCGGATTTTCGCCGTCACCTTCACCAACAAAGCCGCCGGTGAGATGAAGGAGCGGATCGGCCGGCTCCTGGCCCGCGATCCGTCCGGACTCTGGATCGGAACCTTTCACTCGCTCTCCGCGCGGCTCCTCCGCCGGGAAGCCGAGCTGCTGGGGTTCACCCGCCGGTTCACGATCTACGACGAGGACGACCGGCTCGGCCTGGTCAAGCGGCTGATGGAGCAGCGGGGCCACTCGCCCAAGCTGTTCGCTCCGCGCGCGGTGACGGCTCTGATTTCCCACGCCAAGAACCGGATGCTCGAGCCGGCCGCGCTGGCCGAGAGCTCGCCGCTCGACCGGCTCTCGCGGGTGGCGGCGGACGTCTTCGAGGCCATGGGGCCCGCGCTCCGGGCCGCGAACGCCATGGACTTCGACGATCTGCTGCTGCACCCGCTCACGCTGTTCGACCGCCATCCGGAGCGGCTGGAGGCGTATCGCCGGAAGTTCGCGTTCATCCTGGTGGACGAGTTCCAGGATACCAACAAGGCACAGTACCAGCTGATCCGGCGGCTGGGCGCGCACGGGAACGTGGCCGCCGTGGGCGACGACGACCAGTCGATCTACGGCTGGCGCGGCGCCGACGTCCGGAACATGCGCGAGTTCCAGCGCGACTTCCCCGGCACTCACCTCGTCCGGCTGGAGGAGAACTACCGCTCGACCCAGATCGTGCTCGACGTGGCCAACGGCGTGATCGCCGAGAACAAGGGCCGACTGGGGAAGACCCTCCGCACCCGGCGGCAGGGCGGCGAGCGGGTGACGCTGGTCGCTGCGGCGGACGAGCGGGACGAGGCCGAGTGGATCGTGCAAGAGCTCGATCGGCGGGCCCGGGCGAGCGACTGGACCTACGGGGAAATGGCCGTCCTCTACCGCACCAACGCGCAGTCGCGCGCGCTGGAGGAAGCGTTTCGGCGGGCGGGGGTTCCCTATCGTCTTGTCGGCGCGATCAGCTTCTATGAGCGGCGCGAAGTAAAGGATCTGCTCGCCTACCTCCGCCTGATCGCCAACCCGTCCGACGACGAGGCGTTCCTCCGTGCGGTGAGCGTGCCGCGCCGCGGCCTGGGCGACTCGAGCATCGCCGCCATCGGCCGTGCCGCGCAGCTCTGGAAGCATCCGCTGCTCGAGACTGCCCGCATCGCCGACCGGATCGCCGACCTTCGGCCCAACGTGCGCGAGGCGTTCCGCCGCTTCGCCGAGCTGGTGGACGGATTCCGCTCGCGCGCGGCCACTCTGGCGCCGGCGGAGGTGCTCGAGGAGCTGGTGCGGGGCCTCGACTACGAGACGTTTCTCCTGGCCGAGGGTCCGGAGGGGGCTGATCGCTGGGAGAACGTCCGCGAGCTCATCGCCAGCGCGGCCGAGTGGTCCGAGGTGGTGGTACCCGATTCGGAGGACCCCTCCACGCCGCTCGAGCGCTTCCTGGCGGAGGCGGCGCTGCTGACGGCCAACGACACGGTCGTCGGGGCGGAGGAGGGCGTGACCTTGATGACCTTGCACACCGCCAAGGGGCTCGAGTGGCCGGTGGTGGTGCTGGCCGGGCTGGAGCACGGGCTCTTCCCGCTGGCGCGCGCGGAGGAACAGCCCGACGGTCTGGAGGAGGAGCGCCGGCTCTGCTACGTAGGACTCACGCGGGCCAAGGACAAGCTCTATCTCACCTGGGCCCGCGCTCGCCGCCGGGGCGGCGAGCTGCGGCCGGGGATTCCGTCGGCCTTTCTGCGGGCGCTGCCGCCGGCGATGGTCGAGGAGCGGCGCACGAACGCGCTCTGGGCGCCGGGCTGGGACGGACGGTCGGGCGGGGGCCGGAGCCGCTGGGAGGCGCGGGAGCCGAGCACCCCGCCGGCAGTCGCATCCACCCCGGTGGCGGTGGAAGAGGCCTCCCAGGACGCGCCCCGCTACGTCAAGGGCGAGCGCGTTCGCCATCGCCGGTTCGGCAGCGGGACCATCCGGGGACTCAGCGGGGGCGGCCGCGATCTCAAGGTGGAGGTCGCGTTCGATGACGCCGAAGTCGGCATCAAGCAACTGCTCGTGGCCTACGCCGGCCTCGAGCGCGACTGGGAGAGCGCATGAACATCGGGCCGGACGGGGTGCTGCACGTAGCGAAACTGGCGGAGATCGGGGTGGACGAGCAGGAGCTGCCCAAGCTGGTGGAGCAGTTCAACCGCATCGTCGATTACGTCGCCCAGCTGGACGACGTCCCTTCGGATACGAAGGCGGCGCCGTTCGTCGCCGGGCCCACCGCTACCCCGCTGCGCGAGGACGTGGTCGGTCCCGTGCCGCTGGCGCGGCCACCCGCGGCGTTTGCACCCGAGTTCGCCGACGGGTTCTTCCTGGTGCCGCGGCACGGCGCCATGGAGGACCTGTGACCGCCGCCGCCGTCGCGCGCGAGACCGGCATCCGCCTGGCCAAGGCGGATGCGGACGGGCTCAACGCGACCCTCCACTGGTCGCAGGCGGCGCTGGATGCCGAGGCCGCGCGGGTGGATGCGCGCCCCGCCCGGGGCGCGCTCCACGCGACGCCGATCGCGGTGAAGGACAACATCGTCACCACCGACGCGCCGACCACGTGCGCGTCGCGGATCCTCGACGGCTACGTATCGCCCTACGAGGCGACCGCCGTGGTGCGGCTCCGTGCCGCCGGCGCGATCATGGCCTGCAAGACGAACCTGGACGAGTTCGCGATGGGCTCCTCCACCGAGCACTCGGCCTACGGACGGGTGAAGCATCCGCTCGACCCCAGCCGCGTGCCGGGCGGCTCGTCGGGTGGCTCGGCCGCGCTGGTGGCCGCGGGCGCGGTGCCCGTGGCGCTCGGCTCCGAGACCGGGGGGTCGGTCCGCCAGCCGGCCAGCTTCTGCGGCGTCGTCGGGGTGAAGCCGAGTTACGGCCGGGTGAGCCGCTTCGGGCTGGTGGCGTTCGGCTCGTCGCTCGACTGTATCTCGGTCTTTGGCCGCACGGTGGACGACGCGGCCCGCGTGCTCGAGACCATGAGCGGGCCCGACCCGCTGGACGCCACGACCAGGGCCGATCGGCCTCCGCTCGCGGCCTCGGCCGCGCGGGCCGATCTCAAGGGGCTCCGGATCGGCCTGCCGAAGGAGTATTTCCCCGCGGATCTGCACGGCGGGGTGCGCGCGGGGCTCGATCGGACGATCAAGGCGCTCCGCAGCCTGGGCGCGGACATCAAGGACGTCTCGCTGCCCTACTCGAAGTACGCGGTGCCGACGTACTACATCATCGCGCCCGCGGAGGCCGCGGCCAACCTCGCGCGCTACGACGGCGTCCGGTACGGCCGGCGCAAGGTCGGCCCGGACGGCGACATCCGGTCGCTGTATCGCGCCACCCGGGGCGAGGGGTTCGGCCCCGAAGTGCGGCGCCGGATTCTGATCGGCACCTACGTGCTGAGCGCGGGCTATTACGACGCCTACTATCGGAAGGCGCAGACCGTGCGCGCGCTGATCGCCCGGGACTTCCAGCGGGCCTTTGCCGGCGGGATCGATCTCCTGCTCACCCCGACCACGCCCACGCCGCCGTTCAAGGCCGGGGAGAAGACCGACGATCCGGTGCAGATGTATCTCGCGGACATCTTCGTCTGCCCCGTGAACCTCGCGGGGCTGCCCGCGCTGAGCCTGCCGGTCGGGCGCGACGGCGGCCTGCCGATCGGCGCCCAGCTGATTGCGCCGGACTTCGAGGAGGCTCGCATGCTCTCGGTGGCGGGGGCGCTCGAACGAGTCCTCCGGCCGACCGAGGAGGTACGCTGATGGCCTGGGAGACGGTGATCGGCCTGGAGGTCCACGTCCAGCTCCTCACCCGGAGCAAGATGTTCTGCGCCTGCTCCGCCGCGTTCGGCGACCCGCCCAATACCAACGTCTGCCCCGTGTGCCTCGGCCTGCCGGGTGCCCTGCCCGTGCCCAACGGCCAGGCCATCCGTCTGGCGACCCGCGCGGCCCTCGCCCTGGGCTGCACCGTCCAGCCGAGGAGCGTGTTCGCGCGCAAGAACTACTTCTACCCCGACCTGCCCAAGGGATACCAGATCTCCCAGTTCGATGAGCCGCTGGCCCTGAGTGGTGCGGTGGAATTCGAGTCGCCCGAGCGGGGCCGGATCCGTTGTGGCGTCACCCGGCTGCATGTGGAGGAGGACGCGGGCAAGCTGATCCACGATCGCTTCCCCGGAAAGACCGCGGTAGACCTGAACCGGGCGGGCACGCCCCTGGCCGAGATCGTGAGCGAGCCCGACCTCCGCTCGCCGGCGGAGGCCCGGGCCTATCTCACCACGCTCAAGCAGATCCTGGTGTACGCCGAGGTGAGCGACTGCAGCATGGAGCAGGGGAGTCTGCGCGTGGACGCCAACCTGTCCGTCCGCCGGTCGGGCGACCCCAACCTGGGCACCAAGTGTGAGGTGAAGAACCTCAACAGCTTCGCCAACGTCGAGCGGGCCCTGGAAGCCGAGCGCGACCGGCAGGTGGCGCTCCTCGAGGGCGGCCAACGAATCGTTCAGTCGACCCTGCTCTTCAACGCGGGCACCGGCCAGGTGAAGCTGCTCCGGTCCAAGGAAGAGAGCCACGACTACCGGTACTTCCCCGACCCCGACCTCCCGCCTCTCGTCCTAGGCAAGGCATGGATCGACGAGCAGCGCGGGGCACTGCCCGAGCTGCCGGAGGCCAAGCGCGACCGGCTCGTCGCCCGCTACGGGCTCACGGCCTACGCCGCGGGCGAGCTCACCCGGGAGCGGGCGATCGCCGATTACTTCGAGGCGGTCGTCGCCGCCGGTGCGGATGCCCGCCACGCGGCGAGCTGGGTGACCGGCGACGCGATGACCGGGTACAACGAGACCGGGCGGTTCGCGGTGCTGCCGGTCCGGCTGGCGGAGCTCATCGCCCTCGTGGCGGAGAACGTTGTCAGCAACCAGGCGGCGAAGAAGGTCTTCGCCAGCCCGAGGATGGCCGATCCGTCTGCCGGCTCGACCCGGGCCATTGCCGAGGCCCTCGGTCTCACCCAGGTGAGCGACACCGGCGCCCTTGCGGGGTGGGTGGACGAGGTCCTCACTGCGAACCCCAAGGAAGTCGAGCGTTATCGGGCGGGCGAGGCCAAGCTGATCGGGTTCTTCGTCGGGCAGGTGATGAAGAGGAGCCAGGGAAAGGCGGATCCCAAGGGGGTGCAGCCCGTGCTGGTGGAGAGACTCAACGGCAAGTAAACAGTTCACCGCTCACTGTTCACGCAGTTGCAGGAGACTCATCGGATCCACCGAGATGTTCCCGTATCTCGCGATCCAATGCAAATGCGGCCCGGTCACGCGCCCGCTCTGGCCCACCCGCCCTATGATCTGCCCCCGGGCCACCGTGTCTCCCTGCACCACCTCGGCTCGACTGAGGTGGAAGTACCCGGTGACGACTCCCTCGCCGTGGTCCACGTACACCACCGTCCCCGCCAGATAGAAGTCCCCCACCAGCGCCACCACGCCCGCGTTGGCGGCCTCCACCGCCGCGCCGACGGCGCCCGCGAAGTCGGTGCCGAGATGCCGGCTCTGTACCTCGCCGTTGAGGACCCGCGCCGTACCGAACGGGCTCGTCACTCGGCCCGGCCGCGGCGCCCGGAACGGCTCGGACCAGAGGCGGGGGGTCTGATGCGCCGCGCGTGAGATCGATCGGGCCCGCGCGATCTCCTCCCGGATACGGCGCTGTGAAACCGTGTCCGGCTTGGCGTACTTGGTCGCAACCTCGAGCCGCTCGCTGCGGTAGAACCCGCCTTTGACCCGGACTGTGACCGTTACGCTGTCGCCTCCCGCGGGGCCGGCCGGAAACAGCGTCACCACCAGCGAGTCCGGGCCCTCGATCGGCACGCCGATCAACGCCGTAAGCCCGCCGCTTCGCGCCTGTCGGAAGTGGAGCGGCTCGTCCGCCGCGCGGCCGGCGAGCGACGGCGTGAGCTCTCCGGCCGTCGCGCGCACGGTGATCAGCCCCACGGTCCCGCGCACCAGCGTGGCCGGCTGGGTGGTGACGTCAAACGGTGACGGGCTCTGCGCGGTGAGGGGTGCGGCGGGCCAGACGCCTGCGGCGCCCGCCGCGAGCAGGACGTGGAGGATCACCCGTCGGACGCAGCGAGGAGTCGCGGGGGGGGCGCGCCGTCCGGCAGGCGCCAGGGCAGGCGGTTCTCCAGCATCGGCCAGTGCAGCAGCGTGGTCGGCGGAACGCCGAACGCCTCTTCCGCCAGCTCGTGTAGCCGCGCCCGGTTCCGCCGGCCCAGATCGCGCAGCGCCTGGCGCCGCCGCTCCTTGGCGGTGGCCAGCGGGACTTCGCCGGACGGATCGAGGTGACGGGCCGTCGGGTTCTTGTCGGCCAGCACGTCCACCACGAGGTCGAACGAGAGCCCCAGGTGGCGCTCGACGTCTTCGTCGGTCAGATCCCAGCGACTTACTTCCCGTGCCGCCTGGGCCGCGCGCTGCCAGCTGTCCGTCTCGGTCAGGCGCACCATGCCCCGGAAGAGCCTCCGGTTGGTGCGCACGCTGAAGAGAGTGGGGGAGATGATCCGGTCGAGATGCTGGTCGGCCTGGGCGTGGTCGAGCAGAATGACGGCTTTCGCGGCCTTGGCGTAGGCGTCGCCCAGGTGCAGCTCCACCCGCGTTTCCCAGTAGGAGTGCCCGAAGGACGCGGTGCTGCTGGTCACCATCAGCTGGCGCGGAACGAAATAGTTATGGGCGACAGTGTCGGCGGCCAGGTGGGCGAGATATCCCAGGCCGAAGGCCCGGAGGGCGTCGCTCGGCGCGAGGTCGTGGATCTCCTGGCCCACGTGCCAGAAGTGACAGTGCCGCCCCACCGGCGCGTACTTCTTCGCGATGGACGAGTCCGCCGCGATGTTGCCGTAGAGAAAGTCGAAGGGGAAGGCACGCAGCAGATCGGCCACCGGCGCCGGCAGGAGGCGGAGGTGGCCGAGCACCGATTCGGCGAGATAGATGTGTGTGCCCGGGGTCCAGGCGTGGGCGTCCGCCGGAAGCAGGAGGACGACGAGGCCGACCCCGAGGAGTGCGGCCGCGAGCCGGCGACCGCTCATCGGCGCTGCGGCACCAGCAGCCGGCGGAGACGCGCGACCACGCCGGTTCCCGTTCGCACCGTGCGCAGCGCGGACGCGACGTCGAGGGCGGTCTCCTCGACCTCTTCGTGCACCACGTCGTACAGGGTCTCGAGATCGGCGAGCCGGGTCTGGATCCGGTCGACCCCGCGCTCAATCCGGCGCCGGAGCCGGCGGCCCGTCTGCGCGAAGGCGCCCGCTTCCTGCCGCACGACCGTCAGCAGCTCCTGACTCTGCTCCGTGAGCTGGCGCAGGCCCTTGAGCGACCACGCGAGATCGTCCTGCAGGCTCGCGATCACCCGGCTCAGCTGCTGCACGGGTTCGATGAGCCGAGAGGCCACGATCAGCACCCCGATCGCGATCCCCGCGAACGACAGCGCGACGACCACCAGCGAAATCGCCACCACCGGCCCGACCCATCCCGGCCCGTCCACCGCCTGCAGCATTGCGAGCATCCGAAGCATACGTCGGCCGTCTCCACCCGAGGTACGTGCCGGAGAAAGGTAATGCGCCGATCCCATTGACGCTCCTTCTGCCGCGCCCCAGCTTTGGCCATGCCTCTACGCTACTCGGTCCGTGGCGGCCGTCCTTTGCGCGGCACGGTCCGCCCCGCGGGCAACAAGAACGCAGCGCTTCCGATTCTCGCGGCGACCTTGCTGGCCGAGGGTCCCGTCGATCTCGAGAATATCCCCCGCATCCGCGACGTCGAGACGATGCTCGCGCTGCTCGCTGATCTCGGTGCCACCGTCGAGTGGACCGGCCCGAACGCCGTGCGCGTGGACACGAGCGGCGCCCGGGCCAAGCCGCTCGACCCGCAGCTGTGTGCCCGCATCCGGGCATCGATCCTCCTCGCGGGCCCGCTGCTCGCGCGGTTCGGCCAGGTGATCCTCCCGCCGCCCGGCGGCGACGTGATCGGACGCCGGCGCGTCGATACCCATTTCCTCGCGCTGGAGCAGCTGGGCGCGTCAGTCACGGTGGGCGACCGCTTCGAGCTCGAGGCCAAGGTGCTGCGGGGTGGCGACATCTTTCTCGACGAGCCCAGCGTCACCGGGACCGAGAACGCACTCATGGCCGCGGTGGCCGCCAAGGGGCGCACGGTGCTCCGCAACGCGGCGAGCGAGCCGCACGTGCAGGACCTGGCCCGCTTCCTGGTCGCATGCGGGGCCGCGATCGATGGCATCGGGACCAACGTCTACCAGATCGAGGGCGGCCGCCCGCTCCGCGCCGTCTGGTACGCGATCGGCCCCGACCACATCGAAATCGGGAGCTTCGTCGGGCTCGCGGCCGTGACGAACGGCGAGGTCACGATCGATCCGGTGCGGCCCGACGATCTGCGCGCTACCCTGCTCGGGTTCGATCGGCTGGGCATCCGGCCCCGGGTGGACGGCACCCGACTGATCGTGGATGCGGGCCAGGAGCGGCGGATTCGCCCCGACCTCGGCGGGCACGTGCCCAAGCTCGAGGACGGGCCGTGGCCCGCGTTTCCCGCCGACCTCATGTCCACCACCATCGTCGCGGCGACCCAGTGCGCCGGCATGCTGCTCGTCTTCGAGAAGATGTTCGAGTCCCGCCTCTTCTTCGTGGACAAGCTGATCGGCATGGGCGCCCAGATCGTGCTGTGTGATCCGCACCGCGCGGTGATCTCGGGTCCGGCGCGGCTCAAGGGCGGGACGGTCGAGTCGCCCGACATTCGGGCCGGCATGGCGATGCTGCTCGCGGCGCTCGCCGCGGAGGGGCGCAGCACCATCTACAACGTCGGGCAGATCGAGCGCGGCTACGAGCGGATCGACGAGCGCCTCCGCGCGCTCGGTGCGGAGATCGAGCGGGTGGACGACTAGCCATGAGCGAACCGGCCCCCGCGCTGGCGGAGGCTCC
Organism: Gemmatimonadota bacterium; assembly: GCA_041498715.1. Classification (GTDB taxonomy): domain Bacteria; phylum Gemmatimonadota; class Gemmatimonadetes; order Gemmatimonadales; family GWC2-71-9; genus DASQPE01. Next base: position 8,727 of record JBGQIW010000026.1, on the reverse strand, counting down.
GGTGCCCGGCACGGTGCCGCGGTTCGAGATCCCGGGTTGGCGCGAGCGGTACGGCGTGGTGGCGGGGATCACGGCCCGGGGCCCCGAGCAGGGTCCCGGCTTCGATCTCGGCCTTTGGACCACTCAGCCGGTGGGTGACGTGATGGCCCGCTGGCGCGCGCTGCGCAGGGCGGAGCCGGGGTTCGACGCCTTCGTGATGGCGCAGCAGGTGCACGGCGCCGTGGTTGCCAGTCACGCGGACTCGCGCGGGTGGACCATCCTCGAGGGGATTGACGGCCACGTCACCGCCCAACCCGGGACGCTGCTGCTCCTCACGGTCGCCGACTGCATCCCGGTATACCTCGTCGCACCCAAGGCCCGGGCCGTGGCCCTCCTGCACGCCGGCTGGCGCGGCACCGCTGCCGGCGTGTTGGAACGCGGAATCGCACGACTTGCCGCGGCGGCTGGTGTCGTTGAGGGTGATATCGTAATGCATTGTGGCGTCGGTATTTGTGGCGACTGCTATGAAGTTGGACGCGAGGTCATGGAGGGGTGCGGCGTGCCCCCGGTCGGCGCCGGGCCGTGGCACCTCGATCTCCGCGACCGCCTCGTCGAGAAGGCGCGGGGCCGGGGCCTCTCGGCCGTGACCACGAGCCCCTGGTGCTCGGCCCACGACCGGCCGACGTTCTACAGCCATCGCGCTTCCGGCGGCACCGACGGGCGGATGGTCGCGTACCTCGGCGTCCCCCGGGCGCAAGACGCTACCGGCGCGATTGACGCTTCGAGCTTTCCACGCTAGTTTCCGCGTGTTGTCCCGGACGGCCCCGGTCAGGGCCGTTGTGACGATGTGGGGGAGTTCCCCCACATTTTTTTTCACGGATTCGATGGCACCCGACGCCGCGTTGCTCCAGCTGATCCGCGAGCATGTCGAAGCCCATGGATTCGACTTGGCCGACCTTCGGCGCACCGGGACCCTGGAGCGCCCCATCCTCCAGCTTCGGGTGGATCGTCCGGACAGCCGTCCCGGCCACGGGGTGACGGCGGACGACTGCGCGGCCGTCAGCCGGTCGCTCGAGCGCTTCCTCGAATCCAAGGGGCTGGTCGGGCCGCGCTACGTGCTGGAGGTCTCCTCACCGGGCATCGAGCGCCCGCTGCGCTGGCCGGAGCACTGGCGGCGCTTCGTGGGGCACCGGGCACGGGTCCGCGCCGCCGGGCTCCCGGGGCATCCGACCGTGGAGATCGTGGCCGTGCCGGACGACGACCACGTCGTGGTACGGCTGCCCGACGGGGTCGAGCGGACGCTGGCCCTGGCCGACGTCCGCGACGCGAAGCTGGCGCACGAATGGCCGGCCGTCGGCCGCCCGGGGCGGGCACGCGGACGACAGGACTAGAGAACTGAAGGGCGCACGAACGCCCACCTATGGGAGTGAAGGCATGACGGGTTCACCGGAAATGTTGGCCGCGTTCCGCGAGCTGACGACGACCAAGCAACTGGAGCGATCCGACCTGCTCGAGTTGCTCCGCGACGGCATTCAGGCCGCGCTGGTCCGGAAGTTCGGGCCGAACGTGAAGTTCGAGCTGAACGTGGACGAGATGCAGGGCACTATCCGAATCAATCGGCTTCGCCAGGTCGTCGAGACGGTCGAAGACCCGAGCTGGCAGATCGCGCTCGAAGAGGCACGCTACGAGGATCCGGACTTCGAGGTGGGCGACATGCTCGAGGAGGATGTCCCGTTCGGCGAGTTCGGCCGGCTCGCCGTGCAGGCGGCGAAGCAGCGGATCATCCAGCGGGTCCGCGAGGGCGAGCGCGCCCGCATCCGGGACGAGTTCGCCAACAAGGTGGGCGACCTCCTCTCCGGGGAAGTCCAGCAGATCGAGCGCGGCAAGCTCGTGATCATGCTGAACAAATTCCGCGAGGCCGAGGCGATCATCCCCTACCGCGAGCAGAACCACCGCGAGCACTTCCACCAGGGTGATACGGTCCGGGCGGTGCTCAAGCGGCTGGAGGAGACGCCCAAGGGGCCGCGCCTCATCCTCTCCCGCGGGGATCCGCTGTTCGTCAAGGCGCTGTTCAAGCTGGAGGTCCCCGAGATCCAGCAACAGATCGTCGAGATCCGGGCCATCGCGCGCGAGGTCGGCAGCCGCACCAAGGTGGCCGTGATCTCCCGCGACGACGCCATCGATCCGGTCGGCGCCTGCGTCGGGCTCAAGGGCTCCCGGGTGCAGGCGGTGGTGAACGAGCTGGGCGGCGAGCGGATCGACATCGTGCCCTGGTCGCCCGATCCGGAGCGGTTCGCCCGTCTGGCGCTCGCGCCGGCCCGGGTGGCCAAGGTCTTCTCCGATCCGGAGAGCAAAACGATCCAGGCGGTCGTGGACGAGGACCAGCTCTCGCTCGCCATCGGCCGGAACGGCCAGAACGTGCGGCTCGCTTCCGAGCTCACGGGCTGGAAGATCGACCTGTACTCGAGCCGCGAGTGGCTGGAGCGTGGCGGTGAGGGCCCGCTCTTCGCGCCGCTGCCGCCGGAGGAGGAAGTCGTCTCCCACGTGACCCTGACCGAGCTCAAGGGCCTCTCGCCCGAGCTGATCGCGCTGCTCAACGGCGCGGGGTACCGAGAGCTGGGCGACATTCTCGACCTCGATCGCGAGGACATCACGAAGATCCCCGGCATGACGCCGGAGACGACCGATCAGCTGCTGGCGTTCCTCGCCGAGCTGACGGACGAGGACAGCACGGAGGAGGCTCGCCCGCGGCCATGAGCGGCCTGCTCGGCCTGCTCGGGCTGGGGCTCAGGGGGCGGCTGGTGGTGGTCGGTGTGAGCGGGGTGCGGGCGGAGCTTCGGGGCGGCGGGATCAGGTGCGTGGTGCTCGCCTCCGACGCGAGTCCACGCGCGGTGGACAAGGTGGTCCGGCTGGCGGAAGGCTGCGGTGTCCCGGTGATACCGGGGCCGGCAGCTGCGGAGATCGGCGGGCGGCTGGGCCGGCCGCCGGTGATGGTGGTGGGCGTACGCGACCGCGGATTGGCCGATGGCATCCTGCGCGCGGCGTCCGGGCGTGATGTAGCGGAGGACTGAGTGGTCAAGACGAGAGTGCACGACCTCGCGGCGGAATTCGGAATGCCGCCTGAGCAGCTCCTTGGGCTCCTCAAGGACATGAACATCTTTGTGCGGAGCCACCTGTCGACGCTGGAGAACGACCAGGTTTCGGCCGTCCGCGTCCGGTGGGAGCGGGAGAAGCGGAAGCACGCCGAGGAGGCGGCGCCGAAGAAGGGTCGCCGCAAGGCGGTGAAGGTCGCCGCCGCGCCCGAGCCGGCACCGGTCGCCGCCGAGGCGCGGCCCAGCAAGCGCCGCCGCACCGCCGCCGAGGTGGCCGTGGCCGAGGCCCAGCAGCAGGCCGAGCGAGCCGCGGAGCTCGCGGCGCTCGAGCTGGAGCGGCCCATCGTGCACGAGCTCGAGCCCCAGCCGGTCCAGTCCCTCGAGGAGCGCGCCCGCGCCCTCTTCCGCGAGCTGCCGCCGCGGTCGGCCGACAGCGACGACGACACCGCCGCCGCGGTCGCTGAGCCGGCGACGACGCCCGCCCAGAGCGCGGCACCGCCGGTCCCGACCCGGGCGCCGTTCATTCCGCCGCGGATCCAGCGGCCGGCGCCCGCAGGCGCTCCGAACCGGAGCGGTGGCGGCTATCCGCCCCGTCCCAAGCCGGTCTTCTCCAGCAGCGGGCCCTCAGCGCCGGCGCGGCCAGGTGGGGAGCGGCCCGCCGCCGGCGGGCCACCGGCGCGCCAGTTCGGGCCCGACGCCGAAAAGGGCGGGGGCCGCAAGAAGGGCAAGAAAGGCAAACGGTCGATGGTGGACCAGGAAGCGGTGCAGGCGAACATCCTGCGCACCCTGCAGAACATCAAGGGCGGCACCGGCGGCCGGAAGGGCGTCCGCCGCTCCGACGAGCCTTCCTATAGAGACCAGGTGGCGGGCCGGCTGGCGGAGGAACGGGAGAAGGAGAAGACCCGGATCCGGGTCAACGAGTACATCTCCGTCTCCGAGCTGGCCGCGGCCATGAAGGTGCCGGCGACCCAGATCGTCCAGTTCGCGTTCAAGGAGCTGGGGATGATGGTCACCGTGAACCAGCGGCTCGACTTCGATCAGATCGAGCTGATCGCCTCCGAGTTCGGCTTCCAGGCCGTGCGGGAAGAGGAGTACGCGGCCGACGCCGCCACCGAGGAAGTGGACGAGCCGGGCGAGCTGGCCCCGCGTCCGCCGGTCGTCACGATCATGGGTCACGTGGACCACGGCAAGACGTCGCTCCTCGACTACATCCGGAAGACCAACGTCGTAGCCGGCGAGGCGGGCGGGATCACCCAGCACATCGGCGCGTATCTCGTGTCGCTCGGGAACGGCAAGGCGATCACCTTCCTCGACACCCCGGGCCACCAGGCCTTCACCGCCATGCGCGCGCGCGGGGCGCAGGTGACCGACATCGTGGTGCTCGTCGTCGCGGCCGACGACCAGGTCATGCCCCAGACGATCGAGGCCATCAGCCACGCCCGTAATGCGGGCGTCCCGATGATCGTCGCCATCAACAAGATCGACCTGCCCTCGGCCGACGTCGAAAAGGTGAAGCGCGACCTGCTCCAGCAGAACGTGGTCCTCGAGGAGTTCGGCGGCAACGTGCTCTCCTCGCCGATCTCGGCGAAGAAGGGCACGGGGGTGGATCGGCTGCTCGATCAGATCCTGCTCCAGGCCGAGCTGCTCGACCTGCACGCGAATCCGACCGCGCCGGCGCACGGCACGGTGCTGGAAGCCACGCTCGATCCGGGGAAGGGTCCGCTGGCGACGGTGCTGGTCCAGCGGGGCACGCTGCACGTGGGCGACAACTTCATCTGCGGCAAGTTCTCCGGCCGGGTCCGCGCGCTCTACGACGAGCGCGGGAAGACGGTGAAGGAAGCCGGCCCCTCCATCCCGGTCCAGATCCTCGGCTTCGAGGGCGTGCCCTCCGCGGGCGACTCCTTCGCGGTCGTCACCGACGCGGTCGAAGCGCGCGACATCGCGCAGAAGCGGCAGCGGCTGGAGCGGGAAGCGCAGAACCGCCGCAGCCAGCGCGGCGGCACCCTCGAAGACATCAGCCGGGCGCTCAAGGAGGGCGAAGTCTCCAGCCTCCGCATCATCATCAAGGCCGACCAGGGCGGTCCTGCCGAAGCCCTGGCTGACGCGCTGGCCCAGTTGTCGACCAGCGAGGTCCGGGTGGACGTCGTGCACCGCGGCGTCGGCGCCATCACCGAGAGCGACGTGCTGCTGGCCAAGGCGTCGGGCGCCATCGTCCTGGGCTTCCACGTCCGGCCCGACTCGAACGCGCGCGCCGCGGCCGAGCGGGAGTCGGTGGACGTGCGGACCTACCGCATCATCTACGAGGCGGTGGAGGATGTGCGCAACGCGCTCGAGGGTCTGCTCAAGCCGGAAGAGAAGGAAACGGTGCTGGGCGAGGCCGAGGTGCTCCAGCTCTTCAAGGTGAGCAAGGTGGGCACGATTGCGGGCTGCTCGGTGCGCAGCGGCATGATCCAGCGGACCGCCAAGGCGCGCATCATCCGCGACGGCACCGTGGTCTACACCGGCAACGTGTCGAGCCTCAAGCGCTTCAAGGACGATGTGCGGGAGGTGCGCGAAGGGCTCGAGTGCGGCATCGGGATCGAGAACTTCAACGATCTCAAGGTCGGCGACCGGATCGAGTCGTTCCGGATGGAAGAGGTCAAGCGGACGCTGCAGCCGGAGGCGGCGGCTAGCCGTTAGCTAATAGCTAAATGGCTGCTAACGGCTAACAGCTAACGGCTATTGCCTAATGGCTCCGATCATCGGCATCCGAACCTGGGACTTGCACCTGGAAGGCTGCCAGTCTCTCAAGGACAAGCGCTCCGTGATCAAACCGCTTACCGGGGCGCTCCGGCGCGACCTCAACGTGTCGGTGGCGGAGACCGGCCACCAGGACCTGTGGCAGCGGGCGCAGATCGCCTGCGCCGCGGTCGGAAGCGCACGGCGCGTCGTCGAGGAGACGCTCCGCCGCGCTGATCGGATGATCGAGGAGGCGGACGGCGTCCGCATTCTCGAAACGGTGACGGAGTACCGATGAAGTCCCGCTCGTCCTCGAGGCGGCCGGAGCAGGCGGCCGAAACCGTGCGTCAGATCGTGACCGACGCGCTCATGCGCGGCGAGGTCCGGGACCCCCGCGTCGGGCTGGTTACCGTCACGCTCGTGGAGGTGACCAGCGACCTGTCCCACGCCCGCGTGCTGGTCGCCCCCGCGGGCGACGACGCGGCGAAGGAGCGGGCGCTGGAGGGGCTCCGGAGTGCGGCGGGCTTCCTCCGCACCAAGGTGGCGCGCGGGCTCAGTACCCGGACGGTCCCGGAGCTCCACTTCGAGCTGGATCGCGGCCTGGAGCACGCCGCGCGCATCAACGCCCTGCTGGATGGGCTCAAGCGGGAGCCGCAGGACTGACCGGAGCGCTCCTGGTGGACAAGCCCTCGGGGCCGACGTCGCACGACGTCGTGGCGCAGGTCCGGCGGGTTTTCGGCCTGCGGGCTGTGGGCCACACCGGCACCCTGGACCCGTTCGCCACCGGGCTCCTCGTCGTACTGCTGGGGCGGGCGACTCGGCTGGCCCGGTTCGTCGAGGCGGCGCCCAAGACCTATCTGGCGGTCGCCAGGCTCGGCCGGCGGACCGACACGGACGATCGCACCGGGGCGCCGCTGGGCGAGGTCGGCGACGTGGCCACGCTGGACGACGGGAGCGTGCGCACTGCGATCGAGGCGCTCGCCGGTGATCGCCGCCAGCGGCCCCCCGCCTTCTCGGCCAAGCGGGTCGGCGGCGAGCGAAGCTACCGGCTGGCCCGGCGGGGTCGGCCCGTGGAGCTCGCGGAGGTGGCGGTGACGGTGCACTCGATCGAGCTGGTCGCGTGGCGCGCACCGGACGCAACGTTCCGCGCCACCGTGAGCGCCGGCACGTATGTCCGGGCGCTCGCGCGCGACCTGGGCGACGCTCTGGGGGTGGGCGCGCATCTGGTGGAGCTGCGGCGGGAGGCCGTCGGTGCCCTGCGGGTCGAGGACGCGGTACCGCTCGACCGGCTCCTCCCGGAAACACCGCTCGTGCCGCTCCGAGCCGTGCTCCGCGAACTCCCTGCCGTGATGCTCGACGCCGCCGAGCGCGACGCCGTGCGACACGGGCGCTTCGTCGCCGACCGCTGGGTGGACGCCCGGCCTGGAAGCGGACCGGTGGCACTCCTCGCCGATGGCGACGTCGTCGCCGTCGCCCGACCCGACGCCGGGCAGCTCCGGCCCATCGTCGTTCTGGAGGGCGCATGAGCGGCGTGGTGCCGCGAGCGACCGAAGGCACGGTGGTCACCGTCGGGTCCTTCGACGGCGTGCACATCGGGCATCAGGCCGTACTGGCCGAGGTGGCCCGGCGGGCGCAGGCCGCGCGGCGGGCCAGCGTGCTGGTGACCTTCGAGCCGCACCCGCTGGCCGTGGTGAATCCGCAGGCGGCGCCGCCGCTCCTCACCACCGCATGGGAGCGGCGCGAGATCCTGGCGCAGCTGCCGCTGGACTACGCCCTGTTCGTCCGGTTCGACCGCCGGCTCGCGGATCTCTCGCCCGAGGCCTTCGTGCGGGAGGTACTGCTGGCGCGCTGCGGCGTGCGGGAGCTGGTGTTCGGCTATGACCATGGCTTCGGCCGCGGCCGGAGCGGCGACGTCGAGACCCTCCGACGGCTCGGCGCCGAGCTCGGATTCGCGGTGGACGTGGTGCCGCCGGTGGACCTGGGCGGGGAGCCGATCTCGAGCGGGCGCATCCGCCGGGCGGTGGCGGGCGGCGATCTCCGCACGGCGGCTCGCCTGCTCGGCCGGCCCTATGGTGTCACCGCGAAGGTGGTGCCCGGCGAGCGGCGGGGCCGAGTGCTCGGAGTGCCGACGATCAATCTCGGCGAGATCCCCGCGGAGAAGCTGTTGCCGCCCGACGGGGTTTACGCCGTGTGGGTGGAGTGGCGCGGCGGCCGGGTGGGCGGGATGATGAACCAGGGCGGTAAGCCCACGTTCGGCGACGGCCGGCGCTCGCTCGAGGCGCACCTGCTCGGCTTCGAGGGCGATCTCTACGGCGAGTGGGTGCGCCTGGAATGGGTGGAGCGGCTCCGGGATGTGCGCCGGTTCGCCTCCGCCGATGAATTGCAGAGCCAGTTGGAGCGCGACCGCGCCCAGGCCACCGCCGTCCTCGGCGGTGCCCGGGCCCAGCCGGACCCGACTCGCGCCAGTCACGCGTAAGCACGAGAGACTCGAGATGCTTTCTTCGATCCGCAATCGTCTGATCCTGATCGGCCTGCTGGTGGCCGCCTGCGTGTTCACCCTCATTCCGCGCAATGTGACGGTGCGCGTGAAGGGCGACGACGGCGTGATGCACGACAAAGTGGAGAAACGGGTCCCGCTCAAGTACGGACTCGACCTCCAGGGCGGCATGCACCTCGCGCTCGAGCTGGATCAGTCGAAGCAGGTCTCCGCCGATCCCAAGCGCGACCTCGACCTCGCGCTCACGGTGCTCCGGAAGCGGATCGACGAGTTCGGGGTCACCGAGCCGCTCATCCAGAAGGTGGGTGACAACCGCATCGTGGTCGAGCTGGCGGGCGTCACCGAGCCGGCCCGGGCCAAGGCGATCGTCCAGCGAAGCGCGTTTCTCGAGTTCAGGATCACCGACAAGACCGGCGCGCTGGAAAAGGCCATCCCCGGCAT
>JBGQIW010000025.1:0-28262 GCA_041498715.1 Gemmatimonadota bacterium | reverse complement strand
CTTGAAGAGATCCCGGATCTCCGCCTCGAGGTCGAACTTGTCGAACAGCGGCGTCGCCTCGGCGTACAGGTGGACCCGGCTCATCAGGTCGGGGTCCACCTGGCTCAGGTACTGCTCGATCTCGTTGTAGAGCTCGCGCGAGTCCACCCAGAGCGCGTCCACCTTGGAACTGAATACGTCCCGGATGAGGCCGCGGGTGAGGCTGGTTTCCCGCTCCAGCAGCGCGGGCGCGCGCCGCACGAAGGTCTTCTTTCGATTGATGCGACGCCACCGGGCGAGCAGCGCGTCGATCTCGCGCCGGAAGTGATCCTCGGTGACGCCCTCAGCCACCGTCCGCACGATCACGCCCCCGGCGTCCTTCGGGAGCAGCTTGCCGACCATCTCGCGCAGCTTGGCGCGCTGTTCCTTGCTCTCGATCTTCCGGCTCACGCCGACCTTCGACGCGTACGGCATGTAGACCAGGAAGCGCCCCGGCAACGAGATCTGGGCCGTGACCCGACACCCTTTCGTGCTGATGGGCTCCTTGGTCACCTGCACCGGGAGCGTCTGACCCTTCTTCAGGATGTCGGCGATGTTGGGGACTGCTCGGCGGGGGCGGCGATCACCGTCCCCGTTGGACTTCTCTTCGCCGGCCTTTTCGCCGGCGGGACGGTCGCCGGTGCCCTTCTCGCTGCCGCTACGGTTCCGCCGCCGCCGCTCCCGCCGCCACGAGCGCCGTTCTTCGGTGCCGCCCTCCTCGGCCTCGGCCGGGGAAGCCGCCGCCTCGGGGGAGTCCACCTCGGGCTCGTCCTCCTCGCCGGGCTCCTCGTCTTCCTCCGGCTCCAGCAGGTCGGAGGCGTGGAGAAAGGCGCTCTTTTCCTGCCCGATGTCTACGAAGGCCGCCTGAATCCCCGGCAGCACCGCGTCGACCCGGCCGAGGTAGATGTCACCGACGGTCCGCCGGTGGTCGGGACGATCAACCAGCAGCTCGGCCAGCCGGTCGTCCTCGAGGATCGCCACGCGGGTTTCCCGCTGGCTCCCGTTGATCAGAATTTCGCGCTTCAAGATGTGAATCCCGGCCGCGGCCGGACGCCGTCCCCGCCGGGGAAAGGCATCCGCAGTGCCGCAGCGCGTCGTCGGTTAGGAGCGCGGACAAAGGTCCGCTGCAAACTGAGCCCGCCGCCCGTTGGCGGTCCCGTACCGTGGGGGCCGGGGCCTGCCGGGCGACTCGGTCTTGGAAACTGGTGGTAAAGATATGCCGCGGTGAGAGTTAGAGCAATGGAGGCTCAGCCGGCGATCTCGCCAAGGATCTGGCGACCGATCACGATCCGCTGGATCTCGCTGGTGCCTTCGCCGATCTCGCACACCTTGGCGTCCCGCATCATGCGCTCGACCGGGTACTCGGTCGTGTAGCCGTAGCCGCCGAAAATCTGGACCGCCTTCGTGGTGGCGCGCATGGCCAGCTCGGAGCAGTAGAGCTTGGCCATGGCCGCCTCCTTCTTGAAGGGGCGGCCCTGCTGCTTGAGCCAGGCGGCGTGGTAGAGCAGATGGGTGCCCGCCTGGATCTCGGTGGCCATGTCCGCGAGCTGGAAGCTCACGCCCTGGAAGCTGCCGATTGCCTTCCCGAATTGCTTCCGGACGCCGGCGTACCGAAGGGCTTCCTCGTAGGCGCCCTCGGCAATGCCGAGGGAGAGCGCGGCGATCCCGATCCGGCCGGCGTCGAGCGTCTTCAGGAAATTGATGAACCCGTCGCCCAGGCGGCCGAGAACGTTCTCGCGCGGGACGATCGCGTCCTCGAAGATGAGCTCGCGCGTGTCGCTCGCGCGCCAACCCATCTTGTCTTCTTTCTTGCCCGCGCGAACGCCGGGCGTCTTGGGCAGGTCGTCGCAATGGCCCACGCCAAGCACCCGGCAACGCTCGAGGTCTACCGTGTCCTTGCACACGATGAAGCTGGTGATGCCCCGGTTGCCGGGCCCCGGCTCGGTGCGGGCGGTGACCGAGAAGATCTCACCCACGCCGGCGTGGGTGATGAACACCTTGGTCCCGTTCAGCACGTAGTGATCGCCCTTGAGCACCGCAGTGGTGGCGGTCCCGCCGGCGTCGCTGCCGGCCCCGGGCTCGGTCAGGCCGAAGCCGCCGAGGACCTGGCCGGAGGCCAGCAGCGGGACGTATTTCCGGCGCTGCTCGTCGGTGCCGAACTCGACGATGGGTGACGTGCCGAGGTTGGTATGGGCGCTGATCGTGAGCGCGTGGCTCGCGTCCACCTTGGCCAGCTCGTGGATCGTCACGTAGTACGACAGCTGGTCCATGCCGGCGCCGCCCAGATCCTCGCTCCAGGGAACGCCGAGCAGTCCCAACTCGCCCATCGTCTTCACGTTGGCCCAGGGAAAGTCGGCGGTGCGGTCCAGCTCCCGTGCGACGGGGGCGACGTGGGTGCGGGCGAACTCGCGCACCATGTCGCGGACCTGGTAGTGGTGCTCGGTGAGGTAGAGCGAAAGATCCATAGGCTGGCGGGAGGGCCCGGGTTCGGGTGGCCGGAATATACATCGCACCCGAGCTGCAGAGTCACCCCCCAACGGGCCTCGTCCCGAGGGCGCGGAGGAGCGTCCCTCCCAATCCCTCAGCGAGCGTGGCGCCGACGCCGGGAATGGCGGCGAGTGCGGTACCGTCCGCCGGCGGGTGTAGCGCCAGGCGAACGAGCGTGTCCGGGTCGAGGAGCGCCCCACCCCACGCGCCGCGCCGGGCGCCCACCGCCTCGACGAGCCGGGCGAGTCGCTCGGCCGCGGGCGGAGGCAGTCTGGGCGCAATCGGCCGCTCACCGCAGCGGTCGCAGCCGGCGCAGCGAACGAGGCGTTCACCGAAATAGGCCACGAGACGTCCGCGGCGGCAGCCGTCACCGTGGAGATAGGCTCTCATGACTTCGAGGCGGGCCTCAGCGTGCCGGCGCCGGCGCCGGATCGCGGCCCATTCCGGGCGCCCACGATCCGGCCGCAGCTCGGCGCGCAGCCGCTCCACCGACGCGGCGACGCTGCTGGGCAGACGGCGATGTGCGACGGGGTCGGTCCACGCGCGCTGGACCAGCCGCGGATCGGGGAACGTCACGTCGAGCTGGCGCCGGTGGATCTCCGCATCGTCGGGATGCCAAAGCACGACGCAGCGGCTGGGCCGGCCATCCCGGCCCGCGCGCCCGGCCTCCTGGTAGTACGACTCGGGCGTCGGCGGCGCCACCCAGTGGGCAACGAGGCGAACGTCGGGCTTGTCGATGCCCATGCCGAAGGCACACGTGGCCACGACAACGTCGAGCGCGCCCGCGAGGAACGCCTCGAGCACCGCGCTCCGGCGCTCGGCCTCGAGTCCCGCGTGGTAGGAGGCGGTGCGGAAGCCCGCGCGGCGGATTGCAATGGCGACGCGCTCGGTGGCCCGGCGGGTTGGCGCGTACACGAGCGCGAGGCCGTCCACGGCATTGAGCAACGCGAGCAGCCGCTCGAACCGCTCCCGATCGTCCCGTACCTGTAGTGCTCCGAACCAGAGATTGGGCCGGTCGAATGAGCCCACATGGACCGCAAGGCGCCGGCGCCGGTCTCCCGCGGCCTGGCCCAGACCCAAGGCCTGGGCGATGTCCCGGCGCACCCGCGGGGTCGCGCTCCCCGTGAGAGCGACGGTCTGCGGCTCGCCCAGGAGGTAGCGTGCCCGGCGCAGTGCCCGGTAGCTGGGACGGAAGTCGTCGCCCCACTCGCTGATGCAGTGGGCTTCGTCTATGGCGAGCAGCGCGGGCGGGCCGCCGCGCCGGCGCAGGTCTGCCGCGGTGCGCGCCAGGCGCTCGGGGGAGAGGTACAGGAGCCGGAGCGCGCCCGACCCGAGCCGCGCCAGCACCCGTTCCCGCTCGGCAGGCGCAAGTGCGCTGTTGAGAGCCGCAGCCGGGATACCGCGCGCTTCCGCCGCGGCGACCTGGTCCTGCATGAGGGAGACGAGCGGCGAGACCACGACGGTGAGACCGCCGAGAGCCAGCGCCGGCACTTGAAAGCAGACCGACTTCCCGGCGCCCGTGGGGAGGACGGCGAGCACGTCGTTCCCGGCCAGGACAGCGGCGACCACGTCACGCTGCCCGGGCCGGAAGGCGGGATACCCGAAGTGGCGCTCGAGCAGGGCCCGGGCCTCGGCGAGCGATGCCATGACCGAGGATGCCGGCTGGCGTGACCCGGCGCGGTACCCGCATCACCCCGAGCGGGGCCGGGTCAAGCGTCCCGCGCCTCCATTGTGAGCACCCGCCTGACGCTCTCCAGGATCGCTTGGGCCGTGAACGGCTTTTCGACGAGCGGACCCAGTGACGCCGGATTCCCCAGGCGCGTGATCGCTTCCTGGGAGTAGCCTGACATGAGGAGGAGTGGAAGCCCGGGACGGAGCGTCCGGAGGCGCTCGCGGAGCTCCAGCCCGCTCATCTCGGGCATCACGATGTCCGAAATGACGAGATCGACCGCGAGCGCCGAGTCGGCCAGCGTCGTAAGGGCCTGACCGCCGGTCGGCACGTCGACGACCCGGTACCCGTGGCGCTCGAGCAGCCGTCGCACGACGTTCCGCACCGCGATGTCATCCTCGACCAGCAGGATCGTCGCATCGGGAACTGCCCGCGCCGCCTCGTCCTGGCAGGATTCGGCCGGCGCCTCCGCCTCGCCTGGGCCGGTGTGCCGGGGAAAGTAGATCTTGAAGCTGGTGCCGCGCCCCACCTCGCTGTAAACCCAGATGTGTCCGCCGCTCTGCTTCACGATACCGTAGACCGTCGCGAGCCCCAGGCCCGTGCCCTGCCCGATCGGCTTCGTGGTAAAGAAGGGCTCGAAGACGCGCGCCTGCGTGCCGGCGTCCATCCCGCACCCGGTGTCGGTGACGCTCAGAAGGACGTGCGGCCCGGGCCGCGCGGTCGCGTGGGTCCGCGGGTATTCCTCGTCGAGGACGACGTTCGCTGTCTCGATGAGCAGGATCCCGCCGTCCGGCATGGCGTCGCGGGCGTTGACCACCAGGTTGAGCAACACCTGCTCCAGCTGGTTCGGGTCGGCCTGCACCCGGTCCAAGCCGACGCCGAGGCGAGTGACGAGGTCGATGTTCTCTTCGACGAGCCGGCGCACCATCGGCTCGATCGCCGTGACGACAGCGTTCAGGTCCACGACGCGAGGCTGGAGCACCTGTTGGCGGCTGAACGCGAGCAACTGGCGGGTGAGGCCGGCTCCGCGATCGGCCGCGTCACGGATCTCCGTGGCGTCGGCTCGGCGGGGGTCCTCGCCGTCGAGATCCACCAGGAGGAATTCCGCCGCCGTCCGGATGGCGGTCAGGATGTTGTTGAAGTCGTGGGCGACGCCTCCGGCCAGCCGGCCCACCGCCTCCATCTTCTGGGCCTGGCGCAACTGCGCCTCGAGCGCTTTGCGGTCGCCGACGTCCGCATACACCACGACGACCCCACAGGTGGCGCCCGACTTGTCGAAGAGAGATGCCGTCGAGAGGCTGAGCTCGAGTCGGTGCCCGTCCTTGCGGACCCGCTGGGTTTCGTGGTTGGCCAGCGGCTGGCCGGTCATGACTCGATCGCGGAGTCGCTCCATCTCGCCCACGAGATCGGGGGGCACGATCGGGGGAAAGCGCCCGATGACTTCCTCCGCCGTCCACCCGAAGAGCGCCTCGGCCGCCCGGTTCCAGCTCAGGACGTGACTGTCGGTCGACAGCGTGCAGATCGCGAGCGGTGACGCCTCGAAGAGTGCGCGGAGCTCTTCGTTCACGCGCTCCACCTCCCGCGTCCGCTCCACCACACGCGCCTCGAGGCCCTCGTTCAGCCGTCGAACGTTCTGTTCGGCCCGGACGCGAGCGTGGTTGCTCTGATCGAGCGAGACGGCGCTGAGCCAGATCAGGCCCGCCATGGTCAGCGTCGTCGCGGTTGCCAGGAGGGCCAAGCCGCCCGCGGGGTCGAAGAGTCCCGCGGTCTGTCCCTTGAGCGCGAGCCAGCCGAGCACCGGCGGGATGATGAACGCCGCGGGGACCAGACGGCGGGCGAGCTGCGCGCCCGGACCGTCACCGAGGAACAGGGCCAGCAACCCCTCCTCGGAGCGGGCGCAGAGCACGCCGACGGACAGGAGCACGAACCCGGCGGCGGTGTTGATCGCCATCGGGATGAAGGCCCCTACCCCGTAGAGCAACCGCGACTGGTAGGCGTACCCAAACACCGCGACCAGCGCGGACACGCCGGCCGCGACGGCCAGTCCCTCGGCGGGTCGCCACCCCCGCCGTGTCCGGCCATCGAGGAACAGCAGCGCCAGGCCCACCAGGACAAAGTTCAGTCCCGTGTTCGGCGCCATCCGGTTCGGATGCCCGCCCGATGCCACCGCGACCTGGGCGCTGAACGCCAGGCGATCGAGGGCCAGATCCCAAGGGAGGTACAGTCGGCTGAGGCAGAGGGGAGGCAGGACGACGACCAGCGCCGCGAGCACCCGGCCAGCGAGTTGCATGCGTGCCGGCGCCCCCTCGGTGCGGAGGAGCCAGAGGGCGAGGCCCGCCGCCACGAAGCAGAAGGCCGTGACCGGGTTCATCGCGACGAGCCCGGGGATCCCGCTCTTCAAATGGGGCTGGTCGATTCGCCACCCGATGAGGACCGACGCCCCCAGCAGCGTGACGGCAAGGCTCGCGAAGCCGGAGAGCCAGTGGCTGCGCTCGAGCCGCCGGGCAAGCGGCTCCGCCGCGACCGAGCCGCTCAGAGCTCTGTCGGTGGCTGTGAGCCCTTGAAGGCGAGCTGTTACGCCCATGGGATCCCTGACCTTCAGCGGCAGGTCCAACTGGCCGAATTCGCCACGAAATGCGGCTGGCGAACTCGAAGACCGATCAGACCGGTCGGTGCAGAAACAAGGCCAGTCGTTTCTGCGATGACGGGTAAGGAGTTACGGATCAGCACGATATGTGGGATCGGGCAAGGCGCGGGTGGGGCGGTCGCAGATGGGTCGGAGGAGCCTGGGTCTTCCGCCTTCCCTTGGCCCGGCGCACATTCGCTGAGCCATGCTTCACATCCTGCTCATCGAGGACGACGCGGCTGTTCGCGGCATCCTGTCCCGGATGCTCGAGGCCTCCGGCTATGCGGTGATCCAGGCCACCAATGGTGCGGACGGGCTCCGCTTCTGGCGCGAACAGGGGGCCGACTTGGTGCTCACCGACATCCAGATGCCGGACATGAACGGCATCGAGGTCATCATGCAGTTGCGCGCGTTCGCGCCCCACCTTCCCGTCATCGCGATGTCCGGCGGAGGGCAGTCTCGCGACCTCGATCTATTGGGCGATGCCAAACTCCTCGGGGCGGTGGGGGTGCTCTACAAGCCCTTCACCGGGGAGGCACTGACCCAGGCGATCACGGCGGCGCTCCAGCACGCCCAGCGGAGGATTGAGTAACCTTCGGGAGCGCATCAGCCCCGCGCCGCAGCGGCCCCTGCCCCACCGCGCCCGAGCACCTCGCGGACACGCCGGAGGAGCGCCTCCGGGGTGAACGGTTTCTGCAGAAATGCGGTGTCGGGATCGAGCCGGCCCTGATGGACGATCGCGTCGTCGGCATAGCCGGACATGAAGAGCACGGCGAGATCTGGCCGGTCACGGACCAGGCGGTCGGCGAGCTCCCGCCCGGTCAGCTCGGGCAGGATAACATCGGTGAGCAGGAGCTGGATGGGCCCGTCGTGCTGCCGGGCAAGATCGAGGGCCTCCCGCGGCGCGCCCGCGTCGATCACGGTGTAGCCGGCGGTCTCCAGGACTTTGCGCACCAGCGCCCGGATCGCTCCGTCGTCCTCGACGACCAGGATCGTCTCGGTCCCGCCCGCCCACAGGTCTGCCGGCTCACCCGCAAGGTCGGCGCCGGAGGCGCCCTCCGCCCGCGGGAAGTAGACCTTGAAGGTCGAGCCGTGGCCCGGCTCGGAGTAGACGAAGATGTGCCCGCCGAGCTGCTTCACGATGCCGAACACGGTGGACAAGCCCAGCCCCGTGCCTTTCCCTCGCGGCTTGGTCGTGAAGAACGGCTCGAAGATCCGCGCCTGCACCTCGGGCGTCATGCCGCGACCGGTATCGCTCACCGCGATCATGACGTAGGGCCCGGGTGTCACCGCCAGATGCGAATCGGCGTACTCCTCCGTAAGCGGCGTGTCCCGGGCCTCGATCGTGAGCCGCCCGCCCTCGGGCATCGCGTCTCGCGCATTCAGCGCCAGGTTGACCAGCACCTGGCTCAACTGGCCGCGATCGGCGACGACCGCGCCCAGGAGCGGTCCCGCAACGATCGAGAGATCGATGTGCTCCCCGATTAGCCGGCCGAGCAGCCGTCCGGTGTCGTCGAGCACCTCGCGCAGGTCCAGGACGACCGGCTGCATGGCCTGCTTTCGACCGAACGCCAGGAGCTGCTGGGTGAGCGCGGCCGCGCGGGCCGCGGCCTCCTGGATGCCTCCGACGTCGCCGCGCCGGGGATCGTCGGGCACGAGGCCGGTGAGCAGAAGCGACGCATAACCCGAGATGGCGGTCAGGAGATTGTTGAAGTCGTGCGCCACGCCGCCGGCCAGCTGGCCGATCGCGAGCAGCTGCTGGGCGTGTTGCCGCTCGGTTTCCGCGTGCTTCCGGGCGGTGATGTCGAGGAACGCCCCCACGGCGCCGCGGGACCCGCCAGCCTCGTCCAGCAGGGGCGCGGCGTAGACCAGCAGGTGGCGAACCTCGCCCTCTGCGGCGGTCAGCTCATACTCCTCCCCCTGCACCACCCGGCCGGTCGAGGCCGCGCGGGCCAACGGCAGCCGCTCGGCGGGCACCGGCGTCCCCGCCCGGGTTGCGCGATTCAGGGGCGGCGCGACCCAGTCCCCCTCCGCGGCGCGACCCATCCCGTGCATGTCGGCGAACACAGCATTGACCCTGAGACGACGGCAGTCGGGGCCCTCGGCCAGGGCAATGCCGACGGGCAGCACATCGAGCAGGGCCTCGATCTCGCTCATGCGCCGCCCGAGATCGGTGCTCAGGCGGTCGACGCTCCCCTCGAGCGCCGCGCTTTCCGCCCGCAGCGCTGCCTCCGCCCGCAGCCGCTCCCGGACATACCGAACGCTGAGCACGCAGACCGCCGCCAGCAGCACGAGGGCCAGGCTCCCCAGCCCGACGGTCGTCGCCAGCGTGCCCCCGGCTCCCGCCCGCAGCTCGGCGGTGGCGGCGCGGAGCCGCTCCTGACGCTCGACTTCGATCGACCCGATGAGCGTGCGCAGGCTGTCCATGATCAGCCGCCCGCGGTCGGTGCGGACGATCGCGCGCGCCGCCTCCGGACCCTGCTCCCGGTAGGCCTGGATCGCCTCGGCCAGCTCACTCAGCTTCGCGTCGATCTCGCCGCGGACCGCCGCCACCCGCTCCCGGTCCGCCGGTTGTCGCGCCACGAGCCACGCCAGCTGATCGCGCTGGGCTGCGATCCGGGCGAGCGCCTCGGTGTACGGTGCCAGGTAGCGCTCGTCGCCGGTCAGCAAGAACCCGCGCTGCCCGGTCTCAGCGTCCTGGATGGCCGACAGCGTGTGCTCGAGCTGGAGCAGAATGCGGCTGGTGCGGGAGGCCTCGTCGCCGGCGGCGACGAAGCGCTCGGTCGTACGGTAGGAGATGACGACGATGGTTCCGAGCAGGCCTACTGCCAGCAGCACGAGGAGGCCAAGCCGGACACGAAGAGCCAGAGTCATCTGTTATGGCGGACAGGCAGCCGCGCCAGCCTCCCCCGTCGGCGGTGGGATGCACCGGGACGGCGATTGGATCGCGCGACCACTCAGAAGATTGGTTGCCCGGGCCCCAAGGGTGGCGACCGGGCGGCGAGCACTGCCATGGACAAGGTAGGGCCGGATGGCCGGGCATACAACCGCCGGGCAGGTCCCAAACGCCGCGAGGGGGCCCCGACCACGGGCCCCCTCGGCGCTGTCAGGCCCCCCTGGCCGGCTCAGGGGCCGGTGAACTTGAACCCGGCGGTGATCGGGATCATCTGAGCCGACGCACTCGACCCGTCCGCGTTCAAGCCGGCACCGAAGATGTTGTGAAAGCGGCTCTCGAGGAAGACGGAGCCGGGCCCGAAGTTCAGGTTGAGGCCGGCGCCGGCATTGAGACCGAACCGGGTGGCGCTGGAGTCGTAGTGACCCCGAAAGCTGTACACGCCCGCGCCGCCGATGACGTATGGGACGACCTTGGTGGTCCGGGTATGGCCGAACTCGTAAACGAGATTGGCGGTGCCGTTGAACTGCTGCCGGCCCGCGAAGCTCATGGCCGCGGCGCCCACCCGCTGGTAGGTACCGTCGAGCTGGAAGCCCAGGGTGTTGCCGAAGGGGCGGATCTGGAAAAGACCCATGCCCTGCCAGCCGGGCGAGAGCGAGGGGCCGGCGTCACCGAGGCCGCCACCTTCGCGGGCGTCTCCGACGGGCACCATGACGCTCCCGCCGAAGCCGAAGGTAAAGGGGGACTGCTGCTGGGCGCCGGCAGCACCGGCGGCCAGGGTGAGGGCGACGCCAAGACCGAACGGACGCAGCAAGGGCATAATAGCGCTCCCTGAGTGAACAGCTATACACAATGTTTGGGATCGGCCCCTGATTGGTCAAGTCCGCCAAAAGATGGACAGCGTCTCAAAAGCGAACTGCCCCGCCGGGAGGCAGGGCAGTTGGCGAAACCGGACCGACGGACTGCGCTCAGGCCTTGAAGCGGAAGCCCGCGGTGATCGGGATGAAGTGGACGTTGCCACCCGAGATGAAGACGTTGTGGAAGCGCCCCTCGACGAAGAAGGCGGCCTTGCTCTGGATGTCGAAATCGAACCCGGCGCCGGCGTTGATGCCGAACTTGGTGACCGAGGACGAGGTGCCGTCGGTCAGCTTCGACTTGAGGTTGTAGATGCCACCGCCGCCGAGCACGTAGGGATGAACCTTGGTCTCCTTCCCGCCCGGGAACCAGAAGACAACGTTGCCCGTCGCGTCCAAGATGTCGGTCTTGTCGAGCAAGGAACCGGCGTTGGCCAGCGCGGTCGACACCTTGAGCTGCGAGTACATGCCGTCGATCTGCAGGCCGAGCGGGCTCGTGGCCGGCTTGTACTGGAACACGCCCTCGGCGTTCCACCCGGTCTTGGCGAAGTCACTCGTGGACCCGGAGGGAATGCTGATGCCACCACCCGCGCCGAACGTCATCAAGCTCTGCGCGTGGGCCGTGGTGGCCCCCAACGTGGCAATGAAACCGAATGCGGCAAGACCCTTGAGCAGACCCTTCATAAACCGTTTGCCTCCAAAGGATGTTTGACCAGGTTCGAGACAGCTTGCGCGGCGAGATGCAGCTGAGAATTGCGTAACCGCCGCTTTGCAAGACCCTTGCCGCTGTGAAAGGCGTGATAACTAGCGAGAACTCCTTATACAGCGACCTTGGCGGCCTCCCTGACGCCCAACGCGTCCCGTCAATCGGACAGACTGTCCCGGCCCGAGGCCGACCTCCGGCTGCGTCGCTCCCTGACACGTTCCACCACCCTGAGGCTCAACGCCAAGCCCAGCAACGCGATAGCTCCCCACGCCAGGGGACGCCGGTCGGTCGCGACCGCCAGCGCCGCCAGGGCGAACCCCGCATAGGCGAGCAACTGCTTCCACCGGTTCATCGGCTGAGAAACTTCTCCACCAACTCTCGGAACTCTCTGGTCGTGCGCGCCAGCGCGTTCACGCGGGCGCCGAGACGGATTCCGTCCGCCATGCCCAAACCGTCGAGCTCATACAAGAGTCTCTTGGTGAGGCCGAGCGCAGTTGCGCTGGAGCCGGCCAGCGCCGCGGCGACCGACGCGACCTCGCCGTCGAAAGTCTCAGCCGCGACCGCCCGCGACACGAGGCCGATCGCGCGCGCCTCCTCCGCCGAGAGCAGCCGGCCCGTCGCCGCGAGGTCGAACGCGATTTTTTCGCCCACCGCGCGGCGGAGCAGCGTCAGCGCCATGGCCGGCACGAAGCCGCGTTGGACCTCGGGATAGCCGAACCGGGCCCCCTCATGGGCCAGCACGAGATCGCAGGCGGTCGCGAGGCCGCAGCCGCCGGCGAGGGCATTCCCCTGTACCGCCGCGATCACGGGCTTCGGCAGCGCACGGAGTGCGAGGAAGAGCTCTCCGAGCCGGAGCGCCTCCGCCTCGTTCTCCTCGGGCGAACGGCTCACCGAGGCCAGCAGCTCGCTCAAGTCGGCGCCGGCGCAGAAGTCGCGCCCCGCCCCGCGCAGCAGCACCACCCGGACCGAGGCATCGAGATCCGCGTCGCGGACCGCCCGCGCGAGCTCGGCGACGAGCTCCGCGCTCAGCGCGTTGCGCCGGTCGGGACGGTTGAGGGTGAGCGTGAGGATCCCCGCGTCGGTGGCGGCGAGGAGGACGTCGCTCATCGGCGGGAGGTGCGGGGGCGGAACCGTCGGGCCACGGCGGGGGGGACGGGAATCTCCAGGCGGAGGAGGGCGGTCGAGTAGACCTTGCCCTGGGCGTCGGTCTTGAGGGAAATGGTGCCGCCGCCGTCGAGCGCGTCGTGGAGCAGAAAGTTGAGCGCCCGCAGGTTGGGCAGCTCGAAGCGCTCGACTCGGCTCACCATCCCGCGGAAGTGCCGAGCCACTCGCGCCGCCGTCACGGCGCGGGCCAGCAAGGGGTACAGCTCCGGCTCGAGCGCAATGAGTCCGACATTGGCGGTGTTGCCCTTGTCGCCCGAGCGCGCGTGCGCCAGCCAGCGGAGCTGGACCGGCACGGGCCGGTCAGCCGCACGACCTGAGTCCGCCTTGGCCCGGCGGCCGCCGGGCTTCTCACGGCTCACCGCTCACCTCCGCGTTTCATGCCGCCAGGATCTCCACCCGAACGTTCGGTTCGATTTCCCGCCGATCCACCAGCGCAGGCCAGTACGCTACGATCTCCTCCACCTGCGGGCGGCCACCGGCGAAACCCGTGACGCTCGGCGGCCCGGTGAGCACGAGCGGCGCGAGCTCCCGGGTGAATCGCTCCACCGGTGCCCGCTCGCGCGCGCGAACCCCGACGCGAAGCTGCACCTCCGGTGCGTCGGCGTCGGGCGGACCGGCGAGCCGTCCGTGGGTCGCGTCCGCGCCCACGAACTCGGTGAGGATCTGTTCGAACTCGAGCCCGAGATCGGTGAGGCGGGCTCGGAGCACGCGGTCAGCTTCCTTTGCCTTGGCATGGGCGTCGGGCCAGGCGTAGACCAACGTGCCGACCGCCTTGTACCCATAGAAGTAGGCGATGGAGACCTTGAGCATGCCGGTCCGCGGCGCGCCCCGGATCCCACTCACGCTGACCCGGTCCTTCCCGGCCGGCGCAAGGCGGATCGTCGTGAAATCGGCGATGCCGTCGGGCGTGATGTAGCTCCGCGGATCGCCCATCTCGTAGACGAGCTGCTCGGTGACCGACGCCAGGTTCACCACCCCGCCGGTACCCGGGTGCTTGGTCACGATGAAGCTGCCGTCTTCCGCTGCCTCCACGATGGGAAAACCGACCCGCTCGAGCCCACGGACCCTGCGCCAGTCCTTGAGCAGGTTGCCGCCCGACGACTGGGCGCCGCACTCGATGATGTGGCCGGCGACGGTCCCCGCGGCGATCCGGTCCCAGTCGTCGGGGCGCCAGCCAAGCTCGTGGACCAGGGGTCCGAGCGTGAGCCCGGTATCGGTCACCCGCCCGGTGATGACGATGTTGGCGCCGCCGCGGAGGGCCTCCACGACTGGCGCCATGCCGAGGTACGCGTTGGCCGAGCGGATCCGGTCGCGGATGTCGCTCAGCGGGCGGCCGGTGTCGAGATCGCGCAGCTCATGGCCGCGCGCGAGCAGGTCGTCCAGGCGGTCGAGGATGTCGTCGCCGCTCACGAGGCCCACCCGAATCCGGCCGCCGAGGCCGAGCCGGCGGGCCGCGTCGAGCACCGCGTCCGCGCAGCCGCGGGGGTTGACCCCGCCGGCATTGGAGGTGACCCGGATTCCCTTCGCGACGATGTCGGGAAGGATGCGCTCCATCGCGGGCACGAAGTCCCGGGCGTAGCCGGCCGTCGGATCACGCGAGCGCTGTTTCTGCAGGATGGACATCGTCACTTCGGCGAGGTAGTCCATCATCAGATAATCGATGGGCCCCCCCTTCACCTGGCGCACCGGCGCCTCGAGCCAGTCGCCCCAGAACCCCTGTCCGGCCGCGACGCGAACGACCCGGGTCACGGGCCACCCTGGGGTCCGAGGGGCGTTTCGCGAGTCCACACCTCGCCGGCGTCCTCGGCGACCACGACGCCTAACGCGCGAAATCCGGCGGGCAGCGGCCAGGGTGCGTCGGGCAGCGGGAAGCGCACGGCCTTCGTCTGGCCCGGAGCGACCGACACCGCGCCGGTCCGCTCCCCCCCGGTCTCGAGCGCCACGGGCTCGGCCGCGTACAAGCGGATGGTGACGGTCGCCTGCCAGGCCTCCGTGGTGCCCGGGTCGGCGAACCCGGGGAAGAGTCGCACCTCGAGCGGCAGGTCGTTGTGCTTGTCCGCCAGCGTGGTCTGGAGTCGGCCCACGGCGTAGTTGAGCGGCTCCTTGGCGACGATACGACCGGCGGGGTCGAAGAGCGACATTCCGAAATCGGTGAAGCGTCCCCACTGCTCCGGATCCATCGTCAGATCCACGACGACGCCCCGGGCCCAGGCCGGAGCGGTGAACGGAATGCGAATGACGTCGGAGCCGCGAGTGGCAATCGGCGCGCTCCGCTCGCCTCCGGCGAGGACGACCGCGATCTCGGCCTCCGCCGGCTTGGGCGTCACGTTGGTGGCTTCGGCGACGGCGGTCGCCCCCTCGGTAAGCCCACGCAGCCGGAACGGTGACTGTTCGACCCGCGCGGTGACCGTCGCACCGGCGGTCGGCAGTCCGATCGCGTCGGCCTCGTAGATGCCGGCGACGGCGTCGCGCCCGTCCACCCGGAACGTGGCGGCGGCGCTGTCTACTCCAGCCTGTTGCTGGGATCCATCGCGGTACGGCCGGCCACCCGGCTCATAGAGCGCGGCGAAGGCGCCCTCCAGGACACTCCCCGTGGCCACGCGGACGACAAAGGGCCGACCGGTGTCGGCCGCAAAGAACGCGCGGCGGGTGCCACCAGCGTCGATGCGGGCGGCAGCGAGCAGGTCCTCGCTCGCCGCGGGCCGCGGGATGACCACCGTATTGACGAGCCGGAACGCGGGGCCGAGGCTCGTGTCCGCGGGCCAGCCGCTCACGACGCCGGTGTAGACGCCGGGCGCCTTGAGAGCGGCCGCCCGATAGCGGACCGTCACGCTGCCGCGGGCACCGGTGATCGTGGCCGTCCGCGCGGACACGAGCCACGGGCCGTCGGAGCGAAGGGCGTAAGTGGTGGCGCCGGTCGCGCCCGGGCGGGTGATCTCGAAGGCCTGGAGCGTGTCGGCCGGCGAGGCGAGCCCCTGCCGGCGGAACGCCGCGTCGT
The DNA here is from genome assembly GCA_041498715.1 of Gemmatimonadota bacterium. Lineage (GTDB taxonomy): Bacteria > Gemmatimonadota > Gemmatimonadetes > Gemmatimonadales > GWC2-71-9 > DASQPE01. The sequence goes on along the minus strand of JBGQIW010000025.1, from coordinate 12,847 downwards.
CGCCGTGTCCCACGGCACGCACCGTGATGCCCGATGCGGTGCGGCGCCCCTCGAGCCAGCGCCAGGCGGACTCGACGTCCGGGAGCCCGGCGCCTTCGTCGACGAAGGGTAGCTGACCCAGCGGCCGCGCCGTGACCATCAGCGCCTGCTTGATGGTGCGGGCATCGGCCGTGATGCCGGCCTGCACCAGGCCGGAGCGGAGGAGCGCCGTGACGCCGGCCATGTAGGGGGCGGAGAAGCTGGTGCCCTGCTTCACCTCGCCGCCGGCGTCGTACCGGGGCACGCTGGAGTAGGCGAATCCCGGCGCGATGAGATCGGGCTTCGCCAGCTCGCCGCCACGGGCGCTGAACGAGGCGATCTGCTCCGCCGGCGCCGGGCCCGGGCCGTGCCGGAGAAACGCGCCCGGCAGGGTCGCGCCCACACTGAGGACGCGCCCGGCCGACCCGGGGAAGCCCATGGTCGAGAGCCCCGGCCCGTCGTTCCCCGCGCTCACGCTGAAGACCAGGTCCGGGTGGGCCGCGAGCACCGAGTCGACGAGGTGGTCGATCCGCGCCTCCCCTTCGATCTCGTTGCCGACCCCGAAGCTCATGTTCATCACCAGGGGCATCCGCCGCCGCTCGGCAAAGCGGATGGCGTAGTCCATCGCCCGCAGCATGCTCCCCGTGACCGAGATCCCACCCTCGGCGTTGTTCGCGATCTTGAGGCCGATGAGCTGCGCGCCCGGCGCCACGCCGTCGAAGCCCACGACGCCGTAGAGGTCGTGCGCCGCGGCGACGCCCGACACGAAAGTCCCGTGGTTCCCGGTGTCCATGAAAAGAACGAGCGTCGGAAGCCCGGCCGCTTCGGCCAGGTTTGCGGCGACGGCCACCGGCGCAGGGCGCCCGCGCGGCGCCCAGCCGAACGTCTCATAGCCCTGGAGGAAGTCGTGGACCGGCTTCTCGTTCGCGAGGGAACCGTCACCGTCGGTGTCGGCGAAGAGCACCCAGCCGTCGCTCGCCTTGGTGACGATGACCGGCAGCGTGTCGTCCGCCGTGCCGTCGCCGTTGAGGTCGGCGGCGGGCGGATCACCCAGCGGCAGCTCGGCAATCACGCCGCCATAGTACGGACCAGTAGAGTTCAGCGCGGCCACACGCCCGAACCCCACCAGCGGCCGGCCGGCGACCTCCACCGTGTCGCCTCGGGGCACGACCCGGGTGAGCGGCACCGCGCCCTCGCCCGAGAAATCGCGGAGGTCGAGAATCTTCCGCTCGCCCGTGGTGGTGGTGGACAAGCCTGGCGCCGACGGATCGATACCGGTATCGAGAATGGCGATCAGGATCCCGCGGCCGTCGGCGGTCGGGTGCGCCCGGCGGAAGGTGTCGGCGCCAGTGGAGGCGAGTGGCATCCACCCGCGGGCGTACGCGCTCTCCGGCGGCGCGACCCGGGGCCGTTCGGGCACCGGGGGCGGGGACGGCGGCGGGGCGCTGTCGTGCAGCGCGACCTGCGGCTTGGCGAGAGGCCCGGGATCGATGTTCGGCCTGGCCGGCGGCTGCGGGGCCTGGGCGACCGGCTCGGGCGCAGGGGTAGGCCGGGAGCCGGCGCAGGCTGCCAGCCCGAATGCGAGTAGGATCGAGGAAAGCAATTTTCGGGACATGTCAGCGTTGCGTGGCAGCGTCGAAGGCGGGCAGCACGAAGGGGCCCAGATGCGGCCCGGCGTAGTTGGAGACAACCCGGAGCAGGAAGGCCAGCTGGTCGCGGGTCTCCTCCGGGGTGATGATGGCGTCGGTGAACCCGCGGGCGGCCGCGTACCTGGCGTCGAGCTGCGCCTCGTAGTCGGCGCGCATCCCCTCGATGGCCGCCTGCCGCTCGGGCGCGAGCGGCTTGCCGGCGGCCTGCGCCTTCTCGATTTCGGGACCATGCACTGCCATGACGGCGGCCTCGCCTTCCATCACGCCCATGCGGCCCGTCGGCCAGGAGAGGATGAAGTCGGGATCGAAGCCCTGCCCCGCCATCGCGTAGTAGCCGGCGCCGGAGGCGTGGTTCACCGTAAGCACGATCTTCGGTGCGACCGCTGTCGCCATGGCCTCCACGAAGCGGGCACCGGCGCGGATGATCCCCGAGTGCTCAGCCTCCGGCCCGACCATGAAGCCGCTGACGTCCTGGATGAAGAGGATCGGCAGCCGTTCGCGACTCGCGGTCTCGATGAAGTAGGCCACCTTCTCCGCGCTCTCGGTGTAGAGGATCCCGCCGACCCGCGGGCGCTCTCCCGGCTGGCCCCGGATGACGCCCCGATGATTCATGATCACGGCGACGGGCCGGCCCTCGATACGTCCGTGGCCGCAGATCATCTCCTTTGCGAGGTCGGCCTGAAATTCGTCGAGCGCGCCGCCGTCGAGCACGCAGGCGAGCACTTGGCGGGCGTCATAGGAGAGACGGTGGTCCTGCGGCAGGAGGTCGTAGAGGTCGGCCGCGGGGCGCGCGGGCGGGCGCGCCGGCAGGATCCGGTGCTCCACCGCCGCGGCGCGGGGCAGCCGCGCCACGTATTCGCGGATGCGGGCGAGGCACTCGGCGTCGTTGGCCGCGCGATAGTGGGCGACCGCGCTCACCTCGGTGTGGGTGCGTGCGCCGCCGAGCGTCTCCGCGTCGATCGTCTGGCCGGTCGCACCCTTCACCAGATTGGGGCCGCCCAGCCCCATGAAGCTCGTCCCGTCGACCATGTAGATCACATCGGAGAGCGCGGGCAGGTATGCGCCGCCGGCGACGCAGCTTCCCATCACCGCGGCGATCTGGGGCACGTGCAGGTACCGCCGCATGAGCGAGTTGTAGTAGAACAGCCGGGCGGCACCGTACTGCCCGGGGAAGACGCCGCCCTGGTAGGGGAGGTTCACGCCGGCGCTGTCCACGAGGTAGACGATCGGAATGCGCTGGCGCATGGCGACCTCCTGCGCCCGGAGCATCTTGGTGATCGTCTCGGGCCACCAGGATCCGGCCTTGACGGTCGCGTCGTTGGCCACGACGACGACCTCGCGTCCCTCGATCGTCCCGATGCCGGTGATGACCCCGGCCCCGGGCGCCTGACCGTCGTAGCGATCGTAGGCTACGAGCAGCCCCAGCTCGAGCCACGGACCGCCGGGATCGAGCAGCCCTTGCACCCGCTCCCTCGGCCCGAGCTTGCCCTGCGCGTGCATCCGGGCAAGACGCTCCGCACCACCCCCCTGCCGGAGGCGGGCGGCGAGATCCCGGTACTCGTCGGTAAGGGTGCGGAGTCGGCTCGGCTTGCCGGAGGTCGTCGAAGCGGTCACGACAGGTGTGCGGCGGCCCAGCTCCGGATGTAATCCACCAGCTCGGAGGTTGCCGTGCCGGGGCCGAACAGGCGGCCGATGCCCAGGGCCTTCAAGGCCTCCGCGTCCTCCCGGGGGATGATGCCGCCACCGGTGACGAGGATGTCGGGCCGGCCCTGGTCCACCAGCAGCTGGCGGACGCGGGGGAACAACGTCATGTGCGCACCGGAGAGAATCGAGAGTCCGACCACGTCCACGTCCTCCTGGACGGCCGCGGCCGCGATCATCTCCGGCGTCTGGTGCAGACCGGTATAGATGACCTCCATCCCGGCGTCGCGCAGCGCCGCGGCGACGACCTTGGCGCCGCGGTCGTGGCCATCGAGACCGGGCTTGGCGACGAGAACCCGAACGGGCCGGGCAGGCGCCGCGGCGGGAGCACCGGCCATCAGCGGAACCGGACCAGGCCGGCGAGTCCGTCGATCTCCCGCAGGGCGTCCGGCTCGTAGAGCACGTGGACATCCACCCGCTGCCGAAGCGCCTCCTCGATCGCGTCGTTCACGACGTCGAGCACGGGAACCGGCCGCCCTTCGGCGCGGCACTCGCGCTCACTCAGGGTGATGCGGCCGCCACCGGCGCAGCGGAACCCGGGAACGCTGGCATCGGCGTTGACCAGGAGCGACCGCAGCTGTCCGCGCGAGAGCGCCTTGAGCGTGGGCTCCAGCCCGTTCACCGCCCAGCCCGCGCCGAGCCGCTCGGCGAGCTCGGCCACGAGGGTGCGCTCGGAGGCGCGCTCCCATGTCTGGCGCACGGCGAGCGTGGTTGCATACACGATCGCCGGCGTAACCTCCTTGGGATTCAGCTTGGCCGTGCCCAGCAGGCGCTCCGTGAGATAGGAGTGGAGGAACGGCCGCACGGCCCCGGCTTCGGTGCCGGTCCCGGTGATCACGATCCCGTGGGCCGGGCGCGCGCGATCCAGCTGAAACAGCTCGCGGGCGATCGCCTCCAGATGCCGCTGCTTCTCTTCCCGGATCCGGTTGTGGTAGTTGTACTCGCCCCAGCCGGGCCCGTTCTGGTCGCCCCGGAACCGACTGCCGCGGGTGGCGTCGGCCCGGAGGTCGATCAGCTCGGTGGCCTGATACGCGGTGACCTCGAAGAACCGCGCGCTGGTGCGGTCGAGCACGACGGTGAGCACCCGGCCGAACTGCTCCTCGATGGCGGCGAGCTCCCGGACCAGCGGCGTCCCGTCCACGGAGAGCCGTGAGCGATGCACTAACGGAAGCGGCAGCGCCTCGAACAGGCCGATCCCCTCGCAGGCGAACAAGGCGATTCCCTGGGTGGCCGGAAGGTTGGCCGGGCTCCTCAGATACTGGACGACGCGGCTCAGATCCCGGCTCACGGCTTCCCGCGCCGCGCGGTCGAGGTCGAGCCGCTCCAGACCCGCGACCACGGCCTTGACCCGGTTCTTGACCTTGATCAGGTACTTGCCGCGCGAGCGATCGCGCGGCTCGAGCTTGAGATAGCAGGACACGACCGGGTGACCCGCGGGTTCCGCGTGGGTCAGCCGGTCGAGCTGGAGCGCCACCCCGCGGTCGGGGCCGGTGGGGGGAGCAGCGGGTCGCTGCGTCCGGCGGCGGCCGGGGCCGGTGGCCCGATCAGAAAAAGACCGGCTCGCGGTAGTTGCCATAGATCTCCTCCAGCACATGCCGGATCTCGTACAGCGTGCAGTAGGCACGCGCGCAATCCAGCATGGCGGGTATCACGTTGTCGTCGCTCCGCGCCGCAGCGCCGAGCGCGGCCAGCCGCCGAGTCACGAGGGCCGGGTCGCGTCGGGCCTTGAGCTCGGTCAGCCGACGGCGCTGCGTGTGCTCGGCGTCTTCGCCCACCTTCAAAATCTCGACCGCCGCCTCGGACTCCTCGAGGAACTCGTTCACACCCACGATCAGGCGGCGGCCCTGCTCCACCTCCGCCTGGAACCGGGCCGACGCGCGGGCGATCTGGCGCTGAAACCAGCCGGACTCGATGGCTCGGACGACCCCGCCCTGGGCCTCGATCTCGGCAAAGAGGCCGTCGGCCTCACGCTCGAGGCCGTCGGTGAGCGCCTCGACCAGGTAGGACCCGCCGAGCGGATCGGCGACGTTCGGGACGCCGGTTTCGTAGGCCAGGATCTGCTGGGTGCGCAGCGCCACCCTGACGGATTCCTCGGTCGGAAGGGCCAGCGTCTCGTCGAGCGCGTTGGTGTGGAGCGACTGAGTGCCGCCCAGCACCGCGGCCAGCGCCTGATAGGCCACCCGGACGATGTTGTTGTGCGGCTGCTGGGCCGTGAGGGTCACGCCCGCCGTCTGACAATGGAAACGCATCCGCCAGCTTCGGGGGTCGTTCGCGCCGTACTTCTCCCTGAGTGCCCGGGCCCAGATCCGCCGGGCCGCGCGCAGCTTGGCGATCTCCTCGAAGAAGTCGTTGTGGACGTCCCAGAAGAACGAAAGCTGGGGTGCGAAGCGATCCACGTCGAGCCCGCGCGCGATGCCATGCTCGACGTAGCAGAACCCGTTGGCCAGCGTGAACGCGAGCTCCTGCGCGGCGGTCGCGCCGGCTTCCCGGATGTGGTAGCCCGAGATCGAGATCGGGTTCCACTTGGGCGTGTGCTCCGCGGACCACTCGAACAGATCCACGATGATCTTGAGGGCCGGCTCCGCCGGGTAGATCCAGGCGTGCTGGGCCATGTACTCCTTGAGGATGTCGTTCTGAGTCGTCCCGCGGAGCTGGTCCACCGGCACGCCCTGACGCTCGGCCGCGGCGACGTAGAAGCAGAACAGGATCGCCGCGGGACCGTTGATCGTCATCGAGGTCGAGACCCGGTCCAACGGGATGCCGTCGAACAGGGTCTCCATGTCCGCCAGGCTGGAGATCGCGACGCCGCACTTCCCCACTTCGCCCTCCGACCGGGGGTGGTCGGAGTCGTAGCCCATCAGTGTCGGGAAGTCGAAGGCGACCGAGAGCCCGGTCTGCCCCCGCGAGAGCAGGAACTTGTAGCGCTCGTTGGTATCCTCCGCCGTGCCGAACCCGGCAAACTGGCGCATGGTCCAGAGTCGGCCCCGGTACATCGTCTCGTGGATGCCGCGGGTGAACGGATACTCGCCCGGCAGGCTGAGCTGCTCGGCGGCGTCGGCCCCGAGGTCGGCGGCGGTGTACACCGGCTCCAGGGCTCGGCCCGAGACCGTGGTCAGCTCGCTATCGGCCCGGACCGGAAGCGCCGCCACCCGCTCGCGCCAGGCCCGTACCTCCGCCCGGAGCCGCTCGAGCTCACGCTCCCGCTCGGCGAGGCGCTCAGCGGCGCGGCGTTCCGCGTCCAGGTTCCAGGTCGTCATACCCGCTCACCCTGCCGCAGGCCGTCGAGAATGTCAGCCGCCAGGTCGTAGGGACTCAGCCGGCCGTCGGCCACGTCGTTCAGCCGCGCCCGCACCTGCCGCTCGGCCGAGGTCTCGTCCCAGAGCCAGCGGCGGGCCGCGCGGTCCACCACCTCGCGCGTGCGCTCGAGCAGCCGCCGGCGCCGGCGCCGGGCGAGCTCGCCCGACTGCTCCAGCCAGCCATGGTGACGGTCGAGCGCGTCCACTACCGCGTCGGTGCCATCGCCCCTCGCGGCTGCGGCCAGGAGCACCGGCTGCTCCCACCCTCGCCCTTCCGGCGCCGGCGCGGGACCGCGGTGGCCGGGCTCGTGATGGGCCGGCACGTGCCGATAGGCGTTGCCCCGCCGGATGCCCAGCGTGATCTCGATCTCCTGGCGGAGTTTCTCCGCGCCGGGGCGGTCCGCCTTGTTCACGACGAAGATGTCCGCGATTTCCATGACGCCCGACTTGAGCGTTTGAATCCCGTCACCCGATTCGGGCACCAGCATCAGCAGGGTGGAGTCGGCCATGCGGGCGACGTCCAGCTCGGATTGCCCCACGCCCACCGTCTCGACCAGGATGCGATCGAAGCGGGCGGCGTCGAGCACGTCGCAGACCTCGCGGGTGGTCGTCGCGAGCCCGCCGAGCGAGCCCCGGCTGGCCATCGATCGAATGAAGACGCCCTGATCGAGCGCGACCGATTCCATCCGGATGCGGTCGCCCAGCAGGGCGCCGCCGGTAAACGGGCTGGTGGGGTCCACGGCGACGACGGCGACGGAGAGCCCGCTCGCCCGGTATGCCGTGACGAGCCGCTCGACGAGCGTGGATTTCCCGGCACCGGGAGGTCCCGTGAGGCCGATCCGGCGCGCCCGGCCGACGTGGGGATGGACCCCGGCCAGCAGACGCTCGAACCCCGGCCGGGCGTTCTCCACCTCCGAGATCGCCCGAGCCACGGCCGCGGTCCGGCCGGCGAGCAGATCCCCGAGAAGGCGGTCGGAGCTCATGCGAGAAAGGTCGCCTCCCCTCCAGAGGGAGGCAAGTTTACTCGGCGGGTCCCGACAGTGGTGCCCGACGCCCGGCAAGCAAGCGAATGATCACGAGCACCGCGACCCCGACCGCGAGGCCGGCCAGCAGGAGCAGCTCGAAGCGCTTCACCTTGCCGAGCAGCACCTGGGCGCCGTCGCCGACCAGGTACCCCAGCCCGACAAAGAAGGAGGCGCCGAGGACGCAGCCGATGGCGTCCACCAGGGCGAACCGGAGGAACGGCAGCTCGTGGAGGCCCCAGAACAGCATCGTGGCGTTCTTGGTGCCATAGACGAACCGGGCGGCGACGATCTGCCAGATCCCGATCTTGCGGGTGATGGCCGCGATACGCGGCCCGACCTTCCGATAGAAGGCGGCGTTCTGCAGCCGCGCCGAGTGGAACCGGCCCACCGTGTACCAGATGCAGTCGGCGCAGAACGCGCCCGCCGCCGCCACGACGATGGCGGTCTGGGGCGCGAAGTATCCCTGGTGGGCCACCACGCCGCCCAGCACCATGGAGAGGTCGCCTTCGAGACCGGCGCCGAAGAAGACGACCGAGAGGCCGTAGTGGATGATGAGTCGGGTGAGCCCCACGAGTCTCGCCTCCCTCAGCCCTGCCGGATCAGCGACCGGGCCCGGTCGAGCGCCTCGTCGATCGTGCCTACGAGGTTCTCGGGACCCAGCCGGTCGAGCAGCCCCGCTCGCTCGAGCGCGACCATGGGTTGCGCGTGCAGACCGACGACGAGGACCGCGGTGCCGCCGGACCGGAACCGGCCGAGCATGTCCTTGAGAGCATGGAGGCCGGTGGAATCGATGGCACTCACCTGCCGCATGATGAGCACGAGCACCCGCGGGGTTCCCGCCACCGCGCTGAGCGTGTCCTTGAGCTTCTCGGCAGCGCCAAAGAAGAACGGTCCGTCGATCGCGTAGATCTGTACGCCGGGCGGGATCTGCCGTCCGGCCACGTCGGCGTAGAGCGGGGAGTCCGAGGCCGTCTCCTCCACGAACTCGCGGGTGAGCGCGCTCACGTTGGTGACCTCGGACATCCGCTTCATGAAGAGGAATGCGGCGGCGACAAGGCCGACTTCGACCGCAACGGTCAGGTCTACCAACACCGTGAGGAAGAACGTGAGCAGCAGGACGATCACGTCGCTCTTCGGGGCGCGCAACTCCGAGGCGAACGTGCGCCAGTCCGCCATGTGATAGCTCACCACCACGAGAATGGCGGCCAGCGCGGCCATCGGAATGAGCCCGGCCCAGCGGCCGAAGAAGAGCGTGATCAAGAGCAAAGTCAACGAATGAACGATACCGGCCACCGGCGTCCGACCTCCGTTGCGCACGTTGGTGGCGGTGCGCGCGATCGCACCGGTCGCCGGCATGCCGCCGAAGATCGGTGAGGCGATGTTGGCGACGCCCTGGGCGACCAGCTCCATGTTCGAGCGGTGCCGGCCGCCGATCATGCCGTCCGCCACCACCGCCGACAGCAGAGATTCGATCGCGCCCAGGAGCGCGATGGTGATCGCGGGCTGCACCAGCTGCCGGGCGGTATCCCAGGTGACCTGGGGGATCCGGGGCGCGGGGAGCCCGCCGCTGATCTCGCCAAAGCGCGCGCCGATGGTCTCGACGTCCAGGTGGAGCAGTTGCACCGCGGCCGTCGCGACGACGAGCGCGACGAACGGCCCGGGGATCCGCCGGTTCACCCTGGGCCAGAGCTGGATGATCAGGACCGCGCCGACCCCAACCGCCACGGCCCACGGGTTGATCGCGTTCAGATGGCCCGCGTAGCTCCGCCATTTCTCGACGAACTCGGCCGGCACCGCGGCCATGCGGAGACCGAGGAAGTCCTTCACCTGGCTCGACAGAATCACCACGCCGATGCCGGCGGTGAAGCCGGTGGTCACGGGATACGGGATGAACTTGATCGCGCCACCCAGGCGCGCCAGGCCGAGGGCGATCAGGATGACGCCGGCCATGAGCGTCGCGATCGTCAGTCCCTCGACTCCGTACCGCTGCACGATCCCATAGACGATCACGACGAACGCGCCGGTGGGTCCGCCGATCTGGACCCGGGAGCCCCCCAGCACCGAGACGACGAAGCCGGCGATGATGGCGGTGTAGAGTCCGGCCTGCGGCGACACCCCGCTTGCGATGGCGAAGGCGATCGCGAGCGGGAGCGCGACGATACCCACGATCACACCGGCGACCAGATCCGCGAGGAACTGTTGCCGCGAGTAAGTCTTGAGCGTCGTGATCAGCTTGGGAACGAGCATCGCCACTCCGGGAGCCGTCTGACCTCACGCCAGGGTCGCGCGCGGGTGGAATCTACTGGCGCGAGGCGGCCTGTCACCGGAGCGCCGCCGCGAGGCCGAGCAGCGCCGCACCGGCGAGGAGCCAGGCAGCGTTGACCCGCCGAAGCAGGAGGACGAGCGCCACCGCCGCGACGATGATCGCGCCCGGGGTCGCAAGTCCCACCCGGGCAAGCCGCACGAGGACCACGGCCATGAGCGCCACCGCGCCGACGTTCACGCCGTCGAGGAACGCGCGCGCCGCCGGCGCGCCCTCCAGCCGGGGGATGAACCGGGCGCTCAACGGCACCAGCACGAACGCGGGCAGGAAGATTCCGGCCGTGGCCGCGAGTGCGCCCGGCGTGCCGGCCAACAGGTACCCGACGAACGTCGCCGTGGTGAACACGGGTCCGGGGGTGGCCTGGCCCACGGCCACCGCGTCGAGAAGCTGCCGTTCCGTGAGCCAGCCTCCCTGCACCAGGCCACCCTCGAGAAAGGCGAGCAGGACGTACCCGCTGCCGTAGACGAAGGCACCGACCTTCAGAAAGAAGAGGAACAGGCCCGCGGCACTGGTCAGCTCCACGCTCGGCAGGCGGACCGATCCCGTTGGTAGGCGGGCAGCCGCGAGGGCCAGAAGCCCGGCACCCAGAAGGACCGGGATCTCCCCCACTCCCGCCAGCCGCACAGCAATCGCCGCCGCGCCGATCACCCCCAGCTCGACCCTCCGCACGGCCGCGCGGGCGAAGGACCAAAGCGCATGCGCGACCAGCGCGACCACGACCGGAGCGACTCCACGCAGCACGCCCTCGACCGGCGGAAGCCGGCCCCAGCGGACGTAGGCCCAGGCGCAGAGAAGCACCATCGCGACGGCCGGCAGGATGAACCCGGCCCCGGCGACCAGCAAACCCCGCCATCCTGCCCGGCGGAGGCCGACGTACAGCGCCACCTCGGTGGAATTGGGGCCGGGGATCAGATTGGCCGCCCCGATAAGGTCGAGAAACTCGGCGGGGGTGAGCCACCGTCGTTCCTGAACGATCTCCCGCTCCATCAGGGCCAGATGAGCGGCCGGTCCACCGAAGCCGAGGCAGCCGAGCTTGAAAAAGAGGGCGGCGAGCGGTCCGATGTCGGGCCAGACAGTTTGGCGCACCGGTTTCGGCTCCGCGAGGCCAGAAAGTCCCGTAGTGTGTAGATTTGGGGGCAGCTGCGGGGCGGGAAGATCCGCTATTGTGGGCCAAAGGTCAACATGGCCCGTTGGCTGCCTTCTTGCCTTAGCGCGGCCGGCCACCTGAACGCAGTCCGTCAAAGGAAAGCGAACGCCTGATGCGCATCGCGCTCGTCACCGAGTTCTACTACCCGCACCTCGGCGGCGTTACCGAGCACGTCCACAATCTCGCCAAGGTCTACAACGCGGCCGGGCATCACACCATCGTCGTGACGTCGAATATGACGATGCCCAAGGGCACGCCCGACTCCCACGAGTACGAGCAAGACGAGGACTTCGTTCGGCGGGTCGGGACCAGCCGGATCATCTACAGCAGCGGGTCCTTCGCGCGGATCACCACGGGACGAGGGCTCCGCCGCCAGCTCCGCGAGCTATTCCGGCGCGAGCAGGTGGACGTAGTGCACATCCACGGCGGCCTGGCCCCGACGTTCGGGGTCGTGACCCCATTCGCGGCCTGGGACCTGGACCTGCCGGTAGTCGCCACCTTCCACTCCTGGTTCCCGAAGTCGCATCTGCTGCGGTTGTTCCGCCGGCCAGCGCAGTGGTGTATGGACCGGCACGCTGCCAACATCGCCGTCAGCCAACCGGTGGTAGAAGCCCATTCGCGGTACCTGGACGCGGACTGGGAAATCATCCCCAACGGGGTCGATACCGACTTCTTCCGGCCGAACGGGCGCCGGCCGGACGACGCGCTCTCACAGGGACCACGGCTGCTGTTCCTCGGCCGGCTCGATCCCCGGAATGGGCTCGAGACGGTGCTCCGTGCCATGCCCATGGTCCTCGAGCGGTTCCCCGAGACCACGCTGGTCGTGGCGGGCGACGGACCGCTGCGCCCCCTGTACGAGCGCCTGGCCCGTCCGGTCGCGGAGCGGGTCCAGTTCATCGGACGCGTGAACGGAGACCGGCCGGACGTCTACGGCTCGGCCGACCTTTACCTCTGCCCGACGACCAAGGCGTCGTTTGGAATCACCCTGCTGGAGGCGATGGCCTGCGGCACGCCGCTGGTGGTCTCCGACATCACCGGTTTCCGCGAGCTGGTGAGCGGCGGGGTCGAAGCGGTGCTGGTGGACAAGGACGACGCAGGTGCCTGGGCCCGGACCGCGATCGACCTGATCGCCGACCCGGGCCGCCGGGCGGACATGCGGAGCGCAGGCCTGACCAAGGCGCAGACCTTCGCCTGGCCCCGCGTGGCGGAACAGGTGTTCGCCGTGTATGAACGGGTGACCAAATGATCGGCACTGCCTTCGCGGCGGCCACGGCCGGCGCCGCGGGGCTTCTCACCTTTGGCGCGCTGGAGCCGAACAACGGCCTCTTCGGTCCCGTGACCGGGCGGGGTCCGCGGAGCCGGAGCGTCTACCTCACGTTCGACGACGGGCCCAATCCTGAGGCCACGCCGGCCATCCTCGACACGCTGGCGGCGAAGGCGGTGCCGGCGGCGTTCTTCGTCGTCGGGCGGCACGCGGCCCTCTTCCCCGAGCTGGCCCGCCGGGTGGCCGCGGCACATGCGGTCGGCAACCATACCCAGTCCCACGTAAAGCTGCACCGCCTCGGCCTCCGCCGCATCGAGCGTGAGGTCCGCGAAGCCCATGAGACGATCCAGACGGTCACCGGTGCCACGCCCCGGATGTTCCGGGCGCCGCACGGGTACCGCAATCCGTTCGTCTTTCGCGCGGT
>JBGQIW010000024.1:0-30534 GCA_041498715.1 Gemmatimonadota bacterium | reverse complement strand
TGCAGGAGCAAAAAAGCCGGGGTAGATGCAGAGTTGCACCCATTTCTTTGATGATTCTGCAGCGGAGAACAGTTCATCCAGCTTCGACCAATCCGGTTTCTCCTGGACCGGCTCGATGTCACTCCAATGGATCTGAAACCCGACGCCACTGATGAAGGGATTCTTCAACGCTCGTTCGTCCAGTGCTCGGTCCTCTTGCGGCGAGTTGTTTACGTGTCTGACTACCACGAGTCGGAGGCCCACGCGGCGATGCGGAAGGGCGTGACGCCGAGCGATTGAGCCGCCTGCATTGTGCCCCTTTCCGGCGCGCCGCAAGTGCGTGCGGAACTCGTCCTTGGTCATCGGCGTCCCCCTCATCCGTCTCCCTGCCGCGCCGGCCACCATGCGTCGCTTTGGGCGATCGCCTCAGACCGCAACAACTTACGAGCGTTTGAGCTATCAGCTCCCCAACGGCTCGGTCGCGCGCCTTGGCGCCGGATTGCTCTTGTTGTATCCGGAGGATATATCATCTGTCGCTTGACCAGCCACTAGCTCGAGGACCGGATTCGCAACGCGCAGGCGAAGGTCGCGCGATTCAACGGACGCGATACCGATCCGAAGACAGGGTTGATGATTGGTTCGGCCTCCTCCTGCATGGTGCTGCATCAGCAATGACCGCGCGAAAGTCGCCGCCACCGGGCGCACTGGCGGTGCTCGGTACTCCCCGTAGGTTGGGTCGGACTCCGGGGGTGAGGCATCGCGATACGCCGCAGACCGGCGGCAGGAGGCGACGATGGCTTCAGATGTGATCCGGGCCGCGTACCGGCGCACATGGTGGGCGCTGGTGCTCCGCGGTCTCCTCGCAATCGCCATCGGGGTATTCATCTTCTGGCGTCCGCTCGCCTCCATCGGGGCATTCGCACTGGTGGTCGCGCTGTGGGCGCTGTTCGTCGGCATCGTCCAGATGGTTCACGCCTTTGAGCTGCGCCCCATCTATGCCCAGTGGTGGGTGCCGCTCCTAAGCGGCCTCGTGAGTGGGGCCTTCGGGGTGGCCGCTCTCTACTACTACCCCGGTCTCTCCCTCGTGTTCGTTGTCGCCTGGGCCGGGTTGTGGCTCTTTCTCACTGGCGGGTTGGCGTTGTACGCCGCGGCCCTGGAGCGTAGCCTCGGGCTTTCATGGGGATGGACGCTCGGGGTCGGCATTCTGTCCGTCGTCCTCGGTGTGCTCGCGGTCGTGACTCCTCCCGCCACGCTGGCGGCGATCATGGTCCTCATCGCCAGCTTCGCACTCGCTAGCGGGGGGCTGCTTCTCGTCGGCGCCTTCAAGCTGCGGTCGGCCAAGCAGGATGTCGCCGACGCGCTTCGCTCCGCCGCAAGGGGCTGATTCCCGGGGCGCACACGGATCACACGCTTAGCTACCCGAAGGAGTACGACATGACCACCACAGAGACGAAACATCCGCAGTTACAGGCCCTCGAGGCCTCCATCGCGCGACTCAGAGAGGAAGTCCGACTTCGGACTGACAAGGCCAAGACGGTCGCTCGCGAGAAGCTCGCCGCATTGCGTGCGGAACGCGACGCCAAGCGGCTTGAGATCATGACCGGCATCAGTAAGACCTTCATTACGGCCCAGGCGGAGCTCGCCGCGGGCGAGGCGAAGGCCAAAGGAGAGGCTCGTCGGCAGGAGTTGAAGCGCAAGGTCGAGCAGGCGAAGCGCGACCTACAGGACTATGCCCAGAACGTGAAGCACGCGACCGATGAAGAGATCGAGTCGCTGGAAGCGCATCTGAAGACGGCGGACGCCGCGACCAGGGACCGGATCACAAAGTCCCGCGATCGCCTGCGGATACAGCGCGACGCGTTCATCCAACGCACCGAGGCATTCGCGCGGGCAGGCGGCGCGAAGCTGGAGCACGCGAAGCAGGAGTTCGAGCTATCAATGCGGGAGCTCACCAATCTGTCGAACGAGGGCGCTGTTCTACTCAACTGAGAGCCCCTGGGCGCCACGATTCGAGGCGCTGAGCGCTCGCCGACTGCATCGCTTCAGCGACGGGGCCGTCGCGCCGTGCCGCGCTGGGTGTGCCGCCGCTATCCGCACTCGTGACGCACGGGCTAGATGCTCGACGAGACTCCTAGTGTCCCTTCGCACTCAGGTGGCGCGCGCGCCCGCGCCCTGCCCATGAGGTTTGTGCTGCCGCAATTCGGAATCTTTGCGCAGGGAATGCACGCGCATCACTTCCTGGAGTTCGCCTTGCGACCGGGAGTCACGCCACAGCAGGCCGTTGCCTCGTTCCGTCGACTGCGAACGCCGGAGGTGTCGGCCGGCGGCGTGAACCTCGTGGTCGCTTTCGGGGCCGATGCGTGGCGGGCCGTCGCTCCGTCCCAGGCCCCCGCGTCGCTCGCAGGCTTCCGTGAGGTGGCGGGCTCCGAGGGCCGTCGCGCGCCGGCGACACAGCACGACGCCTGGCTCTGGATCAGTGGCAGCGCGCCGGACGTGACCTGGGACCACGCCCAGGCCGCGGCGGGCGCCGTGAGCGACGTCGCCCAGCTCGCAGCAGAGCAGCCGGGATTCACCTACCGCGACGGCCGCGATGTGACCGGGTTCGTGGACGGGACTGCGAACCCGCCGATCCGGCAGGCCGCCGAGGTGGCGCTCGTCCCACCAGGTGAGCCGGGCGAGGGCGGGAGTCACGTCCTCGCGATGCGCTGGGTGCACGACCTGGGAGCGTTCAACCGGCTCCCGGTCGAGGAGCAGGAGCGCGTGATCGGGCGCACCAAGTTCGACAGCGTCGAGTTGAGCGACGCCGCGAAGCCACCGACTGCGCACATCGCACGGGTGACGATCGCCGACGGTGGCGAGGAGCTCAAGATCTTCCGGCGCAGCGTTCCGTACGGTACGGTGGGGGAACATGGTCTGTACTTCGTCGCCTTCAGCGCCGACCGCTCCCGGTACGACCGCATGCTTGCGCGTATGTTCGGAACCGCCGGTGACGGGCCGCACGATCGTCTGATCGACTTCTCGCGTCCGGTAAGCGGCGCCTACTACTTCGCGCCGTCGATCAACGCGCTGAACGAGCTGGTTGGCCCCGAGGACGACTGAGGCTCATGCCCGCTCTTCTCGCCGCCAAGCGGTGGGGTGCCTTCGCCCTCGTTGTTGGCCGCGGTCTCGCGCTCGCCATCGCCTCGCCCCGTACGCTACGGGACTCGTGGGGATCCCTGTCCTCTACGTCGCGTTGGCGCCGGTTGATCGCTGGCTGGCGCGCCGGACGGGGGCGAGGGCAGCAGCGAGCCTCGTCGTGGCGCTCACACTGTTCCTCCTCATTGTGCTCCGGGGGGGGCCTTCGCGGGTCTGATCGTTAACGAGGCCGAGCGAATCACGGGGAACGTCACGCAGATGCCGATCGTCGCGCGCCTCTCTGAGCTCAGGCCCGGCGGGGTGAACGTCGGGGAGCAGCTCGCCGACCTGGGGGCGATGCTTGTGGCGTGGATCGGATCGTCAGCATTCGGCCTTCTTAGCTCAGCATCCCGATGGGCGCTGAATCTGACGATCTCGTTCTTCGGCCTCCTCTACCTGCTGCTCCGGCCGCGAGAGACCTGGGACGCGGTCCGGCTGTATAGCCCCTTCTCCGCGCGGAATACCGAGACGTTGCGTCAACACTGCCGCGACGTCACGACGTCTACGCTCACTGGCACCGGACTCTCAGCGGCGGTCCACGGCACGCTTGTCAGTCTGGCCTTCTGGGTAGCGGGACTCCCCGATGCAGCCCTCTGGGGCGTCGTCACCATGGTGGTCTCCATCCTCCCGGTCCTGGGGAGTGGGCTCGTGTGGGGACCAGGCGCGGTCGCGCTGCTACTCGACCACCGGCCAGGCGCCGCGGTGCTGCTTGCACTCTGGGGACTCCTAATCGTGGGGAACGTCGACTACGTGATCCGGCCGATGGCGTCCCGGCGCTGGGGGCACTCGTGGGCGTGCCGTACTTCGGCATACTGGGGCCGCTCATCGGGCCGTTGGCGGTGTCGTATTTCTTTGAGGTGATCATGTACCGTGAAGAATACCTGACGGTGGCGTGACACCGGCGCGACCGGCCCGGCGTGCGCCGGCCGACGCGCCTCAGGGTAGGGCGCACGACCCTAACGGAGGCCATATGACAAACCCGATCCTCAGCGATGTCAGGCGAGTGTACCAGCGCACCTGGTGGGCGCTCCTGCTGCGCGGCCTGTTGGCCCTCGCCGTGAGCGTCTTCATCCTGGCCCGACCACTCGATTCCATCGCCGCATTCGCCTTGGTGATCGCTTTTTGGGCCCTCTTCTCCGGTCTCGTCAACATCGTGCAGGCGATCGACCTGAAGCCAGTCGTGAAGCACTGGTGGGTGTTGTTGCTTTCAGGCTTGGTGGGCGTCGGGTTCGGGATCGCCGCTCTCTACTACTATCCCGGCCTCTCTCTCACCTTCGCCGTCGTTTGGGCTACGTGGTGGCTCTTGCTCATCGGCGGGTTCGCGATCTACGCCGCGATCGTTGAGCGCAGCCTCGGGCTCTCATGGGGATGGACGCTCGCGTTCGGCATTGTGTCCGTCGGCACCGGTGTGCTCGCGATCATGAATCCTCCTGCGACGCTGGCAGCGATCATGGGCCTCATCGCGGGCTTCGCAGTCGTAAGCGGGGTGGTGCTTCTCATCGGCGCCTTCAAGCTGTCATCCGTGAAGGCCGAAGTCACCGACGCCCTTCGCGGAGCCAAGGCTCCCTGACGCCCATTTGGTATCGACCTGCCCGGTGGGGGGAATCCCGTGGCGACCGCTCCAGACACACACCCGAGCAGCCCCACCCTGATTCGCGAGCTGGCTCGAAATCTGGAGCGAACGCGGGCTGGGGCTACCGCGGCGGTGTGCCTCACCGGCCGGGAGGAGCGGCGGTCCTGTGCGTGTTACCGAGACGCGCGCCATACGGGTCGCCATCGGTGCGTGTGCGGCGCGGAATGGCCTCTTGGCCGAGAAGCTGACGTGCAATCCGAGGGGTTGATATGAGCGTGATTCCACTGACCGATGTTTCTCGACGCCCGGGACGCTTTCCGGTTGTCACGGCCGTCATCATCCTGGTCAACGGGTTGGTGTTTGCGCTGGAGCTGTTTGGCGGGGAGGCCTTCGTCACCCGGTGGTCGCTCGTCCCCGCCGACATCGTCGCCGGCCATCACTGGATCACGATCCTCACGGCGATGTTCATGCACGGCAGCTGGTCGCACATCCTGGGCAACATGGTGTTCCTCTGGGCCTTTGGACCCGAGATCGAAGACCTGATGGGGCCGTCGCGGTACCTGGTCTTCTACCTTCTCGGCGGGCTGGCCGCTACCGCGGCTCAGATAGCGGCCGGCCCGGGTTCCACCGTTCCCAACCTGGGCGCGAGTGGCGCGATCGCGGCCGTGATGGGCGCATTCCTGGTCACCTATCCGCGTGACCGGATTCGCTCGCTCCTCGTGATCTTTGTGTTCGTACGGGTCACCTATGTGCCGGCTGCGCTCCTGACCGGGGTGTGGTTCTTGATCCAGTTCGTGAACCTCGGCGCGGTGACGAAGGCGCCGGCTGGCGGCGTGGCGTATGCGGCCCATGTCGGTGGCTTCATCTTCGGGGCTGTCACCGCGCGTCTCTTCGAGGACCGGCAGCGGCTCACGGAGCTAAGAGAGAGCACATAATTTGACCCGACCACACAGGACGTCCGTTCTGTGGACGGCGAGCGCCGCTGCCGAACGCCCGCGCTCGCCCGGTCGGGAGCCTAGCCCGACGACTTCATCCTCGTGACCGGCAACGCCGGTGGCCACACCAAGGCCGAGCCGCTCCGCGTTGTCAGCAACCTTGTTTTGTGCCTCTAGCCTCCCGGCGTCTCGCCACGGTAGCCCGCGCCCCGCGCCTCCCACTCCGCGCGCACGAGATACCGACCCTGGCGCCGGAGCGTCACTGGCTCATCTCTTCGGGCCCTTGCTCTGAGGCCTGCTGCTGCCCCTCGGCCGCCGCCGGCGAGGCTCCGACGTGGGCCAGGAGGTGGCGGGTAACCAGGGAGTTGCCCACACGCACGACACCGAAGCGCTTGTACGTGCGCTCGACGCCCGCCAGGCCGTCCTCCACCCGAAGCACCAGGCTCGTGGCGAATTGCAGGGCCACCTCCACCTGGTCCCGCTCAGGATGCGATAGCCCGGTCCACCGAATCTGCGCGCTGCCCGCCCGCGAGAAGGCGACGCTAGGGGTAATCGTCCGGAACGCCCGATACGCCGCGTCGTCGATTCGCAGGCCCTGGATGGTGATCAGCGCCTCCAGCTCAGCGATTGCGCGAGCAACATCGGGGTCTGACGCCCACGGCGATGCGGGGGCGTCGCCCGGACCCGTGACGCCTGCCCGAACGAGCGACCGCTGGACGGCCACCGCTGCATCCTCCAAGGCCGCCGAAAATTCGTCGGCGGCGAGGTGGCGCTCCGCGTCTTCCATCTCCTTGCGGACGTCCGCGTCTCGCACCAAGGCTACCAGCGAGATCGCCGTGAGTTCCCGCCCAAAGACGAGCGGCACGTTGTGCGCAAAGAAGCGATCGACGGCCTCGCTGTGCCCGGCCAAGTCTCCGTGGTCTGGCAGCAGCCCCCTATGCTTGAGCCCGACGCGTGCCTCGTTGAGCCGGTCCATGGCGCTGCGCTCCGCCAAGGGACTTTCGGTGGGGAGCTGTGCGTCAATAAGCTCGAAGTACGGCAGGAACTGAGTGCGATCCCTGACCCTGGCGCCGAGCGCCTCCGCTGCCACATGGAGGAATATTTCCACGGCGTCATGGAGCGGGAGGAGTCCCAGCGCACCGAACGGCGCTGGATCACGAACGGACTCCCGGCCCTGCTCGAGCAGGACGCGCACGAGCGCCAAGCGACGTGCGCGGTCAGCCGTTAGCCGATCGGCGCCGGTCGTCACCCGCCCAGCGCCACCCCGCGCGGGAAGTCGACGGAGGGAACGCGGCCCAACGTCTCAGCATCGAGATGGTGGGGGTACATGAATGCGAGCCCGCCCGTGTACCGGCACCTGCGGGGGGCCCGGAAACGGTTCCGCAAGCGCTACCGGTCCTACGACAGCCGCGGGCGCCTCGCGGGCAAGCGGCCGATCACGACGCGCCCCGCGGCGGCCGCGGCGCGGACCCACGTGGGACATTGGGAGGGGGATACGATGCTCGGGGCCGGCCAAGCCGGCCCGTGCGTGCTGAGCCTGGTCGAGCGAAAGACCGGCTACCTCGCCCTCGGGAAGTTGCCCCGGCGCACGGGCGCGGCAGTGAACCGACGCGCCCGCCTGTTGATCGCCGCCCAGCCGCATCCGGTGCGGACCATCACGGTGGACAACGGGACGGAGTTTCACAGCTACGCGGCCCTCGAACGCGTCACCGCCGCCCGCTTCTACTTCGCCCCGCCGCACCACGCGTGGGAACGGGGGACCAACGAGAACACCAACGGCCTGCTCCGCCAGTACCTCCCGAAACGCGCGAGCATGGCCCATCTCACCCAGCACGACTGCACTCGGATGGCGACGAAGCTGAACCGCCACCCCCGAAAGCGCTTGGGCTATCGCACCCCGGAGGAGTGCTATGTCCCTTAACCCTCAGTGTTGCACTTCAAAGTTGACTCTAGGCTGCCTTGAGGGGCGGCTTGCCGAGTTCGGCAAGTTTTGAGTTAAGCGCCGTGCGCCGTGCCGTGGCTCGGGCTGGCGCAACGTAGTAGTGCTCAAACAGCTCTTTGAGTACCTCAATGAGCCACTCCGCTTCACCATCCTCAACCTGCGCGATCTCGCCGCTGCTGGTCGACTTCATTGGGTGGGCGGCGAAATTGCCCACCTGCCGAATCGCGTCGACATTCAACGCCAATTGCGCCGGCAGCGACGGCAGTACCTCCTCGATCTGGTCCGCGAGATCCCTCCTCTTCGCCCCGCCCTTGTGCGCAAGGATGTACTGAAGACACCGACGGCTGAGGGCGGCGGAGGCCTTCTTGCTCTTGGGGTAAACGGCAAGTGACTCTCGAAAGTCCTCGGCGAGATCGAGACCTTCTGACTCCACTTCCTTGGGAATGGGACGCACTGCACTGTCCGGCCACAACAGATTCTGCGAAACGAGATTTGCGGTCGCGGTCTGCCGCTCGAACTGGGCGACGACTACGGGCCTCCCGCACACCGGGCAGCCGAAGATGAGCAGAGTGAGGTTCTGGCCGCTCACCGTGTTGATGGATGCTCGTTGCGACCCACTAGTCCCGTTCAACTGGACCGTTTCAAAGCGAACTCCCGTTCCGCAATGCGGGCATTTGCCTGTGCCGCCGGCTTGGAGCTGCGTCAAGACGCCTCCGTAGGTCTGGCGCCGGCGCAGCTAAACCAGAGCATTTCCCCGCCTAGTCGCACGAGGACCAGCGTGGCCGCCGCGTAGCACGGCCGGCGGCTGCCGTCGGGCAGGTACTCGCAGTAATCGGCGAGCTCGCGTTGGGCTTCGGTCACCATGGGTTGGTCCCAGAGGAGCTACGGCGAAGGGCAAGCGACCGGCAGCCCCTGAAGGGGCTGCCGGAATCCCGCGCCCGCCACGTGCAAGCGCTGATTAGGCGGCGCGTCTGGCGCCAGAGCGGGTGTTGCTCAGCCCGAGTGGGCCATCGCCGGGCTGCCTTTGGCAGCCTTGGCTATAAGGCCGGCTACCGCGGCGGGCTGGGAAACGTAGATCGCGTGGCTGCCCTTGACCTCGACGACCGTCGCCCCCGCTCGCTTGGACATGAGACGCTGCGCGGGAGGTGGAATCATACGGTCGTCGGTGGCGACCAGGTACCAGCTCGGCTTCGACTTCCAGGCCGGCTTGCTGATGGTCCCACCGAGCGCCTCGACCCCCCAGGGGACTTGGGCGTCCGCCATGAACGCCGCGAGCTCCGGTTCCACGTCGCCCGCAAAGGCGGCGGCGAACTTGGCCTTGTCTAGTAGGAGATAGCCGTCCTGAGGCGGCAGAATCGGGGGAACCGGAGCGTCGGGCGGTGGATCCTTGATCAGCGTCGACACCGACTCACCCTGGTCCGGGGCAAAGGCGGCGATGTAGACCAAGCTCACCACCTTGGGATCGTTGCCGGCTTCCGTGATTACGGCTCCGCCGTAGGAGTGGCCGACGAGGACTACGGGGCCGTTCTGTGCGGCCACAACGCGCCGTGTCGCATCGACATCGTTGGCCAGCGAGGTCGTCGGATTCTGGACAACGCTAACCGTGAGACCTTCTTTGCGGAGAGCTCTGTACACCGCCTCCCAACCAGAGCCGTCCACGAAACCGCCATGGACGAGAACGACGTTCTTTGCGGGCGAGCCAGGTGATGCAGGCATAAGCGGCTCCTTTCGACGGGGAACGCCTCCTTGGGACGTGCCACCAATCTAGGTTCGGGGCGTGCCGCCGCTAGGCTGCCAAACGTTTGAGCCTCGGTTGCCGCCGGGACGTGCGAAGAATCAGAACCGGCCTGCGAGGTCACCGGCACTTCTTCCCGCCGCACTTGAGCTTGTCCTTCGCCTTCCGCCTCCGCACCCGGGACGAGCCGATCGCCTGAGCGCGCCTCAGCGGCCGGGCGGAACGCAGCCCGGCCGGCGTGACGGCCAACGGTGGGCCTGCCGAGCGTCCTCTTCATACATGTAGAAGTCGCGGGCTGAAACGGGGATCCGCATGGCCGCCTCACAGTCGGTGCGATAGTACGCTCCGGTCCGCTTGTCGGCGACCCACATGACCGCAAGGCCAGAGTCATATACAACGGGCGGTCCATCCAGCCGCTCCTGATGCGTGGCCAGATAGATGGAGTCTTGGCGGCGTCGCTCCGCGCGCGCAGGGGAGTCGCCCAGCCGGCGCAGGCTGTCAACGGATTCGGCCGCATATGCTCCGGCACACCTACTGCGCGGCCCGGCTCCAGACCCTCGATCGTGGGGAGCCGGTGAGCCAGTTCACCGCGGGCCGCGAGCTGGGCCACGGCGGCGACAGCCTGGTCAGGCGGGTGTACGGGCACTTGGGCGAGGTCCGGCATCGGGCCGACGTGGTCGAGTACCGGGTCGAACAGCACCGCACTATCCTTGGGGACCGCCTCACTCAGCTCGATCGGTTTGACACTATTCCTGGCACTACGGGAGCGGCCAGCGTCGTAAGTCCTTGAGGGCCCTTAGCTCAGGTGGTTAGAGCAGCGGACTCATAATCCGTCGGTCCCTGGTTCGAATCCAGGAGGGCCCATTGACTCAACTCCGCACGCTGCAAGCGCAGCCGCCAGCGAGGTTGCGGAATCGAACCCGACCGGTATAGTAGCGGGGAGGTGCGATCTGCTGTTCCTCGCCCGGCGAGCCCGGAGTGCACATGCGGCGGGTGCTAGTGACCATCGCGTTGCTCCTGTTCACCGTGGAGCCCCTCCACGGGCAGCATCTGCGCGACAAGCTCTCCCAGCTTTTCATCTTCGGGGGGGCCGACGAGCCGCTGTTCCTGGGCGGCACGGCCGACCCGAACAACCCCGAGGCAATCCGGCTTCACGGGTCGCACTTCGTTCCGGCGGCGGTGGCCAGCAACGCCACGGTCATCTCGTTCCTGACCAACTCGATCGGCAGCAACGTCGCCAACCTGCCGGTGAGCGCCGCGAGCGGTGGCTCGACTTTCAGTTTCCAGGGCGGGGTGCCGGTCCAGACCTCGACCTCGGCGGGCCCGATCTTCGCCGAGCGGGCCCAGACGCTGGGCCGAGGCCGGGTCTTGGCAGGCGTCACTCACACCGGCGTGCACTTCAAGACCTTCCGCGGCGTGGATCTCGCCAACCTCCGGTTCACCTTCACCCACGCGAACACGAACTTCCCCGGGTGCGACTCGATCACAGGCGGTGACTGCTCGTTGCTGGGCGTCCCCACCCTGGAGAACGAGACGATCGACCTGAACCTCGCACTCGACGTCGACCTGACGGTGACGTCCTTCCTGCTCACCTACGGGATCACCGACCGGATCGATTTTGGCGTGGTCGTCCCGCTCGTCAACACGTCGCTGAACGGCACCAGCAACGCGCAGATCAACCCCTTCGGCCCGCCGCCGGCGGTGCATTTCTTCGGCGGCACCCCGCAGAATCCGGTGCTGACCGCCTCGCGCTTCGTCGAAGGCTCTTCGACGGGCATCGGCGACGTGGTGGCCCGGGTGAAGGTGAACCTGAGCCGCGGGGAGCGGGTCTCGGTCGCGCTTCTCGCCGACACCCGGTTCCCGACGGGGAGCGACGAGGATCTTCTGGGCTCCGGTGCCTTTGCTGAGCGAGGGCTCGCGATCGTCTCGGCGCGCTTCGGCAGTTTCTCGCCCCACGCCAACGTCGGCTACATCCACCGCGGGGGAGACTTCGAGACCGACGCGGTGCTCGGCACCCTCGGCTTCGACCATCTCCTCGCCCCGTGGGCGACCCTCGCCGCCGATCTCATCTCGGAATTCCAGGTGGGGAACAGCCCGCTCCAGCTGCCCGGCCCGGTCGAGATCCAGGCGCCCTACCACCGCACGATCACGCCGAGCACGATCCCCGACCGGCGGGACGATCTGGTGAACGGCTCGCTGGGGGTCAAGCTCGCCGCCGCCGCGGGGCTCACGGTGATCGCCAACGGGATGTGGCCGCTGAATCGCGGCGGGCTCAGGCCGAATGTGATCTGGTCGGCCGGACTGGAATACAACTTCTAGGCCGGGCTATCGCACCTGGCTGATGCGCCACCCGGCCGCCTCGCGGCGGAGCGTGATGTGGAATGCGGTCGCCTGCTGCTCGGTCTGCCGGGTGCTGCTGTTCAGGTAGGTGTAGGTGGCGGTCATCTGCGCCTCCGCGGTCCCGTTGGCCACGTCGAGGCTCGCGATCGAGAGCTGCGCCTTCACGTCGCGCACCATTTGGAAGAACTGCTCCCACCCCCGCTGCTGCGCGGCGGTCATCCCCGGATACACCCGCCGGATGTTGTCGAGGCTCTGCGACTCGATTGCGCTCGCGTACGCCGCGAGCACTCCGCGGATCTCCGGCCGGGGATCGGGCGGTGGCGCGGCCGCGGGCGGGGCCTGAGGCTCGGGGGGAGGCGGCGCCATCCTCGAGGGCGGCGCCTGGGAGGACACCGGCGCGGTATCCAGCGGGTGCATGCGCGGGACCGGAGCGGTAGGGACTGGCAACGCCCCGGCGATCGACTCCGGCGGGCCGACGGGGGCGGCACTCGGGCGAGGCGCGGCCGCGCTGCTGCGAGTGTCCGGTCGCGCCGTCCGCGGTGGCGCCGCGGCCCGCGGCGCCGGGACGCGCAGCGCGGGAGCCGGCGGAGCCGGAGCGGGTGACTCCTGCTCGACGTGAGCCGGGGCGCCGCTCGGCGGCGCGGGCGCGCGCAGAGAATCCACCCGGGACGCGGGTTTCCCGGCGGCGACCGGCGCCGCGGGTTCATGTCCGTTCCGCAGCCAAAGCAGGCCGCCCGTCGCCAGCGCCAGAGCGACCGCGACCGCGGCCGAGACCACGAGCGGGCGCGAGCGGCGGGGCGGGGTGGCGGGGGGCCGCGCCGCGACCACGGTCGTCGGCGCGGTCCCTCCGCTCGGAGTGCTGATCGCGTCCAGCACGTGCACCACCTCGGCGGCCGACTGCAGCCGGTCGGCCGGGCGCTTGGCGAGACACTGCATGACCAGCGTGGCGAGCATCGGTGGAACGGCCGGCCGGAGGCGCTCGATCGGCTCGGGCGCCTCCACCACGTGAGCCGCGAGCACCGCCGGGGTCTGGCGCCCCCAGAACGGCGTCCGCCCGGCGAGCATCTCGTACGTCACCACGCCGAGGGCGTAGATGTCGACGCGGTGGTCGATCTGGGGCTCGCCTGCGGCCTGCTCGGGCGCCATGTAGGCGGGAGTGCCCAGGGCCACACCTAAGGAGGTGAGCCCGGTCGCTCCGGCGTCGGCAGAGGCGCTCACCGCCTTGGCCACGCCGAAATCGGTCACCACCGCGACCACGCCGGAAAGGAGCACGTTCCCAGGCTTCACGTCGCGGTGCACGATGCCATTCTCGTGCGCGTACGCCAGCGCTGAAGCCACGTCGCGGAGGATCCGCACCACCTCGCTCACGGGCAGTGCCCCCGTCCGGGCGAGCTTCATGCCCAGCGTCTCGCCCGCGATGAAGGGCATCGTGAAGTACGGCAGCCCCTCGGACTCGCCGGCCGAGAGCAACGGGACAATGTGGGGATGCTGGAGCTGAGCGGCGAACAGGATCTCGCGCCGGAAGCGGTCCACGCTCACGCCGGCGGCGAGCTCGGGGAGGAGCACCTTGACGACGACCTTGCGGCCCAGCGCGACCTCGTGCGCGAGGAACACCCGCGACATCCCGCCGCCGCCGAGCTCGCGTTCCAGCCGATAGGCGGTGCCTAAGGTGGCCTGAAGCTGCTCGAAGAGGTGGGTGCTCACCGGGTCACCCGATTGAACGAGAGCGAAGCCGAGAATCTAGGGATGCAACGGATGGAAGGCCACCCGACGGCCGGGCGCGGGTCAGGCGTCACCTCCTGGGCGTCCGCCGGCGACGACGATGACCAGGCCCTCTCCAAAGGCCGGCCTGCAGGCTGCCACGATACCTAGTTAGCGCCTAGACTCCGACGATCTGGACTGATTTCGGCGGTTCTCGATTACCCGGCGAGAACGCGTAAGTCATTTCTGGACTGTCGCTAGCGACTCTGGACGACTCTGGGTGGATTGGCCCGCGCCGCTCTCATAATCCGTCGGTCCCTGGTTCGAATCCAGGAGGGCCCATGAAACGCGAAACGCCCCTCTCGCGAGGGGCGTCCGCTATGCTCTGTGTGCTCTCGGGGCTCAGTCCTGGCTCTGCATCCGCTTGCGGTGACGCCGCAGCTGGAACCCGCCCATTCCGGCCAGACCCGAGGCGAGCAGCGCCATCGAAGCCGGCTCCGGAGTGGTGGTCGCCGGGGGATCGCCGATCGTCGTCGTGTTCCCACCGGTGCCGCCGGTCGACGGCGAGACACCGCCCGTGCCACCGGTCCCGCCCGTGCCACCGGTCCCACCGGTCCCGCCGGTGCCACCGGTGTTGCCACCCGGCGTGGCGGGGGTGGTGGGGGTAGTGACGAGATCCGAGCCCGACCCGCCGCCGCTGACCGCGGCGATGAAGACGCCGAGCCCGATCGCAGCGCCGCCAGCGATCAGGTACGCCGGCAGGTGGTTCTTGGACGAGTCAGAGCCTTCCGCCTTATCCGACCCGGACCCTGAGGCCGCGTTGCCGGCGGCCGGGCCCCGACTCGCCAAGGCGCTCACGAACAGGGAATTGCTGGTCCCAAGAGGACCGAGCCGGCCGATCGAGGGTTGTTCCCAGCCGCCCCCGACCCGGAGGGACTTCGGCGCCTCGGCCGCGGCGCTTGCAGCTACAAGCGCCAGCGCGACGACCGCCGCTGAGATGGTAGACCAGCTTCGCATACGTGATCACCTGGAGAGAGAGGACACAGAACCCGGCCGCCACTTTCGCAACTCACAGGCCAACGGCCGCGAGCGACACCGTAGTGTCGGTCAAGATACTATAACATAATAGTTTATATATACTTATGATGCTGTGTCCGACTCAGCGAGCGAGGCCATTCCTCCCTAAAGCTGGGCCACTGCGCACCGGCTGCTGTTGGAATCCCCCCACACTGAGCGCTGGGAAAGTGTGCTCCAAACTGCAGGGCCGCAAGGATATCCGGTTGACTTGCCGCCCCCCGGACCGCCCATTAGTATCCCGCGCCCGACGGGCGATTAGCTCAGCTGGTTAGAGCGCGCGCCTCACATGCGCGAGGTCGGGGGTTCGAGCCCCTCATCGCCCATCCCTCCAAACCGAAGCCCCGCCCGCAGATCCAGCCGAGCGGGGCCTCCTTGGTGACACCGAATGCGCGAGGGCGGTGCTGTTGGTGGTGCCTATCGCGCGAGCGCGCCGACCCTAGCGCCGCACCTGACGGAGCACACTGGGCAAGTCGTTCGACACGGCTGGCGACTCAATGGCGTGTGCATTGCATCGGGCAGCGGCGTTCCCTTCCAGCACCAGGCACCTCGCCCGCCGCCCGGCTAATGATCGTGTCCCTAGATGTTCGGACAGCGGGGGCAAGCCACAAAGGAGACGTGCGTATGCGCTCGTTTCTCTCGCTCGGCTGCGCCGTGCTCACGGCCGGGTGCGCAAGTGTGCTGGGCAGTAAGCAGGCCGATTTCTCCTTCAATTCGAATCCGCAGCAGGCGGAGGTGCTCGTTGACGGCAACCCGATGGGGGAGACGCCGCTGAAGGTGAAGCTGTCGAACACGAAGGCCCATACCGTGACGTTCAGGAAGGAAGGATTCCAGGACGTAAGCCGCCAGCTAGAGAAGGGTATGGGCGCCGGATGGGTGATTTTTGAAGTGCTTCCAGTTGCCCCGTCCGCTGAACCGGACGATGGCGCAGGACTTCCCGTGACCCCCGTGACACCGCCCCAACCAACCCGGCCGGCGCCCGCGGCACCGAGCGCGGCGTCCACTCGATTCAAGGCCGAGCTTCTGGAGGACAAGGAGTTTCGCGTGGCTTTCGATGATGTGCAGCGGCTGGGGGTGGCCCTTGATTTTCAGGAAGCGCAGTTCGGACTCCTTCAAATAACGGTCGGGCCGGGTTTTGCGACCGTGTCTTCGGCCAGGTACAACCTGGAACACCTCTACAGCGCGTACAGGATCGCGTCCTACCGCAGGGTAGACCCCGTCATCGAGCTCTGGAAAGACGGGGCGAAAATTGGCGAGGTCACCGCTGATGGGGTGCTCGTCGGACCCGAGTTCAGCGCACCGCGCTAGCGTCCCCGGTCCGCACCGCCGCCCCCGCCGCCCCCGCCGCCCTTGCCACTGTGGACGCTGCCTGAACCGTGGCTAGAAGCTTCTCGATGGCGGCCAGGAGCGCGATGATCGTCACGGGCTTCTGGAGCAGCGCCTCCGCACTTGGCCCAACGCCGTAGGCCGGGAGCGCGTCGGTCCGCTCCTCGATCAGGCGGACGAATGGTACTCCCGGCCGGAGCCAGGTGGTCTCCTGGACGACGTCCCAGACGGGCATGCCGCGGATTCCACCGTCGGCGATGACCAGATCAATACGGGGCGCCTCCCGCAGCTGCTGCAAAACCGCCCGCCGCGTCCCCGCCCCGAGCACTCGGTACCCCTCCTCGGCGAGGAGCTTGCCGAGGAGCTGCCGGAGCGAGTCGTTCCTCTCAGCGAGCAAGATGGTCGGCAGGTCAGGAGCCCGAGCGCGTCGCCACACCGTCGCCCTCCTGGCGAGATGCGATCGGCAAAGGTACGCCTGGATCCGTGGGCCGGATAGGATCCCGGCGCCGAGTGCCACGGCTGGGCCTGTGAGACCGCGGTTTCCCCACCCTGCTTGACCGCCTTTAGCTTGAAGAGTGGCGATCAAACTCCCCAGGAAGGAGGCCCACGTGGAACGGCGGCATTTTCTCGGTGGCCTGGCCGTCGCGGCGTGGCCTAGCCACGTCGCGCACGTCGAGGAGCCGGGCCGGACATTCGACGTTCGACGCTTCGGCGCCGCCGGCGATGGCCGCACCGATGACACGAACGCCATACGCCGTGCGGTCGCCGAAACGGCCAAGGCCGGCGGGATCATTCACTTTCCCGCCGGCGACTATCTCGTCTCCGGGCCACTCACCCTTCCGGCCTCCAAGGTTTGGCAGCTTCAGGGCGCCGGCCGCGGATTGACCCGGCTTCGGCTCGGCGGGAGCGCCAGGTCCTGCGACCTCATCAAGAGTGTTCACGGGCACCGCCGGACGGAGTTCGGGTGCGCCATCCAGGACCTGACGATCGACGGCGCCGGCCTTCCCGGCACGCCGGTGCGTCTGGTCGATCACTCGTTGCTCAGCCTGCGGCGGGTGTACATCGCCAACGTGGGCGGCTCCGCGCTGGTGCTCGACGGGGTCTGGGATTCGATTCTCGACGACGTGTTCGTGGAGGATTCCGGCACCGCTACGGCTCCGGCGGTGGTCTGCCGGTCGCCGGAGTCGGGCCGGGGCGACTCGATGAACAACGTCGTTTTCGTGAATCTGCACATCGAGACCAACGCCGACGCCACCCATCTCGACATCGCGGGCGCGGCCTCGAATCCGACCGACACGCTCCAGTTCTTCGCGCTCAAGTGCCACGGCGACCCGGCGACCGGACGCCCCGGCCTGCCCCTCGTTCGGCTCGACCGCCACACGATCGGGTGCTCGTTCTTCGGCGGGATCGCCGCCTGGGGGAAGGGGTCCTCTCAGATCGAGGTTGACGGCCAGCGAAACAAATTCGTCGGCATCGACCACGGCGCCGGCCCGCCCGGCGGCAGCCCCGAATACGCCTACCGCTTCACCGCCAATGCCGTCGGCAACCATGTCTTGACGCCCAACTTCAAGAACGGTGTCGGCGAGCAGGTCTACCGGTCGGCCTACGTCCGGGTGGAGCCCGGCGCGAGTCGCACCAAGCTGCTCTTCCCCCAGATGTCCACCGGTCCGGCGCCGCTCGCCCGCGTCCTGTCCGACGAGGGCACAGCGACGCTGTTTCTCGGCGACGACATCAACGACGCGGGCGGGCTGTATCTCCGGCACGGCCAGGGCTTCAACCCGCTGGTCACGAACGGCATTTCAGGGACATCGGTCCCGGCACGGAACCTCCGGGGCTCGGTCGGGATCGGCGGCGGTGCGACCCAGGTGGACGTGCGACTCCCGCACCCGGAGCCGGACGATGCGTACTTCGTCACCTGCACCGTGTCAGCCGTGCGCGGAAAGCCGGCGCCCGGCGCCCGGCGCGTGTGGCTGACCGACAAAACGGCGCAAGGATTTCGGGTACGGTGCGAGGAGGCGCCCGGAGGAGACAGCAGCGTGGTGGTGGACTGGATACTGGTGCGCTAACGGAGCTGCCCGTGGCGCCGCCAGCCGACCGTGACCTTGATCCGCCCGACGAATCGGTTGGCCGTCGCGCCCGGCTGGTTCTGGTCGTTCACGACGTGATGGAATCCGCCGTTGGCGTCTATGTCGAACGGGCCCTCTCGGCCCGAGATGCCGAGTGCGATGCGGTAGGTCCGCTCGACGGTGCCGATGAGGAACATCGGGGTGATCTGGGTGCCGTTGGGGCCGGGCAGCGGATACGGAGCGTCGATCTTCCCCTCTCCCTGGCGCTGGACCGTGAGCTCCGGCGTAAGCACGACGAGGTGGCCCGCCGGAATCGTGAGCGAAGTGGAGAGCTGGTCGCCGTCGGAGAAGTTCCGCCCGATGCCCACGCCCTGATCGGTGAGGTTCTCCTGCGGATTGGCCGTCCGGAGCGCGAGGCTCGACACCTGGGTGTACCAGGCCCGCCATCCCAACCGGTCGCCGAGGGCGCCGTAGCCGGCGAGGGTGAAGGCCCAGCGGTCCTGTTTATGGCTCCGATCGTTGAACCAGAAATCGTCCAGCGCCAACTGGGCCTGGAGTGTCGCCCGGCGTCCCGCCCGCCAGGTGGCATCGATCCCAACCATGACGTTGCTGCCGTTGTCGCCGAGGCCGAACGAGTTGGCCAGAACGCTGGGGGACAGGGGATTGGCGAAGGGCGTCTCGAACGTGCGGCCCACGCCCTGGATGAGGTTGGATTCCCACAGTGCGAGCAGCAGCCGGTGGCTCAGCCGCGCCTCCAGCCGGTGCACGAAGTAGTAGCGGTTGACCGACTGGCCGATGCTGTCCGTCTGGGGCCGAAGATCGGAGGCCAGCGCGCTCAACCGGACGTCCTTGGTGCCCAGCTCGAGCTCCAGGCCCTGGCGCTCGTACGACACGTCGCTCAGCGGAATCCCCGGCAGACCCACCGGGCCCCAGTTCCGTTGCAGCTGTCCGTACGTCAGGGAGCCGTACTTGAACTGCAAGCTGATGTAGCCCTCGATGATCCGCCCGGTGAAGTTCTGCTGCGACTTGTTGGGCCAGTCGGGATCGCCGATCAGACTCGGCTCGAGCGATGGCCGGGTGGCAACCGCCACCGGCCCCAGCACGCCGCGGAGGGCGATGTCGGCGTAGGGATTCTCGGTTCCCGGGCCGCCCAGATGCAGCGGGTCCCGCCGCTTCTGGGTGTAGGCCTCGCCACCCACCCGCGCCTCGACCGCCCACCACGCCTCGGCGGATACCAGATCGGCCTCGAGGCTCTCCCGGAGTCGGTGAATCGGGCCTCCGGCGGCCGACGCGGGCGCCGTGTCGGCCGCAGCGAGCACCCGCACTGCATCCCGGAACCGGAACGGGCGGATCATCGGGGACGGGTCCTCGACGTCGCCGCGCGCGATCAGATGTTCGAGTAGCGGGAGCCGGGCGTCGTCGACAGGAAGATAGGGCGACGCCTGGGCAGCCGCCGTCGCCGCGGCCCCAATGAAGATCAGCGCCGCGCACACGCATACGCGCGTTTTCGGAAACATGGGCCGGAAGGTAACAAAGGCGTGCCGACCGCGCACGGCGGGAGTCGCTCGTCCGCGCGCGCTATATTGAGCCCGTGTCGCGCGGCAGTCGGTGCGCACTTTCTCTCAGCCTTGGTGCGGTATTTCGATGGCGACCCGACGCTCGGAACGGGACATAATGACGGCGAAACAGGACAACCTCGATCCGCAGACCAGGGACCTGGCCCGTTTCGCGGCCGCCATCGCCCAGGGGTACGAGCCTGAGCTGCGCGAGCGGGTCGCCCCGCTGCGGAGCTCGCAGGTCCCGGTGGAGTGGGTCGAGGAGCTGCTCCTGCAGTCGGTGCTCATGTGCGGGTATCCGCGCACGCTGGTCGCGTTCATGGTGTGGCGCAAGTTCGGCGGCGTGCCCGCCCCGAAGGACGATCCGGATGCCCAGTACGCCAATGTGGAAGCCTGGACGACGCGAGGCGAGGAGATGTGCGCCCTCATCTACGGCGAGAACTACGCCAAGCTCCGGGACAGCGTGCGGGTGCTCCATCCCGCCATGGACGCGTGGATGATTACCGAGGGCTACGGCCGCACCCTCGCCCGGCCCGGGCTCGATCTCACCCGGCGGGAGCTGTGCACCGTGGTGCAGACAGCGGTGCTGGAGACGCCGCGCCAGCTCCATTCCCATCTGCGGGGTGCGCTGAACGCGGGCGCCACCTTCGGCCAGATCGAGGGCGTGCTCTCGATCGTGAACCCGCTCCTCTCCTTCGATCAGTGGAAAAAGGTGAAGGAGCTGTGGAAGAGTGTGCGGGACGGCTGGAGTCCGGGGCAATGACCTTCGTCGATCGTGCGGTGGTGCGGGTCTCGGCGGGCACCGGCGGCTCCGGCGCTTCGTCGTTCGCCCGGTTCAAGTACCGGCCCAAAGGCGGTCCGGACGGTGGCGACGGCGGGCACGGCGGCAGCGTCTTCGTCCGGGCGGACCCGAACCTCGCGACCCTGCTCGACTACCGCTATCGCACCGTCTGGAAGGCAGAGCGGGGCGAGCACGGCATGGGGAAGACCAAGACCGGCGCGTCCTCGGACGACATCTATCTCCCGGTCCCGCCCGGCACCGAAGTGCGCGATGCTGGCACCGGCACCCCATTGGGCGAGGTCCTGCGCCCGGGCGACACGCTGCTCGTGGCCCGGGGCGGCCGAGGCGGTCGCGGGAACGCCCGATTCGCCACCCCGACGCACCAGGCGCCGCGTGAATGGGAGCCGGGAGAAGAGGGCGAAGAGCGGCAGCTCGAGCTGGTCCTCAAGCTCATCGCGGATGTTGGCCTGGCGGGCGAGCCCAACGCGGGCAAGAGCACGCTGCTCTCCGTGCTGTCGGCGGCGCGCCCGAAGATCGCCGACTACCCGTTCACCACGCTCGAGCCCAACCTGGGCGTCGTGGGCCTCTCAGATGGCCGGTCGTACGTCGTGGCGGACATCCCCGGCATCATCGAGGGCGCGCACGCCGGCAAGGGACTCGGCCTCAGATTCCTGCAGCACGTCGAGCGGACCCGGGTGCTCGCTTTCCTCGTTCCACTGGACGCGCCCGATCCGCAAGTGGCGTACGACCGGCTCCGGCGCGAGATCCTCCTCTACAGCGAGCCGCTGCACGCCAAGCCGCACCTGGTCGTGCTGACCAAGCGGGACCTCCTCGCCGCCGACGCCGCCGTGCCGGTGCTCAGCGCACCGGACGCCACCGGCCAGCTCGCCATTTCCAGCGCTTCGGGCGCCGGACTCGGCGAGTTGAAGGAGCGGCTCTGGACCTTCGTGCAGGCCGCACGGGCCGAAGAACCGGCCGGGCAGGACGCGTGGACCGAGAGCGAGTCGCCTACGTCGCCCTGGCTCTGACACCGGGCGTGGGAGCTGCGCGGCTCGCCACGCTTCTCTCCGCTTGCGGCAGCTCGCTCGGCGCTTTTTCGGTGCCCTTCGCGTTTTTGAGCAGCCTGCCGGGCCTGTCCCGCGCGGCGGCAACCGCGATCACTCAGCGCAGGCTCGCCGACAGTGAGCGGGTGCTGGAAGCCGTCGAACGCGTGGGCGGTATCATCCTCCTCCCCTCCGACACCGACTTTCCGCCCCAGCTCCGCGAGATCCCGGATCCGCCCATGCTGCTCTTCGCCCAGGGAGATCTCGGGCTGCTCCGAAAGCCGATTCTGGCCGTCGTTGGGAGCCGCAACCACACGAGCTATGGGGCGGCCGCCTGTCGCCTGATCGTCGGCGCCGCGGCCGCGGCCGGCGTCGTGGTGGCGAGCGGGATGGCGCGGGGGCTCGATGCAGTGGCCCACCGGACCGCGCTCGATGCGGCGGGCGGCACGGTCGGCTTGCTGGGCAACGGGCTCGGCGTCATCTACCCCACGGCCAATCGGACCCTGTACGATGCCGTTGTCACCGACGGCCTCCTCCTCACCGAGTTCCCCCCCGGCGAGCGGCCGCACGCCGGAAGCTTCCCCCGGCGCAATCGCCTGATCAGCGGGCTCGCGCGGGCAACCGTCGTGGTGGAGGCGGCGTCCGGGTCGGGCGCGCTGATCACGGCCGAATGCGCGCTGGAGCAGGGGCGGGAAGTGCTCGCCGTGCCCGGGCCGATCACGAGCCACACGTCGCTCGGCACCAACCGGCTGATCCGCGACGGCGCGACGCCGCTGCTCGAGCCGGCCGATCTGTTCCAGCACTATCCCGAGGTCGCGGCCCTCCCGCCCGGGGCCGACTGGACCGCGTGCCAGGGGCGTGTGCCAGGCGGTCTCGACGCCGCGGCGCGCGCGCTGGTCGAGCTGCTGGGCGCGGATCCGGTGCACGTGGACCAGCTCGCGGAGTGCCTTGCCCGCCCGGTGGCCGAGCTGCTCGGCAGCCTCTGCGCACTGGAGGTGGCCGGCCTGGTCGAGCAGCAGCCGGGCGGCCTCTTTCGCCGAGTGTAGCCCGCGGCCGAGGGCCGACGCCGGCATATTTCCCGTCGTGCACCTCTACTTCCACGTCCCGTTCTGCGCCCGGCGCTGCAGCTATTGCGATTTCGCGATCGCGGTGCGCAAGGAGACTCCGTCCGACGGCTACGTCGAGGTCGTGCTCCGAGAATGGGCGTCCTGGCAGGACCACCCGGCGTGGCGGGACCAGCCGCTCGTGGGGACGATCTACTTCGGCGGCGGCACGCCGTCCCGCCTCGCGCCGGCGGGCATCGCGGCCATCCTCGACCGGGTGCGCACGGACCGGCCCGTCGATCCTGCGGCCGAGGTCACGCTGGAGGCCAATCCGGACGACGTGTCTCCCGCCGCGGCGGAAGCGTGGCGGGCGGCCGGAGTGACGCGGCTCTCCCTCGGTGCGCAGTCGTTCTCGGACGAGGCCCTCCGCTGGATGCACCGCACGCATGAGCCGGCTGCGATCGGCCGGGCGGTTGCCATAGCTCGCGCGGCCGGCCTGGCGGACATCTCGCTCGATCTGATCTTTGCCCTCCCGGTGGATGTGCCGCGAAGCTGGGAGACGGACCTCGACCGTGCTCTGGGGCTCGAGCCGGACCACGTGTCCCTCTACGGCCTGACCACCGAACCCCATACGCCACTTGCCCGCTGGACCGCGGGTGGTCGGGTGCGGCCGGCGGACGACGCTCGCTACGCCGCCGAGTACTTGCTCGCGCACGACCGCCTCGAGGCCGCGGGGCTGGAGCACTACGAGGTCTCCAATGCCGCGCGTCCGGGGCGGCGAGCCCGGCACAACTCGGCCTATTGGCGCCGCGCGCCGTTCATCGGGCTCGGCCCGTCCGCGCACAGCGGGCTCGGCGCCAGCCGCCGGTGGAACGTGCGGGAGTGGGCCGGGTACGAGCGTGCCGTGCTGAGCGGGCAGGGGTGGGTGGCGGGGGAGGAGGTCCTCGCGTCGGACGCGGTGCACCTGGAGGAGGTGTACCTGGGCCTCCGGACGCTGGACGGCGTGCCGGAGACCTGGGTACCCGCGCCACGCCGGTCGGAATGGGTCGGCCAGGGGTGGGCCAGGCTCGACGCCGGCCGGGTCATCCTCACTACGGAGGGCTGGCTGAGGCTCGACGCGCTGGTCGCCGCGATCTGACGGAGGACGTTCCCGCAACCCGCCGTCGTGTCTAGATTTCCGACATGACCCCGTCAGACCAGCTTTCCGAGCGCGAGTTGCGCGTGCTCGAGGCCGTCGTACAGACGTACATCGAGACCGCCGAGCCCGCGGGGAGTCAGACCATCGCGCGGCGATTCGGTCTCGGCGTCTCGCCGGCCACGATCCGGAGCGCGATGAGCGAGCTGGAGGAAAAGGGCTATCTCTTCCACCCGCACACGTCGGCCGGGCGGGTGCCGACCGACCGCGCCTACCGGCTCTACGTCGACGGGATCATCCGGCTCGCACCGCCGTCGGCCGAGGCGGCCAACACCCTCCGTTCCGAAGTGCAGGGAGCCCGCAGCACGCTGGAGGAAATCCTGCACCGCGCGGCCCAGGTGCTCGGCGTGCTCACGCAGGAGCTTGGGGTCGCGGTGGCGCCCGCCTTCGACGAGCTGGTGCTGGAGCGCCTCGAGCTGATCCCCGTCGCGACCGACCGCTTGCTGCTGGTGTTCAACCTCCGGGGCGGCGTAGTCCGGACGATCTTCGTGCAGGTGCCGAGCAACCTGCCGGCCGAGTCGGTGCAGCGCGTGGCCCAGGTCCTGAACGAGCGGCTGGGCGGGCTCACGCTGCACGAGATCCGGCAGACCCTGGCCGAGCGGCTGCGCGACGCCCACGCGCTCCCGGTCGGCCGGGACTTGCTCAACATCTTCATCGCGGAGCGCGACGACATCTTCGACCTCGCGGGCGAGGCGACCACCGTGGTGCTGGGTAGCGCGCAGATGCTGGCGGATCAGCCCGAGTTCGCCTCCAATCTGGGGATGCGCGGGCTGCTCGAGCTGACGGAGCGTAGAGATCTCTTGCGCCGCGCGCTCGAAGCGCGACGCGAAGCCGGGTTGTCCATCACCATCGGGAGCGAGAACCTCGATCCCCGGCTCAACAATTTCACGCTCGTTACTTCCTCGTATCACGCGGGGGATCTGCGCGGCGTGATCGGCGTCATGGGCCCGACCCGCATGCCGTACGAGAAGATCATCGGACTGGTGGAGCACACCAGCCGCCTGGTGGAGGACCTGCTGGAGTGACGGAATTCTACGCGCTGCTCGGGGTGTCGCGCACGGCGACGGAGGCCGAGATCAAGAAGGCCTACCGCAAGCTGGCGATGGAGTGCCACCCGGACCGCAACCCGGCTCCCGACGCCGAGGCGAAGTTCAAGGAGATCACGGAGGCCTACGAGGTCCTGCGTGATGCCGAGAAGCGTGCGGCGTACGACCGCTACGGCCGGGCCGGCGTGGGCACCTCCAGCAGCGGGTTCGGCTACCATCACGTCGATCTGTCCGAGGCGCTCGAGATCTTCATGCGCGACTTCGGCGGCCTCGGGGGACTGGAGTCGATCTTCGGCGCGCGGGCGCAGGCCGAGTCGCGCCGAGGGCAGGACATCCGGGTGACGGTCAGGCTGTCGCTCACCGAAGTTGCCACGGGCGTGAAGAAGAACGTCCGGCTCAAGACGCTCGACCGGTGCGAGAACTGCGCCGGGACCGGCGCGCGGCCCGGCACCAAGCCGTCGGTGTGCACGACCTGCAGCGGCAGCGGCGAAGTGCGCCGCTCGGCCCGCAGCATGTTCGGGCAGTTCGTTTCGGTTTCGCCGTGTCCCACCTGCGCCGGCGAGGGGAGGGTGGTCCTCGACGCTTGCGAGACCTGCCGCGGCGACGGGCGGGTCCGCGGCGAGCGCACGGTTGCGGTCGAGATTCCGGCCGGCGTGTCGACCAACAACTATCTCACCCTCCGCGGCCAGGGCGCGGCCGGCCCGCGCAACGGGCCGAACGGTGACCTCCTGGTGATGCTCGACATCAAGGAGGACGACCGGTTCGTTCGGCAGGGCAACGACCTCGTCGTCGAGCTGGCGGTCTCGTTCTCCCAGGCCGCGCTCGGCGGCGAGTTCCAGGTGCCAACCCCGTACGGCGAGGAGCGCGTCCGGGTCCCCACCGGAACCCAGACCGACACCGTCTTGCGGCTCAAGGGCAAAGGACTCCCCGCGCTGGGCCAGCACGGCACCGGAGACCTGATGATTCGGGTGCACGTCTGGACGCCGGAGAAATTGACGGAAGAGCAGGAGCGGCTCTTCCGGGAGCTTGCCAAGCTCGAAGGGGAGCCGCCGCGGCGCTCGCCCGGGTTCTGGTCCAAGCTCAAGGAAGCGCTCGGGGCATGACCTGGTGGGCCATCGACGTGCGGGCGGCCCCCGAGCGGCGTGACAGGGTAGGCGCGTGGCTGGTGGCGCGCACCGGCCACGCGGTCGAAGAGCGGGACGACGGGATGCTGGTCACGTTCGCCGAGGATGAGGCCGCGGCCGAGCGGCTGGAGGCGGCACTCGCGGCCGAGGAGCCGGTCGAGACCGGGCGCCGGGCGCTCGAGGCGGTGGACTGGAGCACTCGTTGGCGCGAGGGGCTTGGGCCGCGGCGCATCGGGCGGCTGACGGTCGCTCCGTCCTGGAGTGAGCCCGCCGACCGCACCGGATCGGTCGTGATCGTCGATCCGGAGATGGCGTTCGGCAGCGGCGAGCACGGCTCCACCCGCGGGGCGCTGGCGCTGCTCGAGCGACACCTGCGCCACGGCGACCGGGTGCTGGATCTCGGCAGCGGCAGCGGGATCGTCGCGATCGCGGCCGCGGCACTGGGCGCGGCGCGCGCCACTGGTGTCGAGATGGACGCCGAGGCCAACGAGGTGGCGGCGCGCAATGCCGAGCGTAACGGGGTCGCCGACCGGGTGACGTTCCTCGAGGGTGATGCCGCCGATCTCGCCCCCCTCCTCGGACCGTGCGAGCTGCTGGTCTCCAACATCCTCCGCAGTGTCAACACGCGGCTGCTCCCGGCCATTGCCGCGGCGCTGGCACCGGGCGGGCTCGCCGTGTTCGCCGGGATGGAGGCGCTGGAGGCGGACGGGTTCCGCCCGGTGCTCGTCGGCGCCGGCTTTGGTCTGGCGGACGAGACCGTGGACACCGGCTGGTGGGCGGTGGCGGCCCGCCGGGGATGATCGCGGTGCTGTTGCCGCCGGGGGAGCTGGCTCCCGGCGACGTCGTACGGGTGCCGCCGGAGGAGGTCCACCATCTTCGCGTCCGCCGCGCCGGAGAGGCGCTGAGTGTTGGGCTCCGGGACGGTGCGGGACTGGTCGGCGACGGCGTGCTGCGGGGCGGCGCTGATGCGGTCGAGATCCTGGTCGAGCGGGCGAAGCGAGTGCCCCGGCCGGCGCCGCTTCGACTCGCGGTCGGCGCCGCCGACCGGGATCGTTTCGGCTGGCTGGTCGAGAAAGCGACGGAGCTGGGCGTCACCGAGATTTTTCCGCTCGAGACCGAGCGCACCGTAGGCGTCGCCTCCCGGGTTCGGCCCGCACAGGTCGAGCGGCTTGGCCGTCGCGCGCTCGAGGCGGTGAAGCAGTGCGGCGCTGCATGGGCCCCCGTCGTCCACCCGCCCATGCCGGTGGCCGCGTTTCTCGCTCGGGCGCCCGATGGCGCTCGCTGGCTCGCGGACGCCGAGGGCGAGCCACCACCCGCCGGATTCGGGGCCGGTGCGCTCACCGTGCTGGTGGGTCCCGAGGGCGGCTTCAGCGACACGGAGCTGCGCGAGGCGCGCGGGGCGGGCTTCCGGCCCATTGGGTTCGGGGGGCAGGTCCTGCGGTTCGAGACCGCCGCGCTCGCGGCCGCGGCGTGCGCGGCCGCGGCCCGGCTGGGCGGCTTCGTCGGAGGCACGGATGGCTGACTGCATCTTCTGCCGGATCGCGAGAGGCGAGATCCCGGCCTCCGTCGTCAAGCGGGCCCCGGGACTCCTGGCCTTCCGCGACGTCCAGGCGGTCGCTCCTACCCACGTCCTCCTTATCCCGACTGATCACCTCGCCGCGGTGCGGGATGCAAAGGGCGAGTCGGGGTCGGCGCTGCTTGGCCGGCTGCTCGGGTTCGCGGCGGAAGTGGCCGCGGAGCTCGGCCTCGATGCGGGCGGCTACCGCCTCGTGACCAACACTGGAGTCGACGGGGGGCAAAGCGTCGACCACCTCCATTTCCACCTCCTGGGCGGGCGCAAAATGACCTGGCCTCCCGGCTAGCCCGCCACTTCCACCAACCCCTGTCGCCATCTAAATTTGCCCGCTTGAGCCGACGGTCGCGCAGACCGGGCGCGAGAGGGGTGAATTCACCAGCATGTCCGAAGTGATCATCCACGACGACGAGAGCTTCGATCGGGCGCTCAAACGCTTCAAGAAAAAGTGCGAAAAGGCCGGGATCCTGTCGGATCTCAGAAAGCACCGGCACTACGAGAAGCCGAGCGAGAAGAAGAAGCGGAAGATGAACGCAGCCATCCGCAAGACCCGCCGTGGGCCTCGGATCCCTCGTGTCACAGCTCGCTGACTCGTTGCGGGCCGCGCTCAACGCGGCCCGCAAGTCACAAGAAAAAGCGCGCGCACTCGTTCTCGGCACCATTCTCGCCAACCTGAAGAACCGCGAGCTCGAGCTGGCCCGGACGCCGACGGACGACGAGGTCGTCGAAGTCATCCGCAAGGGGATCAAGCTCCGGCGCGAGGCATTCGAGCAGTTCACAAAGGCCCAGCGGGCCGACTTGGCAGACGTCGAGCTCAACCAGATCAAGGTTCTCGAAGCGTTTCTGCCGCCGGCTGTCGACCCCGCGGAGATCCGGGCCGCTGCCCGGGCCGCGATCGCGGCCGGCGCCACCGATCTCGGCCGGGTGATGGGCGTGGTGATGCCGAAGTTCAAGGGCCGCGCCGACGGCAAGCTCATCAAGCAGATCGTGCGGGAGGAGCTGCAGGCGGGATGACGTGGGGGGAGGTGGAGGTCCGATCGTCTTCGGGCGGGGTGCCGGTGCAGGCCACCAGCGGCACCCCGCTGCCGTTGGCGGATCCGGGAACGGCCGACGCGCTGGAGACGATCGAGTTCGCGGCCGTCCTCGACCGGGTCGCGGAGCATGCGGCGGGTCCGCTCGGAGCCGAACGGGTTCGCGCCCGCCGCCCCACGGAGGACCTGGTGTGGATCCGGGTCGAGCTCGCCCGGGTCGGGGAGGTCGCCGGGCTGTTTCGGCAGGGGGACGGTTTGCTGGCGGAGCCGCTGCCCGATATCTCCCGCGCGCTCGCTCGGCTCCGGATCGAGGCCAGCGTGCTCGAGGGGACGGAACTCGCCGGGATCCATCGAGCCCTCGTCGCGACTCGCGCGGTCCACGCCGATCTCACCCGGGTCGCGTCCTCGGCGCCCCACGCGGCCGAGCTGCTCCGCCCGCTGCCCGAGCGGAGCCATGAGCGGCGGCTGGAGCAGTCGGTCGATCCCGACGGCAATCTGCTCGACAGCGCCAGCCCTCGGCTCGCGGCCGCCCGCCGCGAGGTGCAGGCCGCGCGGCAGCGGCTGATAAAGAAGCTGGAGGGGCTGCTCCGCGGCCTGGAAGCCGCGCCCCCGGGTGCGACGGTGACCGTGCGCGAAGGCCGCTACGTGATCCCCGTGCGGCGGGACTCGCGGGCCAGGCCGCCCGGCATCATCCACGGGGAGTCCGGGAGCGCCGGCACGCTGTTCGTCGAGCCGGCCGAGGCTATCGACTTGGGCAACGCGCTCCGGGAGGCGCATGCCGAGGAGGAGCGGGAGACGCTCCGGGTGCTGCGCGAGCTCACCGGGCTGCTCCGGCCCGCGCTCCCCGTGATCCGGGAGGCCGTCGACATGGCGGTCGCGGTGGACGACCTGGTCGCCCGCGCCCGCTACGCGGTGGCCACAGAAGCCGCGGTACCCATGCTCGCTCCAGCGCCGGCGACGCTCGCGATCCGGAACGGACGCCATCCGCTGCTCCTGTCCCAGCCGCAGCCGGTGGTCCCGTTCGATCTCGAGCTCGATGAGACCGAGCGCACGCTCCTGGTGAGCGGGCCCAACACCGGCGGCAAGACGGTGTTGCTCAAGGCCGTCGCACTGCTCGCGGCGATGGCGCAGGCCGGCATTCTCCCTCCCGTGGGTCCGGAGAGTCGCCTGCCCGCGTTCGGCCGGTTCTACGCCGACATCGGCGACCGCCAGTCCATCGCCGCCAGCCTGTCGACCTTCAGCGCGCACGTGGCCACCCTGCGCCGCATTCTCGACGGGGCCGACGCCGCCACGCTGGTCCTGCTCGACGAGATAGGCAGCGGCACCGACCCCACGGAAGGAGCGGCGCTGGCGTCCGCTACGCTCAGTGCGCTCACCCGGCGCCGGACGTTGACTCTGGCCACCACCCATCTTGGCGCGCTC
Source organism: Gemmatimonadota bacterium (assembly GCA_041498715.1). Taxonomy (GTDB): domain Bacteria; phylum Gemmatimonadota; class Gemmatimonadetes; order Gemmatimonadales; family GWC2-71-9; genus DASQPE01. The sequence continues at coordinate 875 of JBGQIW010000024.1, read as the reverse complement.
AAGAACCTGGCGACGCACACGCCGGGCGTGGTCAACGCGTCGCTGGAGTTCGACGGCGCCACGCTCACGCCCACCTACCGGCTGGTGAAGGGCGTGCCCGGTCGCTCCTACGGCCTCGCCATCGCTCGGCGGCTCGGCGTCCGGGCCGACGTCCTGGCCGACGCGGAAGCCCGGGTACCGGAGGTGGAGAAGAGTCTCGACCAGCTACTCGCGTCCGTGGAGGAGCGGGCGCGCGAGCTGGCCGCCGACCAGGCCGAGCTCGAGGCGCGACGACTCGAGGCCGAAGGATTGGCGGTCCGTCTCGCGGCGCAGGCGGAATCGCAGCGGGTGCGCGAGGCCGACCTCAAGCAGCGGGAGAAGGAGGCCGAGCGCCGGGGTCGGGAGCAGGCGCGCGCCTTCCTGCTCGAGGCTCGGGAGCGGGTGGAGGCGGCTCTGGGCGCGGCGCGAGCGGCCGCGGACGAGGCGGCCGCGCGAGACGCCCGGCGACTGGTCGAGGAGGGGATCGTGTCCGGCGCGCAGGCGCTGGCCGAGCTGGATGCCGAGGAGCCGCCCGCGCCCGCCGGCACAGCCGTCTCGGTCGGAAGCCGGGTGCGGGTCGGCTCGGGCGGCGTGGGCGAGGTCGCGGAGATCCGCTCGGACGGGAAGCTCGTCGTCGTGTTCGGCTCGATGCGAATGGTGATCGAGCCGGGGACGGTGACGCTGCTGCCGCCGGCGCCGCGGAGAGCCAGGAGCGAGCCGGCGATCGACGCGCCCGGCGCCTCCGACGCCGCATTCGAAATCGATCTGCGCGGCATGACCGGCGACGAGGCCGAGACCGCGACCGTTGCCGCCGTGGACGCGGCGGTGTTGGCGGAGCATCCCTATCTCCGCATCAT
>JBGQIW010000023.1:0-30824 GCA_041498715.1 Gemmatimonadota bacterium | reverse complement strand
GTGGGCGACGAGGGCGAACAGCACGAGGCCCGCGCCGAGCAGGGCCTCGCCCAGCATCAAGACGAGCGACAGGGCCGCGCCGCGGCGCACGGCCGATCCCGGCGGCGCCACCCGGCGGGACCAGACGAACAGGCCGACGACCAGCAGAAGGGCGGTGCCGCTCGTGACCCGGTGGGCCAGCTCGATCAGGGTAGCGGTCGCCGGGTCGGCCGGGATCACCACCCCCTGGCAAAGCGGCCAGTGGCTGCCGCAGCCGGCCCCCGACCCCGAGGCCCGGACAAAGGCACCCCAGAGGACGACTGCCACGTTAGCGGCGAGGACGCCCCAGGCATACTTAGCGAAACGGCTCATCGTACTAAAGATACGCTGGAGGGCCGGGTGCGTTGAGCGAGGCTAGCGGGGGATGGGTTGGCCGGGTTCCCAGCGGGCTCGCCGCAGTCGGTCCAACAGCCCGAGAGCTGCCTGCTGGTCGATGTGGATGGTGACGAGGAGCAGGTCGCCGGGCTGGGCCCATTCCAGGGCGCGGCGGAGCGCACCCAGGTCGTCCGGGGCGGTCGAAATGGCAGCGCTCGGAACGCCAAGGCGGCGGAACTCGTCCGTGAGGAGGCCCGGCACCTCCCCCGGGGCCCGGCCCCGCCGGTATTTCTCCATCTCCTTGACGATGACGTGGTCCGGCCGCAGGGCGTGCGCCGCGCGCGCCAGGTCCCGGATGGCCGCGTCGTCACGGTCGCCGGCTTGCCCGACGGCCACGAGCCGGCGCCGCGCGGGGAGGGCGGCGGCAATGTCGGCGAGGGCCGCCATGCCCTGCGGGTTGTGGGCGAAGTCCACCACGACTCGCACCCCGCCCACCTCGTACAGATTGGCGCGGCCGGGGTTGTCGATCGCCGACCCTTGGAACCCGACCAGCGCGCCGGCCATTGCCTCCAGGGGAACGCCGAGCGCGGCCGCGGCGGCGATGGCCGCGAGCGCGTTGGCCACATTGTGCCGAGCGGATCCACCGAAGGTGATCGGTGCGGCCGCCACTGGAGCAACGAGCTCGCGCCGCCCCGCGCACCGGAGTACGAACGCGCCCTCCTCGACGACGCAGGCGTCCCCTGCGGCCGCGACGTGGCGGGTGATGACTCCGTTGCCGGGGTCGAGCGCGAACCAGACGATCGAGGCGGCGAGCCGCTCGGCGGCGGAAACGAGAGAGGCGTCTTCGGCGTTGAGGACGAGCTTCCCGCGGGCCCCGAGCGCGCGCGCGACGACCAGCTTCGCCTCCGCCAGCGCGGAAAGGTCGTACACGCCGAACTCACCGAAATGGTCCGCGGCGATGTTGGTGACGACCGCTACCTCGGCCCGGTCGACCGCGAGGCCGCGGCGGAGGAGTCCGCCCCGTGCGGTCTCGAGGACGGCAGCGTCGACCCGGCGGTCGCGGAGCAGCATCCGCGCGCCCTCCGGGCCCGCGTAATCTCCCCGCGCAAGTGCTTCCCCCGCCACGAACACCCCGTCGGTGCAAGTGAACCCCGTCGGGCGTCCGGCCCGGGCGAGCATCGCGGCCAGGAGTCGCACGGTGGTTGTCTTCCCGTTCGAGCCGGTCACCAACGCGACCGGCACGTCGTGCACCCCGGCCCAGGACACTGCGTCGGGGTCCGGTAGGCGGGTCACCGGCCACGCGATCGAGCCCGAGCCCTCCCCGGCGGAGACGACTTGCTGATCCGCGAGGAGCTGGACGCCATGCCGGCGGGCCGCGTCCGCGAGCGCCAGGAGCCGTGGGTTTCGCTCCTGCTCGATCCGGGCTGAAAGCGTGGCGACCGTGGGACCAAGCGGCGGCTCGACCGACCCGGAGGCGACTGCGAGCGCGGCGTCCCAGGCCGACTCGTTGACCTCGGTGGCGGCGTAGAGCACGTCGGCGGGAGCGGTGAAGCCGAGGCTCGCCCCGCCGGGGAAGCGAAGCACGTGCAGCTCTTCCCGCTCCCAGCCCAGCGCGTCGAGGATCCGCCGCGCCTGGGCTCGCCACGCGGCCACGATAGGGTCGGCCGCGACGGGCGATCCGGGTAGCCCCACGTCGATGACCGCCCCGGCGCGATCCATCAGCCGGTTCGGGCCGGTGAGGCGCCGCGAATCGGTCCGGTTCGGTACCAGGACGTCAGTCAATCTTCGGTTTCCCGCGCCAGTCGCACACCCCGCTCGTCGCGGACGAGCGCGTCTCCGTTGAGGGAGGGGACTTCGACCCGCGGAAGCTCCTGGACCGCGGCGGCTGGTGCCGTGGTGGCCCGCTCCACGGGACTCGGTGCTGCGTCCGGTCGGAAGTTGATCACCTGCTTCCAGGTTCGCGTGAGGGCGTCGGCGAACAGGAGCACCAGGTCGCCGGCGCGGGCCATCTGGAGAGCGTACTCGTGGGCCTCTCGCTCGTCCGGCACGAGGTCGATCTGGTCTGCCGGGACTCCATTGGCGAGAAGCCCGTCGCGCAGCATCCTGGGCACCTCGTCGTGGCCCCGGCCGCGGGCCCGGTCGTCGCGGCGGCAGATGTAGTGGTCGAACTTCCCGGCCGCTGCTCGGGAGATCTCGAGGACGTCCTGATCCCGCCGGTCGCCCGGCGCCGCGATGACCACGAGCCGCCGGCCGGCGACGTCCAGGCGCTGCGCCAGCTGAGACATCAGCTCGACCGCAGCCGCGTTGTGTCCGTAGTCCACGATGACCTTGAACGGGTGCTCGTCGAAGACGTTCATCCGGCCGGGCGCCTGGAAGAATGACGGCTGGAACGTGCGGAGCCCGTGCCGGATGTCCTCCAGCTTGATCCCCATGCTGAAGGCCATGGCCGCGGCGAACATGGCGTTCTGGACGTTGTGCGTTGCCCGGCCCTCGAGGGTGGCCGGGACGAGGTGGGTCCAGAGCAGCGGAATGTGAGCGCCGTGATCGTAGATCGTGATCATCTGGCCCTTGATGCCCTGCTCGAGCACCACGCCGCGCCCGCCGGCCGTGATGTGCTCCCGTACGAGGGGGTGGGACGGGCTCATCGTCACGTAGCAGAGATGCTTGGCCTCCGCGTAGTCGGCCATGCGGAGGCAGAACGGGTCGTCCGCATTGAGCACCGCCGTATCGGTCGCCACCTCCACCACGATCCGCTTGACCCGGGCGAGGTCGTCCAGCGTGTCCACGCCGCGGAGACCCAGGTGGTCGGACTGTACGTTGAGCACGGCTCCTACGTCGCAGTGGCGGACTCCCATCCCGGCGCGGAGCAGGCCCCCGCGGGCCAGCTCCAGCACGGCCACATCCACGAATGGGTCGCTCAGCACCATCCGGGTGGCCACCGGACCGGTCATGTCGCCCTCGACCGTCCGCTGGCCGTCGATGTACACGCCGTCGGTGCTGGTGAGTCCCACGTGGTGGCCCACCAGCTTGTGGATGTGCGCGAGCATCCGGGCGGTGGTCGTCTTGCCGTTGGTGCCGGTGAGCGCGGCGATGGGGATGCGGCTCGGACTGCCCGGCGGAAACAGCATGTCGATCACCGCGCCGGCCACGTCCCGCGGTCGTCCCGAGCTGGGGGCGAGGTGCATGCGGAAGCCCGGTGCCGCGTGCACCTCGCAGATGGCCCCGCCCACGCCCTTGTAGGACTCGGTGATGTCGGACGAGAGGAAGTCCACGCCGCCCACGTCCAGGCCGATCGCCTTGATCGCGCGGACCGCCATCTCCGCGTTGTCCGGGTGGACCACATCGGTCACGTCCTCCGCCGTGCCGCCGGTGGAGAGATTCGCGGTGAGCCGCAGGTACACCACCTCGTCCGGCTTCGGCACGCTCTGGCGGGTGTAGCCCTTCTCCGCCAGCAGCCGGTCCGCCTGGTGGTCGAACTCGATCCGGGTGAGCACCTTCTCGTGGCCGATGCCGCGGCGGGGGTCCGCGTTCACCTGCGCGACGAGCTGCTCGACGGAGTGCGCCCCGTCGCCCATCACGTGTCCCGGGAGCCGCTTCGAGACCGCGATCAGCTCGTTGTTCACCACCAGCATGCGGTGGTCGTCGCCGACGACGAACTTCTCCACCACGACGCTGCGGCTGATCTGCTGCGCCACCTGGAAGGCAGTGCGCACCTGCTCCGGCGTCCGGAGATTGAGCGACACGCCCCGCCCATGGTTCCCGTTGTACGGCTTCACAACCACCGGGAACCCGATTCCCTCGGCGGCGCGGACGGCGTCTTCCTCCCGGGAGACCAGCCGCTGCTGCGGCACGGGCAGGCCGAGGTTCGCGAGGATCTTGTTGGTCTCCTCCTTGTCCGAGGCCAGCTCGACCGCGATGTGCGGAGTCCGGCTGGTGACCGTCGCCTGGATCCGCTGCTGGTAGCGCCCGTGGCCGAACTGGATCAGGCTCTGGTCGTTGAGCCGGATCCACGGGATGCCCCGCTCCTCCGCGGCGTGCACCAGCGAGGCCGTGCTGGGACCGAGGGCGCGGCGCTGGGCGAACCGGATGAAATCGTCGCGCTGGCGCGCAAAGTCGAAGTCCCTCGGCACGAGGTCCGGCAAGCGAAGGGCCTCCGGCAGCAGGCTCGCGAGGAGCGTGAGCGCCAGCTGGCCGGCCTCGAGCCCGACGTCCTGCTGCTCGTACTCGTACACTACGTGATAGACCCCGGGGCGGTCGGCCGACCGGGTTTTCCCGAAGGTGACCTTCTCGCCAGCCACGTTCTGGAGCTCGATGGCAGTGTGCTCCAGCACGTGGCCGAGCCAGGTGCCCCCGTCCTCGGTGAGCCGGCGAACGAAGCCCCCGGCCTCGCCGTAAGAGCAGCCGTGCTCCCGGAGGCCCGGCAGGGCGCCGAGGAGGGCGTCGATGAACGGGGCGCCCAGCCGGCCCGTGGGCCAGTCTTCCAGGGGGCCGAGGTCCAGCTCGAGCCGGATGACGGGGAAATGGGCGTAGGTGCTCGGTCCGACGTAGACCGACCGCTCGACGATGCGCATGGCCCGGCCCTGGGGGGTGGCGTGGGAGGGGTGAAACTTGACCCTAAGCTGCTTCGCGGAATCGGGTTCCGCTAGGGGAAATGCGGAGTTCTAGCGCATGCCTTCCGGCGCGAGGGCCCTCCGGCTGTTGAGGTCGAACGACGCGCCGTGCACCAGCACGTGGAGCCTGACGCCGATCAGGCACACAGGGTCGTCCTTCTCCACCTGATCCATGGAGGAGTGCTCCAGCTCGGCCGGGTCGATCACCGTCACCGCGCCGCTCCCCACGATGTCCATCGTGTTGTCCGGTCCGATGAATGCCGCGCTGTCTTCGTCCAGTCCGAGCCCGATCGCAAAGGGGTTGTAGGCCAGGGCCGTGAGCAGCCGGCCCAGCCGGTCGCGCTGGCGGAAGTGTTGGTCGATGATGACCCGATTGGTGAGACCGAGGCCGGGCGAGAGGGTGACGCTGCCGGCGAGGGGCGTGGCGCCCTCGTCTCCGGTCGCGATCATGTGCTCCGAGAGAAACGCCGCGCCCGCCGACGTGCCGGCCACGTGCGCCCCGGCCGCGTTCCGCCGCCGGATCGCCTTCGCCACGGACGTGCCGCCGAGCGTGGTGGCCAGCCTGAGCTGGTTCCCGCCGGTGAGAAAGATCCCGTCCGCTCGCTCCAGCCGATCGAGCGACTCCTCCCGCTCGGCGTCGGCCCGGGACTCGAGCGTGAGCGCTCTAGCGGCGCGCACGCCGATCCTGCGGAAGATGCCCTCGTAGCGCTCGCCCGTGTCGGCCAGCTGGGACGCGGTCGGCACGATGACGATGCGCGCGTCCCGCCCGCCGCACAGCCGCACGAAGCGGCGCAGGATCTCGGTGTCTCCCGCCTTGGTTTCGGCGCCGCCCACGGGAATGATCCAGCCGCGGGCCGCGCCGGTCTCCGGCTTGGCCGGACTCACCGCGTCCCCGCCCGTTCGAACGGCCCGGCGATGATCGCCTCGCCGCTCCGTACGTGCCACCGTCCTCGCGCCATCACGTCGTCGATCCCCCCGTCGTGGTTGAGCACTACCAGGTCGGCATCCATGCCCGCCGCGATCCGGCCCTTGCGCTCGAGCCGGAGCAGGGCCGCGGGGTTGGCCGTGAACGGAGCCAGCGCCCGTTCGAGCGGGTGCCCCTGCGCCAGCAATTGTCCGAGCGTCGCGGCCAGCGCGCCGGGGCGGCCCACGTCGAACGAGGAGACCCGGCCCTGATCATCGAAGGAGGGCAGGCACCCGCCGCCGTCGGAGCTCACGGTCACCCGGTCGGGCGGGAGACCGCCCCGCCAGTAGCGCGAGAGTGCCTCCGCGGCATCCCAGGCGTCCTCGCCCTCTTCCACGGGAAACGCCGTGACGTCGATCGTCGAGCCGCGCTCGGCCAGCCCCAGCGCTTCGTCAAAGAGCGCGCGCCGCCGGTTCACGTGGGTCGGGTTCATGACCCGGGGCGGCAGCTCCGACCGGTCCAGGGCCTCCCGGATCGGCTCGAGCCCGCGCGGCCCGTCGCCCAGGTGCAGGTGCAAGATTCCGGCCTTGCCGCTCATGAGCCCGCCGACGTGAGCCTCGCTCGCCAGACGGAGCAGCTCGTCCACGGTGGGCTGGCTGGAGCGGTGGTCGCTCACCGCGATCTCGCCCACGCCGAGGATCACGTCCACCAGCGCGACGTCGCCGCGGACCGTCCCCGTGAGGGTGACGGGCGGGACGTGATAGCCACCGGTGTGGCAGAACGCGGTGAGGCCAAGCTGGTTGAGGCCCCGGGTGGTCGCGACCAGCTCGGCGGTCGTCCGGGTCGCGTCGTCGGTTCCCAGGACGCCCACGGCGGTCGTCACCCCGGCCCGGGTGAGCGCGGAGAGGGCGAGGGGAGGCACGCGGGTGTGCGGGCCGGCCTCACCGCCACCGCCCGTGAGGTGCACGTGGCCGTCGATGAGGCCCGGGATCACCCGGCGCCGGTCGAGATCGTACTCCTCGACGCCGAGTGCGGGTGGGAGCGGCGGCAGGTCCCGTCCCAACCAGACGACCCGCTCGCCCGCGATCAGAAGTTGCCGGACACCCAGAGGCTCCGGCGCGTAGACGTCCGCGTTGCGCAGCAGGATCACTGGAGCTTGAACCCGCCCACCGCGGCGGTCAGGCGCTCGGAGGCCTCGGCGAGATGTCCGGCGGAGGAGGAGATCTCTTCGGTGGAGGCGTTGAGCTCCTGGGCTGCCGCGGCGATCTCCTCCGCGGCTGCGGCGTACTCCTCGGTGCCCGCGGACACTTCCCGCATCCGGCTCGCAATCGTCTCGACCAGCGCGCGGACTTCCTGCGCCGACTGCGAGATCCGCCGGGTCCACTCGTCGTTCTGCTCCGCGTCCGCCGCCACGCTGGCGAGCCCCTCGGCGGCCGCGTGGGCCGCGTCGCGCGCAGCGGTTCCGCCCCGCCCCAGGCGCATCAGGCGCTCGCGGGCGGTCTGCACCCGCTCGAGCACGCTCTGGACCGTCGTGCTGGTGGAGGTCGCCGCCTGCGCCGCCTGGCTGGCGAGCTTGCGCACTTCCTCCGCTACCACGCTGAACCCGCGGCCTTCGTCCCCCGCGCGCGCGGCCTCGATGGAGGCGTTGAGCGCGAGCATATGCGTCTGCTTCGCGATCGCCTTGGTCTGCGTCACGAACTTCTCGATTTCCCCCGAGGCGGCCGCGAGAGCGTCGGCCTCCGCCGAGCCCAGCTCGATCTCTTCGGCCAACCGGGCCAGCTCGGCCGTGCTGGCGTCGAGCCGCTCCCGGTGGCTCCGGGCCAGCCGTGCCAGGGCCGCGTTCCGCTCGGCCGCCTGGGTGGCGCCGGCCGCCAGCTCCTGGGCGATATGCAGGATGCGGCCTGCATCCTCGGCGGCGGCCCGCACGATGAGCGCCTGCTGGTTGGCCCGCTCGGTGAGATCACCCGTCGTGCCCGCCACTTCCTGGGTCGAGGCGGTCATCTCCTCGGTGGACGCGGCGATCTCCTCCGCCATCGCGGCGGCCTCGCCGGCCGCGCCCTGGATCGCGCTGGTGAGCCGGCGCAGAGACCCCACCATGCTTTCGAGCGAGAGCAGCAACTGCCCCTCGGTGCCCGCGCCCTCCGCGTGGGGAAGGCCCGCGAGAGAGAGGTCGCCCGCCGAGACCCGGTTGGCCACCGTCTCCGCGATGTCGAGCGGCCGGATGAGCCGGTTGGCGGCCCAGCGCAGCGAGACCAACGCACCAACCGCCGCCACGCCCAGGAACGCCAGCGTGCCGGTAAGGGTCTCGCGGGCCGGACCGGGGCCGCCGGCGGAGGATGACGCCCGGGCGAGCAGGATGTACACCAGCACGGTCAGCACCGCGACGGCCAGCGTGCCGTTGAGGTACAGCGACCGGGTGAGACTCTTCCGGTTGTCGGCCATGCGGCTCCGGGAGCGATGTCAGGGGAAGCGCCACTAAGCTAAGCCGATGCGGCTCAGTAGCGCCACGTCCCCGACTCCCCCGCGGGCGCGGCGCGGCTCACCTGCTCGGCCATTTCGCGGACGAGGTCGGCGTTCGTTGTCGGTTGCCAGCCGTGCCCTTTCATGGGGCGACCGTACTTGAAGTAGCCGCCGTACGCGGGCGTCGTGCGGTGCTCGAGGTAGTCCTCCAGCAGGTAGGCAGCGAGGTTCAGATAGTAGTTGTCCATGTCCCCGCACATGACGTGGATCTTGCCCACCAGACTGGGCCCGATCTTGCCCCAATTCCGCTCGAGATACTCCCGGATGTCGTAGTCGTGGCTCTTCCACGACTCGGCCACCGCGCGGTCGATCGTCCCGGTCGCGTCGTTCCAGATGGGTGCCGGGTAGCCGTCCTTGTCGGTCGGGCCGTAGGTCGCCTCCCAGATCGCGAAATTCTCGCCGCCCCGCCGCCGGCTCCCACGGGCATTGTTGAGCTGGTTCTCCTGCCGGATGGTCACGACCGGTTGTCCATCCGACTTCCGCTCCGAGGGTCGCTCGGCGCTGATCCACGAATTCCGCTCCACCAGGAACGCGTTGGTGTCGGCGTAGAGGTTGACCAGCTCGTACCGGCGGAAGTCCACCGGGTCGGGGTAGTAAACCCAGGTGCCGGCGTAGAAGTCGGGGTGGTAGACCTGCAGCGCAAGCGCCTCCCACCCGCCGGTCGAACCGCCCGTGAGCATGCGGGCGTAGGGGGCCGGGATCACCCGAAACTTCTGCTCGAGATACGGAATCAGCTCCTGATGGATCGCGTCGCCGTACGGGCCGTTGTTGGCCGAGTTCACGGCATAGGAGTCGTCGTAGTAGGGCGACGGGTGGAGAATCCGGATCGCCACCATGCGTGGGAAGTTGTCCGAGAGCCAGGCGTGCGCGAACTCGGACCCCGACTCGCGGTGGTCGGTCCGCTCGGTCCGTGCGGCGCGCACGTCCTCCGGCTCGGGCGTGCTGTCCAGCGTGAAGTCGAACGGCGCCGTCAGCGTGAAATGCCCCTGCAGCCACACGGTCGGATAGCGGACGTCGGGGTGCTCGTCGTAGCCGCGGGGGGCCAGCACGACGGCGCCCAGGTAGATCGGGTGCCCCCACCACTTGGACAGGATCTCGCTCTTGATGCGGATCCGCTTCACGTACCGGTCGTCGGGCGGAACTTCCACCGGCGGCAGCGCCCGGATGAGCTCGAGCCGGACCCGCGTCGCTCGCCGCGGGTCGATATGGATGCGGCGCACCTCGCTCACGAGGCTTCCGGGCGCGGTGTTGAATTCCTGCCCTTCCCACTCGTCCATGTGGGCCCAGATCGTGTGCCCGTCGGCCCGCGAAAATCGGGTATAGACGCTGAGCAATGCCTGGACGTAGTAGTCACCGGGTGGCAGAGCGTCGAGCGATCTGAGCGGGTAGCCGAGCGCGGCGCGGTCCACGACGGCGGGCCGGCCCGGCGCGAGCGCGTCCACGTCCGTTCCGAAGAACGGCACGCTCACCACCCCGCCCGCCTGGAGTCGCGGTTCGCGGGTGCTGTCCCGGGTCAGGAAGACGAACACGCGACCCGTGACCGGCTCCTGCCGGAGTGCGGGCGATACGACGACGTCGAATCTGGCACCGGGTGTCCGTTGGCCGGCGGCCGACGGCGCGACCAGGAGAGTGAGGCAGGCAACAGCCCCCAGGAACTTGGCGGTCATGGAGTAGCTCGGCGGGTGTGAGGTTGACGGACATGATAATCGTACGCGGGGCGCCATGGCTGGCGCCCCGTGTCACTTGGCGCTAACCCTGCTGCGCGACTACATTTACGACTTCCCGTTTCGTTGATGCCCATGCCGACCGGCGACCCAGTAACCCACCGCTCCGAACCCACCGCCGCCCACCCGGGCGGGGCCGCCGACGGCTACCATCCCGACCAGGTGGAGGCCAAGTGGCAGGCGCGCTGGGCTGAGCGCGGTACCAACGAGACCGATCTCGACGGGTCCACCAGGCCATTCTACAATCTGATGATGTTCCCCTACCCCTCGGCCGAGGGGCTCCACGTCGGGAACATGTTCGCGTTCACGGGCGCTGACGCTTACGGGCGGTTCAAGCGGCTCCGCGGATGGAACGTCTTCGAGCCGATCGGGTTTGACGCGTTCGGCATCCACAGCGAGAACTATGCGATCAAGCTCGGCATCAACCCGGCCGAGCTGATCCCGCGGAACATCGAGAACTTCCGGCGCCAGCTCCGGCGCATCGGCGGGATGTTCGACTGGCGCCACGAGCTGTCGACGACGGACCCCCGGTACTACAAGTGGACCCAGTGGATCTTCCTCCAGCTCCTCAAGGCGGGCAAAGCCTATCGGAAGGCCGCGCCGGTCAACTGGTGTCCCAGCTGCAAGACCGTCCTGGCCAATGAGCAGGTGATCAACGGTGCCTGCGAGCGCTGCGGCACGCCGGTGGAGCAGCGCACGCTGGAGCAGTGGTTCTTCCGGATCAGCGACTACGCCCAGCGCTTGCTCGACGATCTGGACGACAAGACCAAGATGGACTGGTCCGAATCGACCGCCACCGCGCAGCGGAACTGGCTGGGGCGGTCGGAAGGAGCGGAGATCGAGTTTCCGCTCGAGCATGACCGTACCATCCGGGTCTACACCACCCGGCCGGACACCATTTTCGGCGCGACGTTCATGGTCATGGCGCCGGAGCATCCGCTCGTTCCGGAAATCACTACCGCGGCGCAGCGCGACGCGGTCGAGACCTATCGCCGCCAGGTAGCGGGGAGGGACCTCGTCTCGCGCAAGGTGGGCGAGCGGGAGAAGACCGGTGTCTTCACCGGCGCGTTCGTGAAGAACCCGGCGAACGGCCGCATGATTCCGGTCTGGATTGCGGACTACGTGCTGATGGAGTACGGCACCGGGGCCATCATGGCGGTGCCCGCACACGACGAGCGCGACTTCGAGTTCGCCAAAAAGTACGGGCTCCGGATCGTCCGGGCCCTGGCTCGTCCGGGCCAGGATCCCGATGCGCCGGTGGAGGCGTCCGAGACCGGCGTCGAGGGATTCCGGCTGGTCAACTCGGGTGAGTTCACCGGCATGCCCGCGGCGGAAGGGAAGGCCGCCATCATCCGGTGGCTGGAGGAAACGGGCCGGGGCAAGGGCGTGGTGCAGTACCGGATCCACGACTGGTGCATCTCCCGCCAGCGGTATTGGGGCCCGCCCATCCCGATCATCTATTGCGAGCGGTGCGGGCCGGTGCCGGTGCCGGAGAAGGACCTGCCGGTCATCCTGCCCGTGATCGAGGACTTCCGCCCGGACGACAGCGGGGTCTCGCCTCTGGCGCGCCACGAGGAGTGGTACTACGTGGACTGTCCGGCCTGCGGGGCCCGGGGCCGGCGCGAGACCGACGTGTCCGACACGTTCCTCGACTCCGCGTGGTACTACCTGCGCTACCCCAGCACGGAGTTCGACGACCGGCCGTTCGACCACGCGCGTACCCGCAAGTGGCTGCCGGTCACATCCTACATCGGCGGGAACGAGCACGCCGTGCTCCACCTGCTGTACTCCCGCTTCATCGCGATGGTCCTGCACGAGCTGGGGCACGTCCACTTCGACGAGCCGTTCGCGCGGTTCCGCGCGCACGGCATCATCGTAAAGGACGGGGCCAAGATGTCGAAGACGCGGGGCAACGTCGTCATCCCGGACGAGTACATCGCCCGCTGGGGCGCTGACACCTTCCGCACCTATCTCCTGTCGCTCGGCCCGTTCCAGAACGGCGGCGACTTCCGGGACGAGGGCATCAGCGGGCCGCGCCGGTTTCTCGAGAAGGTGTGGCAGCTGGTGGGCGATTGCGTCCGGGACGATGCGTCGGGCGAGACGACCCACAAGATCCTGGTCAAGTGGAATCAGACCAAGAAGCACGTCACCCGCGAGCTCGAGGAGCTGAAGTACAACACGGCCATCTCCGGGCTGATGGAGCTCCTGAATGCTCTCCGGGAAGACAACTGCCGGGAGAAGCGGATCGTCGAGGACCTGGTCCTGATGCTGGCGCCGTTCGCCCCGCACTTCGCGGAAGAGTGCTGGGAGCGGCTGGGGCACACCACGACGGTGTTCGACGCGCACTGGCCCGCGTGGGACGAGCATCTCACGGTGGAGCACACCGTGGAGGTGGTGGTGCAGATCAATGGGAAGACGCGGTCGAAAGTCCACGTCCGGCGGGACGCGAGCGAGGACGAGGTGGTCGCGGCGGCGCTCGCGGACGAGACGGTCCGCCGGTTTCTGGAGGGGAAGGAGATCCGGAAGCGGATCCTGGTGCCCAATCGCCTCATCAACCTGGTCGTGCAGTGACCTGTCAGAACACTCGCACGATCCACTCCCCCACTCCGTAGCCCACCACCGCGACACCCAGGCCCACGACGAACATGTCGATGCCGCTGCGGAACACCCCGCGGCCGGTGAAGAAGCTTCGCGCCCCGCCCACGGCGAAGTGTGACAGCATCGCGACGGCGAACGAGGTCCAGATCGCGGTGGGACCCCGGCTCAGGAGGAACGGCGCCACCGGGATGAACGCCCCGAAGGCGGTGGCCACGCCGGTGATCCACGCTTCCCGCATTGGGGTGCTGGTCGCCTCGCCGATCTTGAGCTCTTCCCGGACCTGCTCCTCCAGGGCCCGGGCGGGGTTTTTCATCACCTCGGCGGCGAACGTGTCCGCCTGGGCGGTGGGGATCCCCTTCGCCTGGTAGACGAGACTCAGCTCCTCGCGCTCGAGCTCGGGCATGAGCCGGATCTCCTCCTGCTCCATGGCGATCTCATGCTCGAACACCTCCCGCTCGCTCTTGGCTGCCAGATAGCCCGAAGCTCCCATCGAGAGGGCGTCCGCCACCATGCCGGCGAGTCCCGCGACCAACACCGTGTGGCCGCCTGCCGCCAGGCTCGACTGCGCGCCGATCATGCCCGCCACGAGTCCGAAGTTCGCGGTGAGGCCGTCGTTGAACCCGTAGACGACGTTTCGGAGAAATCCGCCCGCGCCCGTCTTGTGCCACGGCTCGCCCGGCGCACCGCTCAGGCTCGCCAGACGCTCCGCGTGCTCCTTCGACTCGCGGGCCAGGGTGAGCGCCGTCGGTCCCACCGCGCCGGTAGGCGACTCGCGATAAAGGCTCAGGTATCCCTTGACCTCGCGCCCCTCCTCTTCGAGCAGCGCCGGCAGCAGGAGCTGGGGGCCGAATCGCCGGGCCAGCCATGCGCGCAACCGCGCCCCCCGTGAGGGAGTCGGCGTGGGGGCCTCGTGCCCGTGCTCCCGGAGCAGCGTCCGCCACATCTCGACGTGCCGGTCCTCGACGCCGGCCAGCTGGCGGTAGATGCCGGCCCGGGTCGGGTCGTGCTCTGCGTCCGCCAGCTCGCGATACAGGAAGGCCGCGTCGGCCTCGTCCTCGAGGTGGTGCAGCCAGGTGGCGGGAGCCGCCGTGGCAGCCGCGGGGGCGGGGGCGGGAGTCGTTGGCATGCTGGAAGTTAACGGTGGACGGTGAACGGGTGGCCTGTCCCTGGAACCCCCGTTCACTGTTTACCGTTCACCGTTCACCGCCGTTTGCAACCGTGCGGACCCCCGGGGCATCTTTGAGGGGTCATGCTGAAAGCCCTCACCATGGACTCGTACCTGCTGGCCGACGCGAAGACCGTACTGGCCCAGGCGAAGGCGGGCGATCCCGCCGGCTTCGAAGCGCTCTATCGCGCCTTCGAGGTCCCGGTGTACAACCTCTGCCGCCGCATCTGCCGGACGGCGGAGGACGCGGAGGACGTGCTCCAGGAGACGTTCCTCGAGATCTGTCGCAGCATCGGGCAGTACCGCGAGGACGGCAGTCTCTGGGGGTGGATCCGCACCATCGCCGCGAGCAAGGCGCTCATGCGGCTCCGTCGCAACAAGTATCGCGACACCGACGAGTTGCACGACGAGGTCGTCGCCAACCGCCGCGAGGACACCCATCTCCGGATGGATCTCGAGGCTGCGCTGGAGCGCCTCTCGGAGACTTCCCGGGCGGTCGTGTGGCTGCACGACGTCGAGGGCTACACGCACGAAGAGATCGCGGTGATGATGGGCAAGACGCCCAGCTTCTCCAAGTCGCAACTTGCGCGGGCTCACGCCCGCCTGCGGCGCTGGCTGGGCGAGGAGGTGGCGGCATGAGCCACCTTACGCTCGAGCAGCTGGTGGCGCTCCGGGAGCCGGGCGCGGAGCCGGGCACCCAGGTCGCCCGCGAGCACTTGAACGAGTGCGACGGGTGCCGGGCGGAGTTCGAGCGCCTGCACCAGCGCGTCGCCCGGCTCAAGTCACTGCCGTCGCTCAGGCCGACCCGGGATCGCTGGCCCGCGGTACGGGCCCGCTTCGAGTCGGAGCGGCGGGCGCGGCGGCTGCGGCGGGCTGGGCTCGTGGGCCTGGCCGCCGCCGCCGCCCTGGCCCTCGCCGTCGCCTCCAAGCGCGTGTATCAGCCGATTCCCGTCGCCACCAGGGCCGAGCTGTCGGAAACGATGGCGCGGTCCCGAGCGCTCGAGGCGGCCATCGACCGCTACCACCCGGAGAGCCGCGTGCTGGACGACCACACGGCCCGGATCGCTCAGGAGCTGGAAGACCGGATCGCGGCGGTGGACCGCCAGCTGGAGATTACCGACCTGATGGACGCCAAACGGCGCCAGGCCCAGGAGCTGAACCTGTGGCGCGAGCGGGTCGGTCTGCTGGACGCCCTGGTGGACGTGCATCTCACCCGCGCCAGCAACGCCGGGCTGTGATCATGGGGACTCGGAGCAGGCAGGCCCGATGGTGGCCGACGATGCTCGCGCTCGTGGCGCTGGCCCCCGTGCCCGGCTCGGCCCAGGCGCCGGTCCGACCGGAGCCCGCGCACGACGAGATGTTCAACCTGGTGGTGAACCGGCGTGCCCGGCTCGGGCTCAAGGTGAGCCTCCAGGCGCAGGACAGCGACTCGATCGGCGCCTACGTCGACGCGGTGAGTCCGAGCGGCCCCGCCGCCAAGGCCGGCATCCGCTCCGGCGACATCATCGTCAAAGTGGACGGCAAGTCCCTGCTGGGCCCGCCCGACGCGCCGGACTTCCACGGGCGCTCCGCCCCCGGGCTCCGGCTGATCGAGCTCGCGGCCCGCCTGACCCCGAACGACACGATCGCGGTGGAGTTCCGCCGCGGCGGCGTCCACCAGACCGTGTCTCTGGTGACGGCGGGAAGCCCGGTGACGCTCGGGCTCCGAGATCTCCATGGCCTCCCGTTCGTGATGCCCGGCGGGGAGCTCGATGCGGTGAAGGGCCTCGATGCGGATCCTGAGCTCGAGAACCTCGATATCCGGATCCCCCGCATGGCGATGCTCTTCGGGGGCGAGCTCTCCGAGCTCGAAACCGCCCCGCTCAACCCCGACCTCGGTCAGTACTTCGGGACCAGCGAGGGGGTGCTCGTGATCAGCGCCCCCAAGGGCTCCCCACTCGGACTCAGGGGCGGAGACGTCGTCCTCGCGGTCGACGGCCGGAAGCCCTCGAGCCCGGCACAGCTGCTCAGGATTCTGCGCAGCTACGACCGGGACGAGAGCTTCAAGATCGACGTCTTGCGGAACCGGAAGCGGGAGACGCTGACGGCGAAGCGGGGAGAGCCGAAGCCGTAGGGGCGTTCACGGCCTTCAGGACCGTTGCCCGCGGGTCCCGCCCGGGATGCACTTGTCTGGCCAACGCCGCGAACTGCTCGGGATCCAGACTTTGGAAGCCGTCGCTCAGCGCCGCCGCGGGGTTGGGATGCACCTCGACGATGAGCCCGCACGCGCCTGCAGCGAGCGCGGCCAGCCCGAGCGGAGTCACCAGGGAGCTCACTCCCGCGGCGTGGCTCGGGTCCACCACCACCGGCAGATGGGTGCGCTCCCGCACCAGGGCCACTGCGTTCAGGTCGAGCGTGTGCCGGGTGGCCCGCTCGAAAGTGCGGATGCCCCGCTCGCATAGCACGACGTTGGGGTTGCCCTCCGCCAGAATGTATTCCGCCGCCATCAGCCATTCCTCGATCGTCGCTCCCGCCCCCCGCTTGAGCAGAATGGGCTTCCCGCTGCGGCTCGCCGCCCGGAGCAGGGAGAAGTTCTGCATGTTGCGCGCGCCGATCTGGAGCATGTCGGCGAAGTGCGCCACCAGCGGCACCTCCTCCCAGCTCAGCACCTCGGTGACCACGGGCAGTCCGGTTTCCTCCCGCGCCCGCGCCAAGTAACGGAGCCCTTTCACGCCGAGTCCCTGAAAGTCGTAGGGTGACGTGCGTGGCTTGTACGCGCCGCCCCTCAGCATGTCACCGCCGGCGCCGGCTACGAGCGCCGCGGTCTCGAGGATCATCGCCTCGCTCTCCACCGAGCAGGGCCCAGCGATCAGGACCGGAGACCCGCCCCCGAACTCCCGGTCGCCGATGGCGACGACCGTGCCGGTCGGGTTCCGGCGCCGGTCCACCAGCGGGATCTCCGGCTTCTGGACGTAATGGGCGGGCGTCGGTACCGGCGTCGCGAACCGGAGCGCGCCGTCGGGCCAGGCCTCGTAGCTCCCGAGAATCACCAGCTCAGCGGCGAGCGCCTCGATCTCTTCCAGGGCTTCGGCCACGCGCGGATCGGTCGCGGCACCGCCCACGTCTACGTAGAACCGGTAGGTCCACGGCTTCGAGCGCTCGGGCCGCGACTGGAGCGCGGTCACGTTCACGCCCCGCGCACCGAAGGCCTGCAGGGTGAGCGCCAGGCTGCCCGGCTTGTGGTCCACGCAGACGATGAGGGAGGTCTTGAACGGGCCGCCGGCCGTCTGGGAAATGGGCGCGTCGGCCCGGGTGAAGGTGAGGAACCGGGTCTGATTGGACGGATCGTCCTCGATCCGCTCGGCCAGCGGTACCAGGCCGTGGGCGTCGGCCGCGTGGCGGGCGGCGATCGCCGCGAGCCCGCGGTTCCCCTCCCGGGCGACGATCTCCGCGCTGCCCGCCGTGTCCCACGCGCTCACCAGCTCGACGTGCGGAAGATGCTTGCCGAGCCAGACGCGGCATTGGCCCAGCGCGACCGGATGGGAGAGGACGCGGCGGAGGCCGGCGAGGTCGGCGCCGGGCAGGCCCATCAGCGTAGCGTGGACCGGGAGCAGGATCTCGTGGGTAAGTCGGAGCGTCCCGTCGCCGAACGCTTCCTGCAGCAGATCGTACGTCGTGGTGACCGAGCCGATCAGCGAGTTCTCGATCGGCAGGATCCCCGCGTCCGCCGTGCCGTCGCGCACCGCAGCGACCACGTCCTGTACCTCGCGGCACGAAATCGGTGCCAGTTCGGGCCAGCGTCGGCGGGCCGCCGCTTCGCTGAAGGAGCCCACGGTGCCCTGGATCGCTACGCGCATACGACGACTGCTCCTCGCCAAGGTGAAAACAAAACGCCCCGCCGGAGGTCCGGCGGGGCGTCGAAGGGTCCGTTCTGGTTCGCGTCAGTGCACGCTGGTACCGGAACCGGACGGCCGTCGAGCCGCGCCGGCGGAGGCAAAATAGAAGTACCAGTACGCACGCTGCATGTTCATGCGATAGAGTCTACCGGTCGGCCCGGCCGGCTGTCAAGGAGGGGTCCCGCCGGCTGGCGGATGGCTATCTTCCGGCGTCCCGGCTCGACCGCCACCCGCTTCCTCGGGAGCACGGCCTGACCACCCACTCCGCCGCGCGGGCACTGGTCGCCGACCGGGTCCGGTGCGGGCTCACGCTCACGGTGACGCTGCTCGTGCTGGCCCCCGCTCCGCCGCCGGCGGCCGCCCAGGGGCTGCCCGAGTACGCGCCGGTCAACCCCGTCGCCCAGTCCCGGAGCGGCCTCTACTTCCAGCCATATCGAGAGCCCAAGCCGGGTCACCTGAGCCTCGACATCCGGCTCGACTACGGCAGCGCCGTCGAATACAACTTGGCCCAGGCGCGGCCGAGCTACCTCCTGGATGGCGAGTTCCTGCGCTTCCAGGTGGCCGTCGCTCGGGACCTCGGCCCCAAGGTCTTTCTGTTCGGCGATGCCAGCGCCGAAGGGGCGTACGCCGGCTTTCTGGACGGCTTCCTCAACTGGTACCACCGCCTCTTCGGCCTCAACGTCCCCGAGCGGGATGCGCGGCCGAACAACGTGTTCGCCTACCAGCTCGCGCTGGGCAACGGCCTCACCCTGAACCGCTCGCCCTCGGACCTCTATCTCGGGGATCTGCGCCTCGGCGCGGCCTACCGATGGGTTACGGGGTTGCAGACGGCCGTCTCGCTGACGCTGCCGACCGCCACCGGGCCGGCCGGCTACGGGCGCGGCACGCTCTCGATCAACGCGGTCAACACCGCCCGGGTTCGCCTCACCCCGCGCTTTACCTACGAAGGGAGTCTTGGCTTCGGCTGGACACCGACCCACGGCGACCTCGCCCCGTACCAGAAGGAGGTCTTCGTCTCGGCGACGTCGGGGCTTCGCTTCCGGTTCTGGGGTCGTCAGTCCCTGTTTGCGAACGTGTTCTACCACTCGCCCTACTACCAGGAAACGACGCTCCCGGCACTGGATCGGCGGGATCTGGCCCTGGATTTCGGGTGGCTGCTGGCGACGAAGAGCGGCAGGGAATGGCGGATCGGGATGACCGAGGATATCGAGCCGAGCGGCCCGGCCATCGACATCATCTTCCGCTTCGGCGCGACATTCTGACCCGCGAGCGTCAGGTCGTTTTGGCGCCGAAGAGGAACTGATCCATGTTGGAAAAGAGGAACTGCTTTGCTTGAGCGTCCCGCAGGTTCAGGCCGTAGTGATTGATAAGCTGCTGCTGCGTGCGGAGCCACTCGGCCCAGCAGCTGCCGCAGATTTGCTCAAACACGCGCTGGCCGAGGTCGTTCGGGAACGGCTTGAATGCCATCGGCGCCCGGTCCTGTCCGCAGCGGACGCAGTGGATCGTCGTTTGCATGGGAGGGTAAGATAGCCCGCCCGTCGAGATCAAGGGATGAGCCGACGGGAGAGCACCTCGCCCCGGCGGATCGCGCGAACCCCGCTGGCGGTTCCGAACCCGATCCCGAGGCCGAAGACCACGGCGGTGGCGCTGCCGAGCATGGGCAGCAGCGTAAGCGGCGAGAAGAGGACGCCGGCCGTGACCCCGGCGATCCAGGGAGCCCAAGGCGATTGCACCGCGTCCACGAAGCGAAGCCGCCGGCGAACGAAGCTGCGGGCAACGAGATAGCCGGCATAGCCGGTGCCGAGGGTGAGGAGCAGGGCCAAAGTTGCGTACATGTTTCGGTGCTCGCGTGAGGGGTGAAGTCGACTGGTGTTCCACTACGGAACACAACGATCCTAAGATTCAGCCGGCATGGTGGAGGGATACCGATGCCGAAGCGCCCGAAGCATCCGACAGTCGTCGTCCCCAATATCGGCCCCATGGATCACGCGTGGGACGTGCTGGGCGAGTGGCAGGCGGAGCTGGAGTTGCCCGAGGGCGAGGCGCCGGTGCGGGGCAAGGTCACCTTCCGCTCCTGGACCGACGCCGCCCTGGAGCTCGATCCGCGCGCCGCGGCGGTGGCAGGCATTCCGGCGAGCGTGACGCTCGAGCGGACGAGTGACATCCATCGCACCGACGCGGGCGGTGGCGCGCTGCAGTGGGCGCTGCGGGCGCCGGCCTGCAACTGGTCGCTCCAGGCCACCCTGTGGCCCGGCTCGCTCCACCTGTTCGTCCACGACGCGGACGACGAGGACGAGCAGCTGTACCGGGCGCGGGCCACGCGGACCCGCGAGTACTACGCACGCAAGTATCCGCTGGGTGACGCCGGCGACTGAGCCCGTGGCGTAGATCTATTGATTCCCATATAATTCGGCCATGCAGACCCGGTCGCTGGAGCTGCCCCTCCGCGCACCCGGAGCGGCCTCCCGGACCGCCCGGGTCGAGATCGGCGTCCTCGAGCCCATCGACCGAGTGAAGCGCGCCGCCGCGGCGTTCGGGCTCGGCCTCGCGGCTGCCGCCCTCGCGGTCCTGATCCCCATCGTCCACTTCGTCCTGGTTCCCTCCGCCCTTCTGCTCGGGCTCATCGTGGGGATCCGCCGCCTGGGCCAGGGGCAGACCTTCCGCGGTGGCACGGGCTGCTGTCCGTACTGCGGCACTCGGCAGCAGCTCACCCTCCTCGGCCGGTTTCGTTTGCCGAAGAGGGTGTACTGTTCCGCGTGTCAACGGGAGCTGTATTTGGACAGCGATTCACGGCCCTCTACCACCGCGCCGCCACACTCCCCCACATGAATCCCGACCCGAAGGCCGTCATCACGACCAGGTCGCCCGGGCTGACGCGGCCGGCGCGGACGCACTCGTCCAGCGCGATCGGGATCGTCGCGGCGGTCGTGTTGCCGTAACGCTGGATGTTGTTGTAGACCTGGTCGTCCCGCAGGGCGAGGTCCCGCTGGACCATCTCCGAGATCCGCAGATTCGCCTGATGCGACAGCAGCAGCCTGACGTCCTCGAGACCTGCGCCTACCTTGCCGAGCACCGCCCGGACCGACTCGGGCATCCGGACGACCGCGTGGCGGAAGACCTCCTTGCCGTCCATGTCGAGATACTGCCGTCCCTGGGCCAGCTGCTCGGGTGAGATCCGCGGGTGATACATGGACCCGGGCACGTCCACCCAGAGCTTCTCGGCGAAGGCGCCGTCGGAATGGAGATCGAAGGCCAGGATCCCGCGGTCGGCGTCGTCGGTGGTCCCCAGCAGCACCGCGCCTGCGCCGTCGGCGAAGATCACGGCGGTGTTGCGCCCAGTCGTGCTCACGTCCATCCCCGTCGACTGGATCTCCGCGCCGACCACGAGGACCCGCTGATACTGGCCGGTGCGGATCCAGGCATCCGCCACCGACAGCGCATACACGAATCCGCTGCACTGCGCCCGCACGTCGAGCGCGGGCACTGGTCCGAGGGCCAGCCGGCGCTGCAGGTACACGCCGTTGCCGGGGGCGAAGTGGTCGGGCGTGGAGGTGGCGTAGACGATCGCGTCGATCGCGCTCGCCGGAAGACCGGCGGCATCGAGGGCGGCGGTCGTGGCCCGACATGCGAGATCGGCGCCGGTCTCGCCCTCCCGAACCCAGCGGCGCTGTTCGATGCCGGTGCGGGTCCGGATCCATTCGTCGGTCGTGTCCATCAAGCGTGCGAGATCGTCGTTGGTGACCACGCGGTCTGGCACGGCGAAGCCGGTGCCCAGGAAGCAGGCTCGAAGCATGAAGGTCCTGGCCGAGGCGTCGGGGATGGACGGGCAGGATATCTTCACTCTCAGAGTCCCGATCCGCAAGGCATTTCAATGATCGCATCTCCCGACGACCCGCTGGGCGACGCATTCCCCCTCGGGGACGGAACCGCCGACACGACGGCGCTCGTCCGATGCCCCTATTGCGGGGAGACGAACGAGATCGAACTCGACCCGGGAAGCGGGTCGGTCCAGGACTACGTCGAGGACTGTCAGGTCTGCTGTCGCCCGTGGCACGTCGCGGTCGAGTACGGACCGGACGGCGCCGCGGCGGTCACGGTCGAGGCGGAGGACGAGGAGTGACCGGGCGGTGAGCACCGGGTTCAAGGACCACTTCTCCGGGCACGCCGGCACCTACGCCCTTTATCGTCCCACGTATCCGGCGCGCCTCTTCGAGTGGCTCGCCGGCGCCGCGCCACGCCGGGGGCACACGTGGGACGTCGGCACGGGGAGCGGTCAGGCGGCGGTGGGTCTGGCCGGGCACTTCGCGCGGGTGGTGGGCACGGACGCCAGCGCGGCCCAGGTCGGGCACGCGGTGGCGCATCCCCGCGTCGAGTATCGGGTCGCGCCGGCGGAAGCCAGCGGACTACCCGACGGGTGGGCCGACCTCGTGACGGTCGCCCAGGCGCTGCACTGGTTCGATCACCCGGGCTTCTTCGCTGAGGCGAGGCGCGTGCTGGCACCGGACGGACTGCTGGCCGTGTGGTGCTATGGGGATCCCTGGCTGGACGACCCCGCCGTCGATCGGATCGTGCACCGCTACAACCGGGACACCGTGGAAGAGTACTGGCCGCCGGAGCGGGACCTCGTGCTCGCGGAGTACCGACCCATCGCCTTTCCCTTCCGGGAGATCGCGACGCCGGTACTGGCGCTGGAGGCGTCCTGGACGCTGCCGCAGCTCGCGGGTTACCTGCGGAGCTGGTCGGCGACGGTGCGCTACGCCAAGGTGCTCGGCCGCGATCCTGTCGCTGGTCTGGAGGAGCAGCTCGGGGATGTGTGGGGACCGTCCGACCGCCGGTGCCTGGTGCGCTGGCCGATCACCATTCGGGCCGGGCGGCCCTGACGATCGCGGCCGGCCGGGCTACACCCCGCCCAGCCAGGGATAGCCTCGATCCTCCCAGTAACCGCCGGGCCGCTCGGCCGTGAACGTCATCGCGGTCAGGTACTTCGTCAGCTTGTAACCCAGCTTGATCGGGGAGTAGACTCGGAGGGGCGCGCCGTGATCCGGCTGCAGCGGCCGGTCGTTGTGCCCATACGCAAGAATGGTCTGCGGGTGCATCGCGCTCTTGAGGTCCCAGCCGTTGTAGTAGTCGTCGTCGAACGAGTCGAATTGCAGATACTGCGCCGCCGGCAGCGGCTCGACCAATGCCGCGATGGTCGCCACCGGCACGCCCGCCCAGCTCGAGATCGCCGTCCATCCCTCCACGCAGTGGTGCTTGACCGTATAGCTCACGGACGGCAGCGCTTCGAGCATGGCCTTGGTGAAGGTGGTCGGCTTCCGCACCAGTCCGCCCACCTCCAGGGACCAGTGGTCGGGGTCGGGCGGGAGCGGAGTGGTGTCGCTCACGAAGTACGACGGCATCGTGCCGCTCCGCGCCGACACCGGGTAGGTGGGCGCGAGCCGGGACGACGAGAGGAGCACGTGCTCGCCCACCCAGTCGTTCAACCGCGAGATCGCGCTGAGCTTGGGCTGGATCAGCGGGCCGCCGTCCCAGCCGCATGCCGCCAGCAGCGACGCCGGGCCGGCGACCAGCCCCAGGCGGAAGAGATCGCGGCGGTCGAGTCCCCGGTCACCCACGGCTTGGAAACCTCCCTCGGTACCACCCGGTGATCATGCCGCGAAGGGACGCGGGGTCGACGAAGAAGACCAGCGCGACGTGGAGCAGGGTGAAGCCGATGAAGACCCAGACCGCGAGGAAGTGCCAGTACCGGGCCAGCTCATAGCCGCCGAAGAGCTGCGTGAGCCAGGCAAGCTGGACCGGCTTGTAGACGGCGAATCCGGTCAGCGCGGACAAGGCGCCGAGCAGGACGATGAAGGTGTAAGCCGCCTTCTGGAGCGCGTTGTGCTTCCCTTGCGGCGGGTGCGCTTTCCTGAGCCGGAGGTAGTACAGCTGCATGGCGATGGCCGGCTTCACGTCGCTCGGCCGGAACAGCAACGTCCGCCAGTCGCCGGAGAAAATGAGGAAGCCGAGGTACACGAGCCCCGTGAGCACAAACGGCCAGGCGAGGGCGAAGTGCCACTGGAGCCCGCCGGCGAGCCAACCACCGAGACGGGCCCACTCGGGGAAACCGGAGGGGAACCGTCCGGAGTCGAACGGGTTCGGCACCGGATAGACGTGGCCTTTCTCCCCGAAGTGGGGAAAGGCCACGTAGATCTGGAGCCCGCTCGCGATCATGCCCAGGAGGACGATCGCGTTGAGCCAGTGCGCCAGGCGGACCAGGCCGTGGTAGCGCTTGACGAGGGGTCGAGCCGCGGAGGCCTCGACGTCCTCGGGCACGGGCAGGGGATACATGGACGAGGTCACGGGTCGGCTCCGGGAAGCGGGTGCGCCAGACCAACGTCACGAGCGAGGCGGCGGTTCCGTGGGGGCCGGTCCGGCCCGCGAGAGGCCGGGGGTCGCGAAGTCGCGCTCGACTCGCCCGTCCTTGAGGTGGATCTGCCGATTAGCGTGCGCCGCGATCTCGGCCTCGTGGGTCACCAGGACGATGGTCTGTCCTTCGTCGTGCAGGGTCCGGAACAGACCCATGATCTCCTGGCTCGTCGTGGAGTCGAGGTTGCCGGTCGGCTCGTCCGCAAGGAGGATGCTGGGCCGGTTGACCAGGGCGCGCGCGATCGCCACCCGCTGCCGTTGCCCGCCCGAAAGCTCGTTGGGCTTGTGCTGCACCCGATCCGCCAGGCCGACCCGCTGGAGCGCGTCGGCCGCGAGAGAGCGTCGCTCCTTGCTGCCGACCCCCGCATACACCAGCGGCAGCTCGACGTTGTGCAGCGCCGTTGCCCGCGGCAGCAGGTTGAACGTCTGGAAGACGAACCCGATCTCGCGGTTCCGGATCCGGGCCAGCTCGTCGTCGGCCAGCTCCGAGACGCGATGGCCGTTGAGCCAGTACTCGCCGCCCGTCGGGCTGTCGAGGCAGCCGATCAGATTCATCAGAGTGGACTTGCCCGACCCCGACGGTCCCATGACCGCGACGAACTCGTTTTTCCGGATGGTGACATCGACGCCCTGCAGCGCGTGCACGACTTCACCGCCCATATCGTAGTCCCGCTGGAGATTGCGGGTCACGATGACCGCGTCGGACGGGACGTCCGCCGGCAGCTGCGCCATGCGCTCCGCGGTGCTGGCCAAGGTCGTGCTCATGCCTGCCTCGATGTCGGGGGGCCCGCCGGCGTCGCAACCGGCCGCTCTCTTGAATCTGGCCGTGGACCGGCCGGAACGTTAGCGCCCCACTCGCCCCGGCGGTCAGCCAGCCGCTGTCAACCGTCCTGCCGTCGGGCGAACGCCTCCAACCCAGCCGCGACGGCCAGCCACACGCAAACCGCGCCGAACGCGTAGGCCATGGCGCTCGGGAGGCCGAGGAACAGGAGGCCGAGAATGACGAGCCCCGCGCTCAAGGGCCCGTAGATGGAGCGCCTGGCCGCGCTGATGAGGGTTCGTGTTGCCACCGCGGCGCGGCCCCGGAGCTCGCGGCGCGCGTGAGCCCGCGGCGGGAGCTGACCCGGCGGCAGGCGCGCGAGCCCGGATGGCAGCATCGGCTGGAGCCGCTTCGGTGCCCGGTATGGCCGACGCTGCACCTCGAGACTCAATTCCATGTCCCGCCGGAACTGGGCCTCCATCGCCTGGGCGAACGCCTCGTCCTCGATGAGGACGTCCAGCTCGTAATTCCCCAGCAGGCTGGATGCGTTGAGGTTGCTGGTTCCCACCCGAGCCCAGCGCCCGTCGGCCACCAGCGTCTTGGCGTGGAGCATGGGGCCGGCCCACTCGAAGATCCTGATCCCGGCCCGGAGCAGCCGGCGGTAGCCGATACGGGTGAGGTTCCGGACCAGGGGCACGTCGCTCGTCCCGGGCACGAGGAGCCGGATGTCGGCGCCGTCTCGTGCCGCGTCCACCAGGGCCTCGAACAGCCGAGGCGGCGGCACCAGGTACGCGTCGGTGATCCAGAGCCGGTCGATGCTGCCGGCCGTGACGTACTCGAGCGCCCGGTACGCCCGCTCGCGACCGGGCTCCCCGACGATCACTCGCACCCGGGCGTCCCCGCTCGGCTCGGCCGCGGCGGTCAGCTCCTCCGTGGCGAGGGGTGGCCCTGACAGCGCCCAGGTCGTCGCGAATGCGAAATCGAGCGCGCACGCGGCCGGACCGGCGATCGCGACCCCCGTGTCGCGCCAGGGTGGGATGCCCCGGGCGGCGTCGCCGGCCCACTCGTCGCCGATGCACTGGCCCCCGATGACCGCCTGTCGACTGTCCGTGACGAGCAGCTTTCGGTGGTTGCGAGTCAGGTTGGCGAAGATCCGGAGCAGCTGGGGGGCGTTGAAGCCGCGGATTTCGACACCCGCATCGCGCAGACCGCGCCAGTACGCGCGACCGGTGGCGAAGGAGCCCAGCCGGTCGTACATGACGCGCACTCGGACCCCGGCCCGTGCCCGCGCGGCGAGCGCCTGTG
Source organism: Gemmatimonadota bacterium (assembly GCA_041498715.1). Taxonomy (GTDB): domain Bacteria; phylum Gemmatimonadota; class Gemmatimonadetes; order Gemmatimonadales; family GWC2-71-9; genus DASQPE01. The sequence goes on along the minus strand of JBGQIW010000023.1, from coordinate 4,601 downwards.
CAAAGCGCCGGCCTGTGTCGTCGTCCCGGATGATGTAGTTCTCGAGATGGATCCGCCGCTCGGCCCGGGCGATGAGGTCGAGCATGACGTCGTAGGTCTTGGGGCCATCGCTGAGGAGGCGGACGCGATTGCCGGGAATCGGACGGCCGCCGGCAGCGCGGTTGAGCGCGGCCTCGATGACGCGGGCCTCCCGCGACGGCCCGCCCGCTGTCATGGGAACCCGAGGCCGAGCCGCTGCTCGTGCGGGCGGAGCGCCGCGAGAACGAACCCGATGTGGTCGTCGAGCGACACGCCGAGCTCTGCCGCCCCCTGCTGGATGTCGTCCCGGCTCACGCCCCGGGCAAAGGCCTTGTCCTTGAGCTTCTTCTTCACGCTGGAGACCTCGAGGTCGACCAGGCTCCGGGACGGCCGGACCAGTGCGCAGGCCACGAGGAAGCCCGAAAGCTCGTCCACGGCGAACAGGGCCCTCGCCATCGGCGTATCGCGGGGCACGCCGGTGTAAGTGGCGTGACCCAGAATCGCGCGCTGCATCGGCTCGGGCAATCCCCCGACGGCAAGGATCCTGACGCCTTCGCTCGGATGCTCGGCTGTCGCCGAGTGGGCGTCGTTGGGGAACCGTTCGTAATCGAAGTCATGGAGCAGGCCGACGATGCCCCAGGCATCCGCGTCCTCACCAGCGCTCTCGGCCATGGCCCGCATCGCGATCTCGACCGCGTACATGTGGCGGCGGAGCGGCTCCGAGGCGGTGTATTCGTGCATCAGGGCCAGGGCGCGGTCCCGGGACCAGACGGTGTCGGACAGGGCAGCCATGATGGGAAGAATAAGGGTGAACGGTGAACGGTAAACAGTGAACGGGGGGCGCCCGGTTCGGACGCCCCCCGTTCACCGTTCACTGTTCACCGTGGTCTATGGCCCCGCGAACGGAATAGTGGTCCCGTAGGTTCGATTTACCGCAGAGATAATCGAGTCCGCGAAGATCCGGTGGAACGCGGCGCTTGGATGCACGCCGTCGAGGGTGTAGTAGCTCCCGAAGAGCACGTTGGGTTGAGACGGGCCGGTCGGGAGCGTGGGGAAGCTGGCGATCTTGGTCGGGTCGGCCTTGTACGCCGCCAGGGCGCTGATGTCGACATACGCCCACGCCCGCTGCCGGGCTGCGCCGGCGATGTACGCGTTGTAGCCCTGCACCGCGTCACGGAGGATCTTGTACTCCGAAGGGAGCACCACTTCATTGTCCACCGAGCAGTCGAGCGTCGTCGTGGCGCCCGCCTGGGCGGCGGCGAGCTTCGGCACTCCCACTACCCAGGGCACCAGCACCGAGTCGCCGTTGGACGTGGGGACCGCCGCCTTGGGCGCACAGTTGAGCGCGACCTGGAAGGTGGTGGGGAACGGCGCGGGCGTCGTGAAACCGCAGGCCGGCTGATTCTTGATGCACCAGTAAGTGGCGCCGCTCGAGCTGTACGGGATGAGCGAAACATCGCTGACGCCGATGAGCACTGCCTTGGCGCCCACCTTCTGGATGCTGTCGAGGATCGGGGCGTAGTTGTCCGCGAAGACCGCGTTGGGGGTCACCAGCGCAGGGTCTCCGGGGTTGCTGCTGTTCGTCAGAGAGCCAAGCACGTCGTTATTCCCGATCCACACCGAGACGAACGTCGGGTGGGCGTCCATCATCGCCTTGATCTGCGTGCGCCCGCCCAGGATGAACTGGGTGAGGGCGTTGGTACCTCCGAACGGGCTCGTGTTGCTCTCGATCCCGAACGATGTCACGCCCGGCACGGCCACGTCGCTCACATAGGGGAGCGGCGTGGCGTTCCGGAGCGAGCAGTCCGTGCTGCTTCCGCCGCCAAGCCGGTGGGGCGGGTTGGTCGAGTTGATGTCGAAGGGCGGGGGGCACCCGGGCTTGTTGAGCAGCGGCTCGAAGAACGGGGCCTTGGCCTGGGTCGCGAAGACTACGGCATACGACTGGAGCTGGGTGCTGTCGTTGATGCCGCCGGACTGGAAGCCGGCGGTGATGCTGTTGCCCATCGCGACGTAGCGCTGGAGCAGCCCGCCGTTGTTGGACAGGTCGGGCGCGTTGAGCGCCTCGTCGGAGCGGCAGCCCGCCGCCAGCGGGAGCGCGAGGCCGAGGAACCCCGCGAGATAGCGAAGCTTCATACGGTCGGCTCTCCGATCAGAACGCGTACGAGAAAGTCGCACCGAAGAGGTGCGCGTGGAACGAGTAGAGACCATTGTTCTGCTGCGAAAGGGCGGGGCACGCCGCCCCGTTCGCTATGTCGCACCCCGCAGGGTAACCCACCAGCGGGACGGTGCGCCCTCGGCGATCTCCCTGGTTGATGTACTGGTACGCGGCGTCGAGCCGGAACCCCGTGGCGATCCGCGTCCCCAACCCGAGCGTGAACGAGGTGCGGTCGCCCTCCGGCAGGTTCGGGGTCACCGCGTAGGCCGGCGACGCGGCGTTATGGATGTACCAGCCCCCCCGAAGGGTCAGGCTCGGGCTCGCCGCGAACTCGCCGCCCAGGCGAAGGTCCCAGACGTCGTGGTTATCCTGGTGCAGCACCTCGGGCGGCAGTTTCTGGAACGAGATGGCAACCGAATCGAAGTACTTCCAATGGGTGTACTGCAGGTCGCCGAGCAACGTGAGCCGGGGCAGCGCCCGCACGGCCACCCCGAAGACCGCCTGGTCCGGCAGGTGTATCACGGTGGAAGCGGTCTGGTTGGTGAGCGGCCCGGATCCGGTGAACTGCGGGGCGAGGATCGCGTCGACCGGGGTGCCGGCGGGGATCCCCGGCAACGCGGCCGGGACCACGAGGTTGGTCGGAATCTGGGTGATCGTGACCGAGGCGTTATTGAAGCTGACGGACTGGCGGGAGAGATACCGCGCTCCGATGTCCAGCCAGTCGGTCACTTTGGCCGCGACGCCGACGTGAAAGCCGTAGTGCGTGCTGTTGCCGTCGAGGTTGGCGTCCGCGAAGTCGGTACCCGTCGCCACGCCGAGCATTCCGAAGGTGACGCCCGGTGCCGCGAGCTGGGTCGAGAGATCCACGCGCTGCCTCAGCTGGACGTGGGCGAAGTCGATATCGAATCCGCCGCCGATCGTCACCCGGTGCGCAAGCTGGACGGCGACGGTCGGCTGGACGTAGATCGCGCGGATGTCGCTCCGGTAGCCGAGGAACCGGACCTCGGATGTGTCCGGCCACTCCGTCGTGAGCCCGTAGGGAGCGAAGAGCCCCAGGCCGAACGCCACCCGGTTCACCGTCCCGGCCAGATTCACGCCCTTGACCAGATAGAAATTCGGCACCGGGCGATACTTGTCGTCGAGCTTGCTCTGAAGGCCGGTGAGGTCGTTCGTGAACGAGCCCCGCGGCGCAATCAGCGTCCCGCCGACGCTCACCACGTCGGGGGTCTCCGCGATGTTCGCCGGATTGAAGAAAATGCTCGATCCATCGGCGCACGACTTGGCCACGCCGGTGCCCCCGCGCCCCATCACGCATGCGCCCTGCTCGTAGACTCCGAATCCCTGCGCTGATGCGGTGCTGGGCAAGAGAAATGCCGTCGCGGCAAGGCCGACGGCGAAGCGGACGGGTACAAGTCGCATGAGTCGCCTCCGGAAGAGAGAGGGACAGCGGGGATTCAGTTCTGCTTGTCGAACGGCTCTACGTACGCTGCGGTCAGAGGAACGCGCGTCATCGGCGCGCCGTCGAGGGCGATCTCGAAAGCGAACTGCCCGGGCCGCGGAAGCGGGACGTCGAAGACGAGCACGGCCCCCGCCTCCACATCCACGACGCCAGCGGGGGGCTCGCCGAAATGCACGGTTCCCTCACCGCCCAGGAGCTCGGTGCCGGTGTCGTCGAGGAACCGGATGCGGATCGTGTGCCCGCCGATCTCGGTGCGCCGCCCCCGCACGCGGAGGACGAGGTGCGTCCGCGGATGCACGGCCGGGAATCCGCCGACCCATACATGTTGAAAAATGCCCAGAACGGACAGCTTGCCTTGCTGGTCGATCAGAGCGTAGTCCGCGAGGACCGCGAAATCGACCTGCAGGTCAGGCGACCCGAATCGAGTTCACGACGTCGTTGCGCTCGATCTTGTTAACCACGTCCATGCCCTGCGTCACCTGACCGAACACCGTATGCACCCCGTCGAGGTGTCGCTGCGCCCCGTGGCAGATGAAAAACTGGCTCCCGCCGGTGTCCTTCCCCGCGTGGGCCATCGAGAGCATGCCTGCAACGTGCTTGTGCGTATTTCGGTCGGTCTCACATTTGATCTTGTAGCCCGGTCCGCCGCTGCCGACCCGCGGATTGCTGGCCTCCCTCGAGAGCGGATCGCCGCCCTGGATCATGAAGTCCCGGATGACACGATGAAACCGTGTGCCGTCATAAAACTCGCTGTTGGCAAGCTTCTCGAAGTTCGCTACCGTGTTCGGCACCTCGGTGTCGAACAACTCAGCGGTGATTGCGCCCTTGCTGGTCAGGATTGTGGCCGTTTTGGACACAGTACGCTCGGCTGGAGGGAGATTACAGGGCCGGTAATCTAACGTCCGGCCGCATAGAGAGAAGCGTCTCGCGCCACGCTCGGGAATCGGTGGCGGGCGGGCTGCAGGAGTC
>JBGQIW010000022.1:0-30951 GCA_041498715.1 Gemmatimonadota bacterium | reverse complement strand
GGGGCATTTCTGGGCGGCTGGTTGTTCAGTCTGCTCGGGATCTCGGCTGGTGGCCTTCTCGGAGCCCTCGTGACGGCCCTCGTCGGCGCCCTGTTCCTGTTGTACCTCATTCGCCTCGTAAAGCGGGCCTGAGAGACGCGGGAGAGCGGCGAATCAACGCGGCCCTCGCGTCGAGGACCGCGGCGCCGAGAGGCGTGGCCCGTAGCGCGAGGCGGAGCCCGAGCTTCCGGTCGAGCGCACGGGCCTGTCGCGTGAGACCTCGCACCAGCTCGGCGTCCCCTGCGAGCCGAGCCTGACCGAGAACGTGCTCGAGATACACCCGGTGCTCCGCCGGGAAGCTCCGGGCATAGTCCGCCGGCAGCTCGGAGGGAAAGCTCGGCGTGGCGCCGAGATGTCCCAGCGATCGGAGAATGACCATGGTTCGCACGCACTTGCCGCAGCGCCCGCAGTTGTCCGGGCCGCCGCGCGCGCGCTCCCAGCATATGCGCAGCTGATCCACGAGCGCCGGCGCGTGTCGCAGCAGCGCCGCCAGCTTGGCCACTCGGGTCGTCTCGCAGCCATCGTGGATAAACTCGGTCGTCTCGGTGGCCCAGAGCACGTCGAGCAGCGGGTGCGTCCCGTGCGGAATCAGGTCGCCGTAGTCGTATGAGGCCGGGATGAGCACCGTCCCGAGCGACGAACCCAGCGCCAGCCCCACGGCGGCGAGCGCCGCGCCGCAGTACATCTCGCCCCACGGCGCCTCCAGCACCTCGCGCAGGTTGGTCTCCACCACGACCAGGGCGCAGTCGTGCCGAGCGGCAACCGCCCGGAGCCGCGCTTCGGATTCGGCCAGCCGTGCGGCCTCGGACAGCGGTGCGTCGAACCCCTTCACGAAGATCAGATGGGTGATCGGGCCCGCCGGCGAGGGCAGGCCGAGGCGGTTCTTGAGCAGCGTGTAGCAAGAATCGAGGCCACCGGAGAAGAAGGCCCCAACCACCCGGCCTCGCACCTCGCCATCGCCCGGCGCGACCACACCCGCCGGCGCGGTCACGGTGATGCGGCGTCGAGCGGGATACCAGGTCGACAGGATGTCCTGGACCGTGGCAGTGCGCCGGAGCAGCCGCGGGGATACCGGACGGTCGAGGGCGAGCGGTTCCCCCGCCACCAGCGCGGGCACGAGCAGCGCGGCGAGGAAGGGGTCGGCGCTGGGTTCGCCGGCAGATGCAAACTCCGCCGGGAACCGGAAGAAGATCTCGTTGGCCGCGCCACCCTCGCGCTCGACCCGGCCCATCAGCGCGACCCGGTCCCCTTCGCTTGCGAGGCGAACGTCAAGCAGTCGCATATGCTCCCCTATCCCGGCGGCGGCCCCGGGGCGTGACAGATTCGATACCGGTTCGTCACCCGCTCGCGGCCGGCGAGCCGGATCCTCCGCTCCGTGACCGACCTCGCTGATCTCGAGCGCCGCGACCCGCTTCAGGTCCGACCCCTCAAGGAAATTCCGCTGGGTGAGCTCGAGCGCGAGTTCTCCCACCTCCTGAGCCGCCTGGTGGGAAGCCGCTACGTCGCCAGCGTGCTCCGCCTGCACCTCGAGCCTGACGCCGATAGCCATGCCCTGGAGATCGACTTCCGCGTGAGACCGGACCTGCGGGGCGACGGGCAGGGAGACGGGCGCGCGACGAGCTGACCGGTACCCGGATCAGGCATCCAGGGGCACGCTCGCCAGCGTCGTCGCCGCCGTGACCGTGCCGTACTTCCGTCCCAACATCATCATCGCGTCTTCCCGGTCCCGCGCCGAACGGTAGACCGCGAACAGGGTCGCACCCGACCCGCTCATGCGACACAGGAGTGGCCGGGTGCCCGCCAGGGCCTCGAACGCCGCGCGCACCGGCGGGTACCGGGCGAAGACCGGCGACTCGAAGTCGTTGCCCGCCATCCGTCCGATGTCGCCCCAGCCTGCCAGCGCGCCCAGATCGAGCGCCACCGCTCCGCGGCGGCCGAGCCCGTGCCTGGCCTCGTCCACCCAGCGGTATGCCTCGGCGGTGCTCACGGTCACCGGCGGCGTGAGCAGCAGCACCGGTGCAGCGGGGAGCGCGGGGAGCCGGAGCAGCCGCTCGCCGCGGCCCCAGGCCAGCGCCAGCGGAGCTTCGGAGAAGAAAAAGGGAACGTCGCTTCCCAGCCGCGCGGCGAACTGGAGCAGCTCGTGACGCGGCACCGCGCCCGCGGCCAGATGGTTGACTGCCGTCAGCGCGCCCGCGGCATCGCTCGACCCGCCGCCGAGCCCCGCCCGCACCCCGATCCGCTTCTCCAGCCGCAGATGGACGCCGAACCGCTGCCCGGTCGCCTCGAGGACGAGTCGGGCGGCACGCACGGCGAGATTGTCGGCCGGCGGCCCCACGTCCGCCCCGGTGACGTCGATCGTGACGCCGCGCTCGTCCCGCCGTTCGGCCACGAGCCGGTCCGCGAGATCCACCAGACAGAAGAGCGTCTCGATTCCGTGGTAGGCGTCGTCCTCCCGCGCCAGTACGCGGAGGAGGAGGTTGACCTTCGCGTGGCAGGCGACCGTGGCGACCGAGGTCGTCACGCGGAGGACGCCGGCGGCCCGGGTGGCGGGGACGGCGCGCGCCGAAGGTCGCTCAAGCCGATCCCGGTCCGGGCCAGCGACCAGAGACCCAGCAGCGTGATGGGAATGAACGTGGTCACGTGGTAGGCGATGGCGTAGGAGAAGCTCCGGTCCTCCGGCACGCCGTAGAGCGCCAGCCCCGCCACGATGGCCGCCTCGAACGGACCGATGTAGCCGGGCGTCGAGGGCACCGATACGCCGAACGCGAGGAGCCCCTGCATCAGGAGAGCGCCGGTGAAATTCACCGGAATCTCGAACGCGGCGAAGCCCACGAAGAAGGACGCCGCGTTCACCAGCCACAGCACCAGCGACCAGAAGACCACGCCGCCGATCCGCGCGGGCGAGTTGAGCGCGGCCAGGCCCTGCCGGACACCCTCGATCAATCCGACGATCCGGTCCGCAAGGCGGCCACCCGGCACGACAATCCGGACCACCCGCTCGGCTCCGAGTGGCCACGCGAGGACCGCGATGGCGAGGACCAGCGCGGTGCCGGAAAGGGCTCCCGCCGCCACGGCGATGTGCCCCACGGAGACCCCGCCGACGGTGACCCCCGGCGCTAGGCCGGACGTCAGGAGCGCGAGCGTAAGCAGGGTGGTGACGGTGAGGCCGTCGAAGATGCGCTCGACGGCGATCGCCGAGAGCGCAGACGTAAAGCGGGCGCCGGCAAGGCGGGTGGCGGCGAACGGGCGGATCAGCTCGCCGGCGCGGAACGGCAGCAGGTTGTTCGCCATGAAGCCGATCGCGGTGGCGTGCCACGTCGGCACCCACGCGAGCGGACGGTCGGCCGCGGTGCGGAGGAGGAAGCGCAAGCGGACCGTGCGGACCGGGAAGGTCAGGGTGGCGAGGACGACGGCGAGGGCGAGGGGTCCCGGATGCGCCTGCGCCAGGTGGCGCCGCACCTCGGCCAGGTCCACCTGCCGCAGAATGAAGGCGAGCAGCCCCATGGAGATGGCCACGCCGAGGAGCGACGGCCAGATCCGGGAGCGATCAGTCGGACTCGGCAAGCGCCAGCGGAACGAGGTCGAGGAGTTCGTCGAGCAGCGGCCGGACCTCGATCAGGCCGCGGCCCGGCCCGAGCCGGGCCTGGATCTCACGCCGCAGCTCGGCCGCGCGCTCCAGCGCGCGGCGGCCGTGATAGCAGAGCGACTCGATTCCTACGACCGCCGGCTCCGCGGAAGGCCTCGGGGCCGGCGCCGCCGGAGCCACGGGGGCCGGCGTGGGACGCTGGAGGAAGGCGTCGAGCGACGGTTCGGCCGCGCCGCGCTCGCGCCAGAGCCGCCCGTAGGCCGCAAAGGCGGTTTCAAGCCGGCCGCGCGCTGGGGCCGCTGGCGCGGGCTTGTCGAACGCGAGCGACTCGATCGAAACGACGCTTCCGCTGCCCAGCGCGTCGATGTCGCGGGCCGCCCGCTCGACCTCGACCGCCAGCCGGTCACGGTCGGTGGTCGCTGCACCCCGCAGGAACTCACCGGTGCCACGGAGGACGGTGACGAACGGCTCGCGCTTCCGGCGCGCGGTGCCGGCGGCCACGCCTTCGCGCGCCGCGCGCGCCAAGCGGTCGAGCGCCCGGCCGACGGGGTCGCCCTCGGGTACCGCGGCGGCGCGCAGCGTGCCCACCAGCCGGTAGAGCCGCAGATCGAGCTCCGTCACGGACCGAGCCTGATCCAGCCGGCCCGCGGTCTGGACCAGGTGCTCGCCCAGGCTCACCAGCTCGAGGGAGCCGGGCGGCGCGGCCGGAGCGAACCGCGGAACGGACGGAGGGCGCTGCATCGGCTCCGGGTCGCCGCTCCAATAGAGCGCCTCGATCGGGACCACGTCGCGCTCGACCGCAAAGGCCTCGAGCAGGAGTGCCGTGAAGCGCCGCGGCTCGTCGGCGTCGGGCTCGGGGGAGCCCCGGTCGGCGATGTCGCGGGCGACGCGCGACAGTGCGCGGGCCCCGGCCTCGAGCACGTCGTCCACCCCGGGGGGCGGCGCATGCAGCCGGGAGAGATCGCCGATCGCGAGCTCGATGCCGTCGAGGATGTCGGGGAGGGGGGGCAGCTCGGGCAGCTCGGCGAGGCCCTGCAGCGACTGCATCCGCCGGAGCACCATGTAGAGGGGCTCGCGATCGTCCGGTGCCGTGCGGATGGCGCGGGCCGCCCGATCGAGGGCGCTGGCGATCAGGGCGCCTTCCCGCGCCACGAAGGCGCGCACACCGGTCTGCAGGTCGGCCGGCGTAGCGTCGGCGCGGCGCAGCCGCGCGGCCTCGGCCGGGCCCTGTCCGGCGAGCGAGTCGAGCAAGACGGCAAGGCGGGCCGCCCGTCCCGCGTCGGTCTCTTGCCACTCGGGCACGCGCCGGACGAGCAGCCGGTATTCCTCGATCGCCTGGCTGGCCTGCTCCCGGGTCGCCGCATCCCAGGAGCGGGTGCCGTCGCGAAGGGCACGCGCCAGCGCTTCGAACCCGGCCGCCGCGCGGCCGAGCAGCGCCTGGTTGGCCATGAGCGCGGAGCCGCGGAGCACCCGGGCGACCCGGAGAAACTCCTCGGGCGCGGGACCAGCGGCGACGCCGAAGAGCGACTCCAGCCGGTCGAGGCACTCCCCGGCCTCCAGCGCGAAGAAGCCGACCGGCCCGATCGGGTTGCTCATGGCACCTCGGGGCGAGAGGGTGGGCGCGAACGCCCGAAGTGTAGGCCGACCCGGGGAGCGGAGCAAGCGCCGCAACCCGCTGCTAGGGCTGGATCTGGACCGTCACCATGTCGCCCGGGCGCACCGAAAGCTGCTCGGTGAACGCGCGGCCTCGGCCCCCGATCGGAGTCGCCTCGAACTGGACCGAGCCGGTCTGCACGAACTGGGAGGGGAATTCGAAGTTCGTCGTGCCGTTGCCCGTGGCGAGACCGAGCCGCACCCGGTCGCCGTAGCGCACGAGGTAGATGTTCATGTCGTAGTAGTTGCGGTTGATGACTTGGAGGATCGTCCGGGCAGGGGTCGGGGCCTCCGAGTCGGCGTGCGAGCCATGGTGGCAAGCCGGCAGCGCGGCGACGAGCAGGACGGCGGCGAGCCGAAGGGCGGGTTGAGGCATCATCGGGTTCCGGTGAGGGGCGGGCGCGCGCCGCGCACGAGCCGGCCCATGGTGGTGACGGCCTCGGTCATGCCGGTGAGAATGGCGCGGCTCATGACGCTGTGGCCGATGTTCAGCTCCTCGATCTCGCGAATTCCGGCGACCGGCTGGACGTTGAGGTAGGTGAGGCCGTGGCCGGCGTGAACGGCGAGCCCGAGCGCCCGGGCGTGGCGGGCCGCCGCCCGGAGCTCGTCGAGCGCCTGATCGTCTCGACGCCAGGTGTGGGCGTAGCGTCCGGTGTGCAGCTCGATTGCGGGCACGCCCAGCGCGCGGGCCGCGTCGATGGCCGCAGGCTCGGGATCGATGAAGAGGCTCACCCGAACCCCGGCCTCGGTGAGCCGGCCGATGGTGGCGCGGAGCCGGTCCGCAGGCCGCCGGAGATCGAGGCCACCCTCGGTGGTGACTTCCTCGCGGCGCTCGGGCACGAGCGTGGCCTGGTAGGGACGCAGACGGCACGCGAGGGCGAGGACGTCCTCGCTGGTGGCAAGCTCGAGATTGAGCACGGTCCGCACGCTCGCGCGCAGGCGCTCGACGTCGTGGTCCCGAATGTGGCGCCGGTCCTCGCGCAGGTGCGCCGTGATCCCGTCGGCGCCCGCCGCCTCACACAGCGCCGCAGCGGCGACCGGGTCGGGCTCGTCGGTCCGACGCGCTTCCCTGAGCGTCGCAACGTGATCGACATTGATGTACAGCCGGAGCCCGTGTTCCGTCATTGCTCGCGAGTCCCCCGCCCGTTAAACTTCGCGCTCCGTCCTTTGCCGCGTGAGCATCCCGTGATTCCTCGCACGACGTTCATCCTGCTGCTCGCGCTCGCCGCCTGCGGCGGCGGGCCGGGTCCGACCGCGTCGGCCGGCCCGGCGCCGACGCCGGAGGAGGCCGTGAGAAGCTTCATGCAAGCGGCCGCCGACAGCAACCTCACCCGCATGGCACAGCTGTGGGGCACGCGGGCCGGCTCGGCCGCCAAGACCGGCCAGCCGCCCGACTACCAGCGGCGGATCGCGATCATGCGGTTCTACTTGAGCGGATCACCCTACCGGCTGGTGCCGGGGGCGGCCGCCGAGATCGAGCCCGCGGCCGGCGCGGCGCCGGGCGGCAAGACACCGACGCCGGGCAAGCTCCCGGGTCCCGGCGACGAGTCGGCCACCACCCGCCAGGTCGTGGTGCAGCTCGACCGTCAGGGGTGCGCCAAGTACGTGCCCTTCGTCGTCATCAAGGCAGCGGACAACACCTGGCTGGTCAACCAGGTCGACATCGCGACCGCCGGCCATCCCAAGCGTCCGTGTACCCAGGACAAGACGAGCAAGGATTCGAGCTGAGGAACCCGTCCGGGAGTTCAGCGGTTACTCCGTGAGCTCGAGCAGAATGCCGGCGGTGGCCTTCGGATGCACGAACGCAATACGCCGGCCGCCGGCGCCGCGACGCGGAGTCTCGTCCACCAGGCGGTAGCCGGCGGCGCGACACGCGGCCAGCGCGGCGTCGAGGTCCGGCACCCGATAGCAGATGTGATGAATGCCGGGTCCGCGGCGGGCGAGGAACCGGCTGATAGGACTCGAGGGATCGGTGGAGGCGAGCAGCTCGACCTCCGCGTCGCCGAACGGCAAGGACACGATCTCGGCGCCGTCGGCCGTCTCGGGCGGATGCGGTACCAGGCCCAGGACGTCACGATAGAACGCCAGCGCCGCGTCCAGATCCGACACGGCGATGCCGACATGGGCAATGCGGGGGCGATCACTCACGATGCCTCCTCGAGGAACACACGAATGGAGAATAATGTCATGAGCGCCACGAACACCCTTCAGGTGACCGACGCCACCTTCGCGAGCGAGATCGAGCAGTCGTCGGGGCTCATCCTCGTCGACTTCTGGGCGACGTGGTGCGGCCCCTGCCAGGTGGTCGCGCCGGTGCTCGACCAGCTCGCCGGCGAGTACACGGGGCGCGCGCGCGTCGCCAAGCTCGACGTCGACAGCAACCAGCGCACGGCCGTGCGGTTCAACGTGCGGTCGATTCCCAGCATCCTGTTCTTCAAGAACGGGCAGCACGTGGACACGGTCATCGGCGCAGTGCCGAAGGCGACGCTCGAAGGGAAGATCAAGCAGCACCTCACCTGACGCGGAACGGCCGGGAGCCGTCTCTCCCGCTTCATGACCGCTACGCTCTACATCGTCGCTACGCCGCTCGGGAACCTGGCCGATCTGAGTCCCCGAGCGGCGGATTGTCTCCGCCGGGTGGCCGTGGTCGCGGCGGAGGACACGCGGCGCACCCGGGGGCTACTCAGCCATCTGGGCGCGCATCCGCGGCTCCTCAGCTTTCACGCGCACTCGGGCCCGCGCCGCGTCGAAATGCTGCTGGAGATTTTGCGGTCCGACCGGGATGTGGCACTTGTGACCGACGCGGGAACGCCCGGGGTGAGCGATCCCGGTCCCGAGCTGGCTGCCGCCGCCCGGCAGCACGGATTTCCCGTGGTACCGCTGCCGGGCGCGTCCGCCGTCACGACGGCGCTTTCCGCGTCCGGGCTCCCCGCCGATCGATATGTCTTTCTGGGCTTCCTGCCCCGCAAGGGCGCGGAGCGCGCCCGGCTCCTGGCCCGTGCCGCCGGGGAGGAGTGGAGCGTCGTCTTCTTCGAGGCCCCCGCCCGCCTCGGCGCGCTGCTCGGTGATCTTCTCGCCCTCGCCGGCCCAGACCGGCAGGCGGTGGTGGCGCGCGAGCTCACGAAGATGCACGAGGAGTTTCGGAGTGGAACCCTGGCCGAGCTGGCGGATTATTATTCGCGGGAGGAGGCGCGGGGTGAAGTGACGCTGGTGCTCGCAGGCACGGGGTCACCGCCGCCGGCCCCCGATCGCTCGGAGGACGCGCGGGCGCTGGCGACCCGCCTGCTGGCGGAAGGGGTGACCCGGCGCGAAGCTGCCCGGCAGGTGACCGAGCAGCTGGGGCTCGCCCGGAACGAGGCGTATCGGCTGGTGACGGAGCTATGAGGCATCCCGGATGAGGCGGCGGATGGGAGCATGGAGCGGGATCGTGGCGATCCTGCTCGCGCTCGGCGCCACGGCGCTCGGGCCGCCGCCGGTCATGACCGTCGGCCGGCTGCACTATGACGGCGGCGGCGACTGGTACGCCAATCCCTCGAGTCTTCCCAACCTGCTGCAAGCCATCCGCACCCGCACCACACTGCGAGTCGCCACGCAGGAAAAAGTCGTGACCCTGGCGGACGAGGATCTCTGGACCATCCCTTTCCTCCATATGACGGGGCACGGGAACGTCCACTTCTCCGATCGTGACCTCGTCACGTTGCGGGCGTGGCTGCGCCAGGGGGGCTTCCTCCACGCGAGTGACAACTACGGGATGGACGCGTCGATCCGGCGCGAGCTGGCCCGGCTCTTCCCCGACCATCCGCTGGTCGAGGTGCCGCTCGATCATCCGGTCTACCATCTGGTGTACGACTTCCCCAAGGGCCTGCCCAAGATCCACGAGCATGACGGTAAGCCGGCGCAGGGGTTCGGCATCTTTCTCGACGGCCGTCTCGTCGTGTTCTACGACTACCAGTGCGATCTGGGCGATGGCTGGGAAGACCCGGACGTGCATCACGATCCTCCGGAGAAACGGGAAGCGGCGCTCCGCATGGGGGTGAACCTGTTCGCCTACGCTGTGGGTTACGGCGGATGACGGCGGTCGCGACGGTCCAGGCGCTCGAGCGCCTCGCCCGGCCGCTCCGGGCGCGGAGCCGGGCCGGATGGGCGGCGGGGGCGGTGGGCCTCGCCGCCCTCGTGCTCGGTGGCGCGGCATGGCTGGCCCGGCTCAGCGTGCTGACGGCGCCGTGGTGGGTGCTGGCCGCGTGGGCGCTGGCCCTGCTCGCGGTGGGCGCGGTGCTCGCGCTCGCGTGGCGGCGTGAGGCCGGCCTCGCGCTCCGCGCGGTGGCTCGGCGGCTGGAGGAGGCGGGCGGCTGGCGCCACGGCGCCATCTCGGCGCTGCTCGATGTGCCGGCACCGGGCACCAGCGAGGCGCTCTTCGGGCTCGCCGACCGGAGCGGCGCCGCGACGCTCTCGAGCCACGGCGCGGCGGCCGTGGAGCCGCTCGCCCATACCGTCCGCCGGCGGTTGCTCCTCGGCGCGGCGGCGCTCACGCTGGGGCTCGGCACGCTCGCCGCGGCAGGCCCGCTGCGCGGAGCGGCCGCCGCCCTGTGGCACCCGGCGCGGGCGTGGGCGGCGACGATCGCGCCGGTCAGGCTCACGGCCGCGGCGAACGAGGTAGACCGGGATGCGACCGTTGCGCTCGATGTGGATGCGGCCGGTCGCCATTCCGCCACGCTCTGGCTCCGGGCGCCGGGCGAGGCCTGGCAGCCGACGCCGCTGCTGCTCGATTCTCTCGGCCACGCTCGGTTCCTGGCCGGGCCGCTCCGCGCCGACCTGTACGCTCGCGTGACCAGCGGGCGCCGGTCGTCCGACACCGTGGAAGTCCGCGTGCGCCTGCCGATGTTCCTCGGGAGCGTGACAGTCACGGCCCACTATCCGGCATACCTCGGTCTCGAGGACGAGCCGGTTCCGCTCGCCGGGGATACGGTGCTGCTGCCGGCCGGCACCCGGCTCGAGACCAAGGGCCAGGCGACGGCGGCGCTGGTTTCCGCCGGCTGGGAGATCGGGGGCCAGGTCGAGCCGCTCACGGTGGCCAGCACCCGCTTCTCGGGCAGCTTCGTGCCCCCGCGCTCCGGCACGTATCGGCTCGCGCTCGCGTCCGCGGAGGGCAGCGCACTCGCGGGAGACACGCTCCGGCTGCCGGTCCGGGTCGTGCCCGACAGCGCCCCGCGGGTCGACGTGCCGGTGCCGGGCGCGGACACCGTCGCCCCGCTCATTCTGCTGGTCCCGCTGGTGATCGACGCGCGCGACGATCACGGCATCCGGGCGGTGGCTGTCGAGAGCCGGCGCGTCAGCCAGCTGGGCGCGCCGGATCCCGTCCGGCGCGAGACCGTGCCGGTGCCGGCGGGCACCGCGGACCGGAGCATCCTCTCGTTCACCCTCGATCTCAACCGGCGCGGGCTCCTGCCCGGGGACACGGTGCGCTACGTGGCCACGGCCACCGACAACTCGCCCGCGGGGCAGACCGGCCGGTCGCGCGAGTTCGTGCTGCGGCTTCCCACGATGAGCGAGGTCCGGCAGGCGGAGCGGCAGACGACCCGGGCCGTGGCGGGGCGGCTGGACAGTCTGGCCGCGCAGAGCCGGCGGCTGGAGCGCCAGACCGAGGACCTCGCGCGGGAGCAGCCGCGGAAAACGGGTGCCGAGAGCGGCAAGAACCCCGACGCGCTGCCGTACGAAGAGGCAAAGCGGGCCGAGGCCGTCGCGGCGCGCCAGCAGGAGATGGTGACGCAGGCGGAGGCGCTCCAGCGGTCGCTGGAATCGCTGGAGAAGGCGGCGGACGCCGCCGGCATCCGCGACACCGCCTGGCAGCGGCAGCTGAGCGAGATCCGGAACCAGCTCCAGCGCGCGCTCACGCCGGAGCTCAAGGCGCAGCTGGAGAAGCTGCAGCAGGCGCTCAAGGACCTGAACGCCGAGGCGACCAAGGAGGCGCTGCAGGACCTGGCGGAGCGTCAGCGGCAGCTGCGGGAGGCGCTGGAGCAGGCCAAGGAGCTGTTCCGCCGCGCGGCGGTGGAGGGTGACCTCGCGAACCTGGCGCAGGAGTCGCGCGATCTGACGCAGCAGCAACGCCGGTGGAACGACCAGATCGCGAGCGCGGACAGCCTGCGCGCGGCCGCTGCGGAGAAGCAGCTCGCGGCCCAGACCGATTCGCTCACGGCGGCGCTCAAGCAGGTCGCGCCCGAGCTGCCGGAGGAGCGGAAGGACAAAGTCGAGCAGGCGGCGGATCAGGCCGCGAGCGCAGCGCGGCAGATGCAGCAGGCCGCGCAAGCGGCGCAGCAGGGACAGCGGTCGCAGGCCGGCCGGCAGGGCAAGCGGGCGGCCGACCAGCTCGAGCCCGTGGGCGAGAGTCTCGACCAGGAACGAAAGGGGCTGCAGCAGGAGTGGCGGAACGAGGTGACCGGCGGTCTCGACCGGGCGCTCGCCGAGACGAGCCGGCTGGCGGAGCGCCAGCTGGGGATCGCGCGCGGGTTCCAGCGGGGCGCACCGCCCACGCTTTCGCGCGGCGAGCAGGCCGCCGTCCAGGAGGGCGTGGCTCGCTTGCAGGGTCAGCTGCGGTCGCTCGCCGGCAAGAACGCGCTGGTGCCGGCGCAGATCGCCGAGGCGTTCGCCGCGGCGCAGCTCGAGATGGAGCGCGCGCGGGAGGCGGTGTCGTCGGCCACGCCGAACCAGCGGGAGGCGGCGGAGCGCGCGGGCGCGGCCCTGGACGCGCTCAACGCGGCCGCCTACCAGCTGCTCCGGGCGCGGTCAAGCGTCTCGGGCGCCGCCTCGGGCTCCGGGCTGGCCGAGGCGATGGAGCGGATGGCGCAGCTGGCCCAGCAGCAGGGGCAGATCGGGCAGCAGACCCAGGGCCTGATGCCGATGATGGGCGGCGCGAGCGCGCCGGAGCAGCTACGCCAGCTGGGGGCGCAGCAGCGGGCGCTCGCCGAGCAGCTGGAGAAGCTCCGGGGCCAGGGGCAGATGCCCGGCGCCGGCGAAATGGCGGACGAGGCGAAGGACCTCGCGCGGCGAATGGAGGCGCGGCAGCTCGACCGGGAAACGATCCAGCGGCAGGAGCGGCTTTTCCGCCGGATGCTGGACGCGGGACGCACGCTGCAGGGCCGCGAGGAAGACGAGCGCAAAGAGCGCCAGAGCACACCGGCTGGGAATGACAGCGTGCATGTCCCCCCCGCGCTTCGCGCGGGGCTGCTCGGGCAGGGCGATCAGCTCAAGGTGCCGAGCTGGGAGGAGCTGCAGCGCCTCTCGCCGGAGGAGCGGCGGCTGGTGGTGGACTATTTCCGGCGGCTGTCGGAGCGGAGCGAGAAGTGAGGGGACGCGCGGGCCGCCGGTGGGTGGGCAGCGCCATCGCGCTCGTGACGCTCGCGGGCGCGCCCGGGCTTCGCGCCCAGGGCGGGGGCGGGGGCGCGCCGGTCCCGGCGCTCGATCCCGCCCGTCGCGCGTTCGATCTCGAGCGGCGCGGGAACTACGTCGAGGCGGTCGCCGCCTACCGTGAAGCCCTCAAACAGCGGCCCGCCGACCCGTCGGCGCTGTTCGGGCTCGAGCGATCGCTGGCCGCGGTCAATCATGTCGCCGACATCATTCCTGCCGTGCAGGCGGCGCTCGCCGCGAGTCCGGAGACAGGGGCTTTCTACGGCGTGGCGCTGCGGGCCTGGGCAGCCGCGGACCAGCCCGACAGCGTGCGTGCGGCGGCGGAGCGCTGGGCCATGGTCGCGCCGGGGGACGAGGCTCCGTATCGGGAGTGGGGTGCCGCCGCCCTTGCGCGGCGGGACCGCGCCGACGCCCGCCGGGCGTATCTCACCGGGCGGCAGCGGCTCGGCCGGCCGGAAGCGCTCGCGGGCGAGATGGCTGCGCTCGCGTCGGAAGACCAGGACTGGACCACCGCGCTCCATGAATGGGTGGTCGCCGTGGGTCAGCTGCCCGGCTACCGCGCGAGCGCGGTGCGGACGCTCGGCGCGGCGCCGGAATCGGTGCATGCGGAGCTGCTCGCCCAGCTGACCCGGGAACAGGGGACGGCGGCCCGCGGCATGGAGTCGGACCTCCGGGCGCGCTGGGGCGACCCGGTCGGCGGGTACGAGACGCTGGCGGCGAATCTCCCCACCGACCGGGCACAGGCGGTCGAGGCGCTCAGCGGGTTCGTGGACCAGCTGCGCGGTCAAACGGGACCCGCCGCCCGGCGGGCCCAAGGTCTCGGGCTCGCCGCGCTCGCGGAGCGGACGCCCGGACCAGCCGGCTCCCGGCTCCGGCTCGACGCAGCCCAAGCGTTCGCCGACGCCGGCGATCCGGCCGCGGCCCGCCGGATGCTCGGCGGCGTGGCCGCGGACTCGGCGGCGTCGGGCACGACGGCCTCCGACGCCGCGACGACGCTGGTCGGGGTGTTGATCAACGAAGGCAAGATTGACGACGCCCAACGGAAACTGGCGGAGCTCAGGCCGGCGCTCGTGAGCGAGGACTGGCTCGCGCTGCGGCGCAGGGTGGCCTGGGGCTGGGTCCGTGCGGGCAAGCTCGCTCGGGCGGACTCGATGATGGCCGGCGATTCCAGCGTGGACGGTCTGGCGCTCGCGGGGCGACTCCGCCTCTTCCACGGCGATCTGAGCGGGGCCCTTGCGCTGCTCAAGCAGGCCGGGCCTTACGCCGGTAGTCGGGAGGAGGCAACCACCCGAACCGCCATTCTCGCGCTGCTGCAGCCGATCGAGGCGGAGAGCCTGCCCGCGCTCGGCGCCGCGCTACTGGCGGTCGAGCGGGGGGATACGGCGGGAGGCGTGAGCGCGCTGGAGAACGTGGCGGAGGGCCTCCCGAGCGACAAGGGCGGTGCCGAGGTGCGGCTCCACGCCGCACGGCTGGCCCGGGCCACCGGGCGGACGGCCGATGCCGAGCGCCTCTTCCGAGCCGCCGACGTGGCGGGCGAGAAGGCCACGGCGCCCGCAGCCGAGCTCGGTCTGGCTGGACTGCTGCTCGACGTGGGGCGGGCGCAGGAAGCGGCCGAGGTGCTGGAACGCATGATTCTCGGTTTCCCGGACAGCGCCCTCATTCCGCAGGCCCGCCGCCTGCTCGACGAAGCCCGCGGCGCGGTGCCACGCACATGAAGCGGCGCGACTTCCTCGCGCGGGCGGCGGCCGCGGCCGCGCTGCTCAGGCCCGCGCGCCAACTGTTCGCCCGCCAACAGGCGGGGTGGCTGCTCGTCCCCATGGACGACGCGCAGAGCGACCACCTCAAGGCCTACGGCCTCACGTACCGCGCGGTGCAGCGAGGGGCCCGGGCGGAGTGGCTGTTGAATTACCGGAACGGCGCGTTCCTGATCCCGGCGGACCAGGCCACGCCGCGGGACGCGGCGCTCGCCGGGGTCACGGTGGAGCCGCTCGACGACGGTCAGGCCCTCCGCATCCGGGCCCAGATCCAGGGCGAAAACATGGACGCCATTCCACTGGAGAAGGCGCCCAAGGTCGCGGTGTACGTGCCGCCCAGCGCGCCGCCCTGGGACGACGCGGTGACGATGGCGCTCAACTACGCGGGGATCGAGTTCGCCAAGATCTGGGATGTGGAAGTCCTGCGCGATGGCCTCAAGCAATACGAATGGCTGCACCTGCATCACGAGGACTTCACCGGTCAGTACTCGAAGTTCTACCTCAACTACGCCGGCGCGCCGTGGCTGCTCGACATGGTGAAGGAGAATACGGCGACCGCGAAGGCGCTGGGCTACCCCAGCGTGCCCGAGGAGAAGAAGGCGGTTGCCCGGGCGATTGCCGCGTTCGTCGAGCGGGGCGGCTTCCTGTTCGCGATGTGTACGGCCACCGAGACACTCGACCTGGCGCTGGCGGGCCAGGGGGTGGACATCGCGACCAACTACGCCGACGGCACGCCCATGGACCCGAAGGCGTCCGAGAAGATGCGCTGGGAGCTGGCACTGGCGTTCCAGAACGCGCAGATCGAGCTCAATCCGTCGGTGCCGGTGTTCTCCGACATCGACGGGCACCAGGTGAACTCGCTCGACCGGCGCCAGCCGCTCGGGTCGTTCACCCTGTTCAACTTCAGCGCGAAGATCGACCCGGTCGCGACCATGCTGGTGCAGAATCACCGGCAGGTCATCCCCGATTTCTACGGGCTGACGACCTCGTTCACCAAGCGGACGCTCAAGCCGGCCGTGACCGTGCTGGCCGACGAGCCGGGCGCGCCCTGGGTCAAATACATCCACGGGGAGCGGGGGCAGGGCACGTGGACCTTCTTCGGCGGGCATGATCCGGAAGACCCGCAGCACCAGATCGGCGACGTGCCGACGGATCTCTCGTTGCATCCGCACTCGCCGGGGTATCGGCTCATTCTGAACAACGTGCTGTTCCCGGCGGCCAAGAAGAAGGAGCTCAAGACCTGACGGCAACTGCAACTGCAACTGCGGACCACAGAGACACGGAGGCACAGAGGCTGCAACGTATTGGTACGTTCCCAACCTAGGTTCGTTGTAGATTTTGCTATGCCACCCTTCGTGGCTCCGTGCCTCTGTGGTTCGCAGTTGTTGTCAATAGCCGTCAACAATGGTTCCCTGACCGTGACCGAGCCGATCGAGCGCATCCAGCCGGACGTTCGCACCTACCTGTCGGCGGAGATCGCCGCTGCGGGCGGGCGCGAGGTCTCCTTCGTGGCCCAGGTGGGGGCGGACGGCGGCATCGTCGGCGCCCGGGCGGTCGCCCGCGGCACGGTGGACATGGTGCTCGCGCTCCCCGGCGTCGCGCGCCGGGGCGAGATGCTGCTGCACAACCACCCGAGCGGCCGGCTCGAGCCCTCGGTGCCCGACCTCAACGTCGCGGCCGTGCTGCACGACGGCGGCGTCGGCTTCGGCATCGTAGACAACGAGGCGCGCGAGCTGTACGTCGTGGTCGAGGTCCCGCGCGCGCACGAGGTCCGCCGGATCGATCCGTTCGACGTCATCGAGACCCTGGGTGAGCACGGTCCCGTCGCCCGGGTGCTTGGCCGCTACGAAGATCGGCCCACCCAGCGGGACATGGCGGCGTACGTGGCGGACGCCTACAACGACGGCGGCGTGCTCCTGCTGGAGGCGGGCACCGGCGTGGGCAAGTCGTTCGCCTATCTGGTGCCCGCGCTTGCCTGGGCCCGCGCCAACGGCGAGCGGACCGTGGTGAGCACGAACACCATCAATCTCCAGGAGCAGCTGGTCGGCAAGGATCTGCCGCTCCTGCGGAAGGCGCTGGCCACCGACGAGTACACTCCGACGTTCGCGCTGCTCAAGGGGTGGCGGAACTACCTCTGCCTCGCCCGGCTCCACGGCGCGGTCGGCGGCCAGCGCACGCTGCTCGAGCCGGAAAAGCACGACGAGCTGCTGGGCCTGGCCGAGTGGGCCGGTCACACCGCCGACGGCACCCTGAGCGACCTGCCCGCGGCCCCGAGTGCCGAAGTGTGGGACGAGGTGAGCGCCGAGCCCGATCTCTGCACCCGACTCAAGTGCCCCCACTTCAACGAGTGCTTTCTGTTCCGGGCCCGCCGGCGGGCGGCGGAGGCGGACATCGTGGTGGTCAACCATCACCTGCTCGCCGCCGATCTCTCGGTGCGGCAGGCCTCGGATAACTGGGAGGAGGCGGCCGTTCTTCCGCCCTATCGCCGCCTGGTGCTGGACGAGGCGCACCATCTCGAGGACGTGGCCGCGCAGCACCTGGGCGTGCAGGTGACGAGCCGGGGCCTGCAGCGGCTGCTGGGGCGGTTCGAGCGTCGGGGCAAGGGACTGGTCCCCACGCTCGCGTACGAGCTCATGGCGCAGGGCGGCGAGAGCGCCCGTGCCGGTCTCGCGCTCCTCCAGCAGCGGCTGCTCCCCGCGCTGGCCCATGCCCGCCAGGCCGGCGACGCGCTGTTCCTCCGGCTGCACGCCCGGCTGGAAGCGCTCCCCGGAGCGCAGCTCCGCCTGGACGAGGACTTCGGCGCGGACCCAGTCTGGAGCGAGGGGCTGGCCGGCGAGCTGGAGAGCGGCCTCGGCGCGCTGCGGACGCTTGCCGAGATCCTGGATTCGGTGACCGACCGGCTGGAAGAGGGCGCGACGACGGACCGCTCGCGCCAGCTGCTCCAGGAGCTGCGCGGCGTGCTGCGCCGGCTGGCCACCCTGGGCGACGGACTCAACCGCACGCTCCGGCCTGCGGCCGGGGGACCGCCCACCGTGCGCTGGATGGAACGGACCGGCCAGCGCGGCCAATCCATCGGGTTGTCGGCGGTGCCCCTCGATCTCGCCCCGCTGCTGCGGGAGCTCCTGTGGGACCGGCTGGACACGGTCGCCCTCACCAGCGCCACGCTGGCCGCAGGCGGGGAGTTCGAGTTTCTCGAGTCGCGACTGGGCCTCGCAGGCGAAGGGACGCCGGTCACAGTGCGCCAGATGTTCGCGTCACCGTTCGACTATCCCTCCCAGTGTTTGTTCGGCATCCCCACGGATCTGCCGGAGCCGCGGGACGACGAAGCGGGGCACGGCGCGGCGCTGGCGCAGATCGTCACGGACCTCGCGTACGCGTCGGATGGGGGGATGTTCGTCCTCTTCACCAGCCACGCCGCACTCAGGCGGGCCGCCGCGGCGCTCAAGGACACGCTGGGCGCCCGCTGGCCGATTCTGGTACAGGGTGAGGCCTCGCGCGACCTGCTGCTGCGCCGGTTCCGCGACGCCGGAAACGCCATCCTGCTGGGCACGGACTCCTTCTGGGAGGGGGTGGACGTTCCGGGCCGGGCGCTCCGCGCACTGGTGCTCAACAAGCTACCTTTTAAAGTTCCAACGGAGCCGCTGACGGCGGCGCGGCTCGAGCGGCTGGCGGAGCAGGGGAGCGACGGGTTCATGGGCTACCTCCTTCCGCACGCCGCCCTCAAGCTCAAGCAGGGCTTCGGCCGGCTGATCCGAAGCCGGCAGGACGTGGGGGTCGTCTTGCTCCTGGACAGCAGGGTGATCACCAAGCGCTACGGGCCGCTGGTGCTGAGCGGGCTCCCGCGCGCCGAGCGCGTCGTGGGGACCTGGGCCGAGGTGCGGACCAAGTGCGAGGATTTCTTCGCCCGCTTCGGGATCGGCGCGAGCGTATGATGCCGCTCAAGCCCGGGAAGATCATCGGCGTGGGCCGCAACTACCTGGCCCACGCGCGCGAGCTCGGCAACGAGCTGCCGCCCGAGCCCCTCATCTTCCTCAAGCCCACCACGGCACTGCTCGAGCCGGGCGGAACGATTCTCCTGCCGCGCGTCTCCCAGCAGGTGGAATTTGAGGCGGAAATCGGAGTCATAGTAGGGAGGAGGCTCCGGCGGGTGGGGCCGGACGAGGCGGAGCGGGGGATCGGCGGGTTCACCTGCGTGAACGACGTGACCTGCCGCGATCTGCAGCGGGCGGATGGCCAGTGGACCCGGGCCAAGGGCTTCGACACCTTCTGCCCGGTCGGCCCGCAGGTGACGACGGGCCTCGACTGGCGCCGGCTCGAGGTCCGCTGCCGGGTGAACGGCGCGGAGCGGCAGCATGGACGCGCGGCCGACATGCATTTTCCGATCCCGTTCCTGGTCTCCTACATCAGCGGGATCATGACCTTGGAGCCGGGGGACCTGATCGCCACCGGCACGCCGGCCGGCACCGCGCCGCTGGCCGACGGTGACGTGGTCGAAGTGGAGATTCCCGGCGTAGGCGTGCTCTCGAACCCGGTACGGAGCGAGAACGGTAGATGATCACTTTCAGCGACCGCCTGCACGCCCTTCCCGGCTATCCGCTGGCCGAGATTCCGGCCATCAAGCGCCGGCTCCTGGAGCGCGGCGTGGACGTGATCGACCTCGGTGCGGGCGACAACGACGCGCCGCCGCCCGACGTAGCTATAGACACGATGGTCGGCGCGGTACGGACTCCGGCGCTGAGCAAATACGGCTTCCAGCAAGGGTTGCTCGAGTACCGGCAGGCCGCGACCCGGTGGGTCGAGCGGCGATTCGGCATCCGGTTCGATCCGGTCACCGAAATGCTGCCGCTCATCGGGTCGAAGGAGGGCCTGGCCCATCTGGTCTTCACCGTGGCCAATCCTGGTGACGTGGCCATCGTGCCGGAGCCCGGTTACCAGGCGTATCTCGGCGGCTCGATCCTGGCGGGCGCCGCCCCCCACATCGTCCCGCTCCGGAAGGAGCAGCACTTCCTGCTCGAGCTGGACCCGGTGCCCGAAGCGGTGCTCAAGCGGGCCAAGATCGTGTTCGTCAACTATCCCAACAACCCTACGGCGGCCGTCGCGACGCCCGAGTATCTCGAGCGCACCGTCGCGATCTGCCGGCGGTACGGGATTCTGCTGGCGTACGACAACGCCTACTGCGACCTGACCTTCGATGGGTATCGGGCGCCGAGCATCTTCGAGACGCGGGGCGCGCGGGACGTCGCGGTCGAGTTCTTCTCCCTCTCGAAGAGCTTCTCGATGACCGGCTGGCGAATCGGGTTCGCGGTGGGCGCAAAGGAGCTGATCGGCGCGCTGACCCGGGTCAAGTCGTACATCGACACCGGGCCGTGGCTCGCAATCCAGAAGGCCGGGGCCGCGGCCCTCGACCAGACGGAGGCGCTGGTGGCGCCCGTGCGCGCCGAGCTCGAGCGCAGGCGCGATGCCGGAGTCGCCGCGCTGCGGGCCGCCGGCTTCGTGCTCGAGTCGCCCAAGGCCGCCATGTATCTCTGGGTGGCGCTGCCGGCGGAGGTTCCGTCGGCGGTCTTCGCGCGGCGGGCGTTGGAGGAAGCGGGAGTCGTGATTCTGCCGGGGAGCGGGTTCGGCCCCGCGGGCGAGGGGTACTTCCGGATCGCGCTCACGGTGGGCGCGGCCCGGCTCGGCGAGGCGGCGAGCCGACTCGGCGAGATGCTGGAGCGGATGCGGCGTGGAGCGCTCGCGACCACCGCTTGACCTGACCCTCCCGCGCCTCCGGCGGGGCTGGCCGTGGATCGCGCTCGCGGTGAGCGTGCTGGTCCACGCCGTCCTCGTCGTGGTCTCGCGGGTGGAGGGCCGTCCGCCCGAGCTGCCGCACCGTCCCCAGCAGGTGATCGTGCTGCCGCCCGTGGCCGAGGGGCCGCGGGCCGTGGAGATGCCCTTCCACCTCCCGCGCCCGGACGCGGGTGCGCCGGGTCAGCCCAAGGTGCCGCCGCGCCGGCTGCCGGAGCAGGCTCCGTTCATCATCATGCCGGTGCCGGTGTCGCCCCCGCGCGACTCGGGGCTGGTGATCCTTCCACCGGCCCCGGTGACGCCGGATCGCATCGGCCCGGGCTTCGGTGACGGCCAGCTGTGGGTGCGCCCGCTCCCGCTGCCGCCCCAGGAGCTGGCCCAGCGGCTGCGCGGGACCGACGCCCAGCTGGCCGACAGCATCGTCAAGGCCACGATCCAGAAGTTTCTCGACTCGATCGCCCGGGAGCCGGGCGCCGACCGCGTGCAGCTCCCCGAGTGGAGCACCGAAATCGCCGGCAAGAAGTTCGGCATCGATCAGAAGTACGTGACCATCGCCGGGCTCAAGATTCCCGCCGCCGTGCTGGCGCTCCTCCCGCTGCACGGCGGGACCAACGAGTCGAAGGCGTTCGACCGGACCGACGAGCTGCTGACGGATTTGCGCTACGCCGCCAACCGGGCGCAGACCGCGGACGACTTCAAGAAGGCGATCAGCGAGATGCGCAAGCGCAAGGAGGCGGAGCACGAGTTCCAGAAGAACCAGCGCAGCCAGCCCCCGCCCGAGCTCCGGTCGCCCGCGCCCGCGCCGGCCGTCACCCGGGCCACGCCGCGCGATTCCGCCGGCTCCCGCGCCCAATGAAGCTGATCGACACCGACGAGACGGTCGTGCTGGTGACCGGCACGTCGCTCACCGCCGAGGAACGGGACCGGCCGACGGCGTACACGCTCAAGGCGGAGATCGACCGACGCGGCGTGGGGCACGCCTACCGGCGGGCGGTCGTGGTCGGAGACGGCTGGTACCTCGACAACCGGATCTTCCATCTCAACCCCACGATCGCCATCGGCGGGCCCGGCGCCAACGCGGTCACGAGCGAGTTCGGCGAAGGCCTCCCGACGGTCCTCACGCTGGACGACCGGGTGTTCGTGCAGGCCGACTTCGAGGGCGAGGTCAAGCGGGCGAGCCTGTGGGGGGCGGACGCCCGCGCCACGGCCGCGGCGGTCGAGGCTTTCGTGGGGCGGGGCATGCTGGATGATCTGCTGGGGAGGATCTGGAAGTTCAGGGTGGGGACGTTCGTTTGATGGCGTCTACTGTTCACCGCCCAGCAGGTCCTCCAGCGCCCGGTCCACCACTTCCGCCGTCTTCCCCTCGATGATCCTCCGCAGGATGTCCGCCGCCTCGAGCGGCAGGCTGTCGGGATGCACGCGATCCTTGGAGAACCGCACGACGGTGCCCAGCGGGATCGGTGCCACCGGCGGATCCCCGTCCTCGCCCTCCTCCGCCGCCGCCTCGTAGCCCGAGCTGGGCACGCTCTCCGCCCAGGGCTCGCGGTCGCCGTCCAGCTCGACCTGCAAGTCCGGCGGGAGCGTCACCATCGCGAAGAGCTGGCACTGAAGGCCGGGCGGCGCCTCGCGGGCGACGAGCACGACCGGCACCGGCTGATCGAAGAGATGGTGGGCGTGGACCTGGTCCCAGGCCTCCGGGGGCATCGCGCACCGCGCCACCAGCCGCCCGTTCCGGTAGGTCGCCATGCACACCATTCCCTTGGGCGTGCGCTCGTCGTCCACGAGCGAGACGCTGAGCTCGACCGGCCCCTCGGTGGCGGCGAGCGCCGCCGGCGATGGCGACGAGCCGGGCTCTTCGGCGTCGAACGGACTGGTCATGCCGGAGCGTAGCGACGGCGGGGACGCTCCGCCAGGGCGACGACGCCACCGGTGACCGGAGTCACGGGGGTGCGAGAACGCCGTCGTCCCCGACCCGCGCGGCCGTGGGCCCGAAGTCGTCCGCCGAAAGGTCGCGCACCAGGCGCAACGCGCCCGCGTCGGGATCGGGGGCCGGGCCCTCGAGCGGTAGCTGACGCATCGGCACGAGCCGAGCCTGGATCAATCGCCCGTCACCGGCAAGCTCCACCTGCAACACGGCGGTGAGCGCCTGCGGGCCGGCGAGGTTGAACCCGCGATAGGTCGCGAAATTGCCCAGCGAGTAGACGATCGGCTTCCCATTCCAGAATTCGACGCCGCGCAGCACGTGGGGGCCGTGGCCCACGACGAGGTCGGCGCCCGCGTCCACGACCGCGTGGGCCCAAGCCCGGAGATCGCCGCGGGGCTCGCGGCCCAGGGACTCCGCGGCGAACGGGAGGTGCAACGCCGCGGCGCCTTCGGCGCCCCCGTGGAAGGTGACGATCAGCACGTCCACGAGCCGGTGCACCGAGTCCACGACGGCCGCGCTTGCGGGGATGTCGAGCAGATCGTAGGCGAAGGGATACGTGGTGAAGCCGATCACGCCGACGGTGGTGACGCCGCCGGCGTGGCGCACGGTGTCGATTACGATCCGGCCCAGCGGACCGTAGGTCTCGAGACCGTGGCTCGCCAGCGTCGCCTCGGTGGAGCGGCGGCCGTCGAGCCCGAAGTCGTTCGCGTGATTGTTCGCGAGATTGAGATGAGTGAAGCCGGCGTCGGCGAGCCGGGGTGCGAGCAGCGTCGGCGTGAGAAAGGCGTAGCAGAGGATCGGCGGAGCCGTTTTCTTTGTGCGCCGGGCCCGCGGCCGACGGCGGGGCGGTGGCCCCGGCTTCTGGGTCACGCCGCGCCAGACCACGGCCCGCTTCTTCCCGCACTTCTCCGTCTCGCCGCTGTCCGCGAGGACGCCCTCGAAGTTACCGAGGACCAGATCGCCCGCGAGCGCGGGTCGGGCCGCGGCGAGGAGGGCGCGCCCGCTGTCCGGGGGGACGCCGTCAGCCAGCGTGGCGGTGCCAAGATTGATGTCGCCCACGAAGGCAAAGCGCACGGTGGCGGTGCCGTGCCGGCGGACCGGGGCCGCGGGTGCGGCCTCGCGGACGGTGCTGTCGGTCCGTTCTGATACCGGAGCCGGCGCGGGGGTCGGCGGCGCCGGGGAGGCGCACGCGACTGCCCCGGCGAGCAGCAGGACGGCGTACCGGAGGCGCCGCACGCGCTCAGGCCGCCGCGTCGCCCAGATACCCCGCGAGCCGGCCGAGGCTCTCTTCCTGCCCGGTTACGGCGAGCAGCTCGTTGACCGGCTCGGAGACGGTGGAGCCGGTGAGGACCACGCGGATGGGCTGGAGCAGATCGCCCAGCTTGAGGCCATTTTGCTCGGCGGCCGCCTTGAGGGTCTCGAGCAGGCGCCCGGCCGACCACTCGCTCGGGGGAACCGCGGCGAGCGTCCCGCGGGCGAGCTCCAGGCTCTGGCGGAACTGCGGGCCCATCTTCCGCACCAGCTGCTCGCCCTTGGGGTCGAGCCGCACGCGGGAGCGGTCGAGTCGCACGGCGATCTGCTCGGCCAGCTGCACGATGGTGCGGGAGCGGGTCTTCACCGCGTCGATCAGCGGCCGCAGGTCGCGTGCGTCCGGTGTCATGCCCAGACGTGCGAGCTCGCGCCGCACCGGCTCGAGCAGCTCGTCCGCCGGTGTAGCCGAGAGATATTGCCCGTTCATCCACTCGAGCTTGGTGACGTCGAAGACGGCGGGCTTCCTCTGGATGCCCTCGAGCGAGAACAGCTGAATCAGCTCCGCCTCCGGCAGGATCTCGCGATCAGCGCCGGGGGACCAGCCCAGGAGCGCGAGGAAGTTCCGCATGGCGGCCGGGAAGATCCCCTGGTCCCGGTAGTCGCCCACCGCGGTGGCGCCGTGGCGCTTGGAGAGCTTTTTCGCGTCCGGCCCCAGGATCATCGGCACGTGCGCGAACACCGGGGGCTCGTGGCCCAGGGCGCGATACAGCAGGATCTGCTTGGGCGTGTTGGAGACGTGGTCATCCCCGCGGATCACGTGGGTGATCCGCATCGCGATGTCGTCCGACACGACGGCGAGATTGTAGATGGCCGAGCCGTCGCTCCGGAGGATCACGAAGTCGTCCAGCTCCTGGCTGTGCACCGTGATCGTCCCGTGCACCGCGTCGTTCCAGACCACTTCCTCGTCGGGGACGAAGAAGCGGATGGTGAAGGGCAGCTTGCGGCCGAGCCGATCGGCGATCTCGTCGGACGTGAGCCGCCAGCAGCGCCGGTCGTAGCGGAAACCGCCGCCGGCCGCCTCAGCCTTGGCCCGGCGCTCCTCCAGCTCCTCGCGAGTGCAGAAGCAGCGGTATGCCTTCCCCTGCGCGAGGAGCCGCTCGGCGTCGGCGCGGTGGCGATCGGCGTAGACGCCCTGGAAGTAGGGGCCCTCGTCCCAGGTGATGCCCAGCCAGCCGAGGCCGTCGAGGATGACCCGGGTGTGGGCGTCGGTGCTGCGCTCCCTGTCGGTGTCCTCGATACGGAGGACGAACACGCCGCCCGTGTGTTTGGCGTACAGCCAGTTGAACAGCGCGGTGCGGGCGCCGCCGACGTGGAGGTAGCCGGTGGGGGAGGGGGCGAAGCGTACGCGGGGAGGAGTCATGTGCGGGAGAACGGTAAACGGTAAGCGGTGAAGGGTAAACGGGAACGGCAACGGGGGGCGCCGAGCGCTTGGCGAAGGCGCCCGCAGAGCTGCGCGCGGGTCAGGCGCAGCAGATACTCGCGGGCGGACATCGGATGGCCATTCCGACCCGGCCGGCCTATGTTGCGGACGGCGGGCCTTCGGGTTCGTTGCTCGAGCCGGTCCGATTCTCTTAGCGGGGGAGGGTGCTACATACGAGGAGGACCTCGCCATGCCGCCCATGACGGGTCAGGAGGTGTTGGGCGGGGGCTCCGAAGTGCGGCCCCGACGAGCCCTCCCGGTGGTCGTGCTTCCTGGCGTCACCGATGACCGGACCGAGATCGAGATGATGGAAGCGTGGGCGGACGACTACGTGCGCCAGCCGTTCGCCCCCGATCGATTCGTCGCGCGTATCAAGGCGGCGCTGCAGCGCGCGGAGCACTAGCGCTTGACTCCCGCCCTCGGGGTCCGAGCGGCAGCATCGATTCCTTGGGACCTTAGCGTGGTACACCTCCCAGTCTTGCCCGCCCTTACCGGCACCTATAGCGCGACACTTGTCGCGGTGTCGGTGATCGTCGCCGCGCTCTCGAGCTACGTCGCGCTCGTGCTTGCAAGCCGGGTGATCGCCGCGACCGGCCGCGCACGCCTAGCCTGGCTCCTGGCGGGCGCCGTCGCGATGGGGACAGGCATCTGGGCGATGCACTTCGTGGGGATGCTCGCCTTCCGGCTCGACGATCGCCCGATCACCTACGACGCGGTACATCTCATCCTGTCGGTCCTGGTCGCCATCGCCGCATCCGGCTTCGCGCTCTGGGTGGTGAGCCTGGGCGCGGGCACCTGGCGGCCGCTCACGTTGGGGGCAGTGGCCATGGGTGGGGCGATCGCCGGGATGCATTATCTCGGCATGGCCGGACTCCACACGACGGCGACCCTCACTTGGCGCCCAGGGCTCGTCGCCGCGTCGATCGCCATCGCGGTCCTGGCCTCCGGCACGGCGCTGGGGCTCGCGGCCTGGTTCCGGAGTGATGAGTCCTCGGCGACCCAACTCCGCCGACGGCTGGCGGCTGTCGTCATGGGCTGCGCTATCGCCGGGATGCACTACACGGCGATGGCGGCGGCGCGGTTCCATCCGGTTCCCCCAGAGATCGAAGCGACCGTCGAGGTTCAGGCCGGGACCGGCGAGGTGGTCGCGACCGAGGGCCTCGCCGTCCTCGTCGCCGTGGCAACCCTCCTTATCCTCGGCGTCGCCCTCGCGGGGAGCGTCGCGGACCGCTACCTGCGCAGGCTGGCGGCCGAGCATTGCCGCGTCCGCGCGAGCGAGGCGGCACTGACTGAGGCGCAGCGGCTGAGCCACACGGGGAGCTGGGCCCGGAGTCTCCTGCGTCCGCAGGAGGGCCACTGCTCAGTGGAAGGGTATCGGATCTTCGGGCTGGATCCGAGCAGAGGCCCACCGTCGTTGCAGGAAATGCGCGATCGCCTTCACCCGGAGGATGCACCGAGGGTGGAGGAGCTCGTGCAGCACGCCATCCGCGAGAAGACCGGCTTCGAAGCCGAGTACCGCGCGGTGCTTCCGGATGGATCGATACGGCACATCCATGCCGTGGGTCATCCGGTAGTCGGCGCCTCCGGCGAGGTCGTCGAATTGATGGGGACGGTCATGGACGTGACCGAGCGCAAGCGGGCGGAACGCGCGGTGCGCCGAGTGCGGGACCGTCTACTGCAAGCCCGCTTCACCGCCATGCTCGAGGAGCGCACGCGTCTCGCCCGCGAGATCCACGATACGCTGCTGCAGGGCTTCACGGGCGTCGCTCTCCAGCTTGTCGCGGCCACCGGCCGCGTGGCCGGGCCTCCGGAGGCGGTCGCCGCCCTCCGCGATCTGGTCGGCTTGGCGCAAAAGACGCTCGAAGACGCCCGGCAGGCCGTGTGGGATATGCGGGCACCGGCGCTCGCGGGCGGCGACTTCTCCGCGACGCTCCGAGCCGCCGCGGAAGACGGCCTCCGTGGCGCCGGCATCACGCTGGACTGCATGGTGGAGGGCGTGCCGCGCCCACTGGACCCGGAGGTGGAAGCGGTGGTAGTCCGGGTGGAGCAGGAAGCCATCGCCAACGTCGTGAAGCACTCGGCCGCGCACACCGTGCGGCTCGGACTCTCCTATGGGGCGCGGGCCATGCAACTCTCGGTCAACGACGATGGACGGGGATTCGCGGTTGACCCTGATTTTCGCGCGTACGGCGGCCACTGGGGGCTGCTCGGCATGCGGGAGCGCGCAGGCCAGATCCGTGCCAAGCTCTCAGTTCGGAGCGCACCGGGTCACGGCTCGGAGATCGTGATCCGAGTCCCCTACGCTATCCGAGGTGGCTCGCACTCCCCGCCGTCGAACCCTTCCTAAAGAGTGCGTTGCGAAACCCCGTCGTGAGTCACCCTGAGCGCAGCGAAGGGGGCATGCGTCGGGGCATGGCTCCTTCGCTTCGTGCGGGCTTCGCGATCAAGGTTGCCTCTCGCCGGGGTGGCAAGTTCAGTGAAATGCACCGGGAAAGACCGACTGTGAGGCATCGGGTGCCAGTCGGTCCCCGGCCTAGCGCAGACATGGCGCCATCCTCGCGCAAAGCGCGGCCGCCCCGATGACCGGAGTCGCTATGCTCCCTCGCGGACTACTGCGAATGGCCGCCCGATGCCTTCCGGCGGCTTTGCCAACACAACTGAGGGGACTAACCACGGCGTGGAGATGGGGTGTCCTCGCCATGCTTGCACTCGGCGCTCTGGGGGCCTGGGACTCCTCCTGGGGTGTGGGGGCTCGTCCGGCTCCATCAGTCCCTCGGCGACGGCCTGGTGAAGGGCTTGCGAGTCAATG
Source organism: Gemmatimonadota bacterium (assembly GCA_041498715.1). Classification (GTDB taxonomy): domain Bacteria; phylum Gemmatimonadota; class Gemmatimonadetes; order Gemmatimonadales; family GWC2-71-9; genus DASQPE01. Next base: position 3,270 of record JBGQIW010000022.1, on the reverse strand, counting down.
GCCATTGTTGCGGGGTTGCTGCTGGTACCTACTGGGGAGATTTCTGTTTACGGAGTGGGAGGGATTCGAACCCTCGTTAGGGGTCTTCACCCCTAAAACGGTTTAGCAAACCGCCGCCTTCAGCCGCTCGGCCACCACTCCATGTTGTGCGACAACAACTTAACCGACTGCCTCCGAGTCCCTCAAGGGCACTGTGGGCGAAATTGGGGGCAGTCGTTGCGGAACCTGCGCCGCGACCTTGAGGAGTTCACGCACCGCCACCACCTCGCGATCGGCTGCGCCCGTCATGCTCGCCTCGATCTTCCCCGCGTCGTCGTCCCCGTGCGGCTCCGGCGCGTGCTGCGAGTACCGAATCGTCATGGCCGGCGTCCGGTGTCCCAGGATACTCTGGACGCGGGAGAGCGGCACGCCGTTCTTGAGCCCGTGCACGGCAAAGGTGCGCCGCAGGTCGTGCACGACCGTGTGCGGCTACCCGAGCCGACGCACGGCCTTAGCGAAGATACGCTCGGCCTCTTGATAGGTGAATGGGGAAGGGAAGACGAGATCGTTCGGGCCGGCACCGTTTCGCGGTGCCGCGCGAGTGCCTGCGCCAGCGCCGGGTGTATCGGGGCGCGCGCTCGTACCGACCTGGGCCTACTCGTTATCCGGCTCAATACCCACCTCCTGCCCGAGACTCGAGACGACCGGCCGGGATCTGGACTGTGTATCCAGCACGAGCCCTCAACTGCAGCGGCAGCATCGCCGCCGAGGGGTCGAAGGCGAGTCCCGCCGGGCCCGCAAGCGAGCTGCCGCCGACGATCACGTTGGGTGTGGGCGCCCCGGAGAGTACCAGCTGGCTCGCCGCGAACTGTACAATCGTGTTGCCGTTTGGATTCGTGACCCAGAGACCGCCACTCGCATCGAACGCCACGCCGAACGGGCCATTCAGCGAACCCCCAGTAGCCCTCACCGTAACTACGGGGCTCGGGCTTCCTGTGCTCCCGAGCTGGCCGCTCGCCAACGCGACCACCGTGTTTCCCAGGTTATTCGCGACCCAGAGCGTGCCACTCGCGTCGAAAGCCAACCCGGCCGGCCCGTTGAGCGACCCTGCGGTAGCGCTCAGGGTGACCGCGGGGGTGGGGCCGCCTGTGCTCCCCAGCTGGCTCGCGGTGAATTCGACCACCGTGTTGCCGCCGTTGTTCGCGACCCAGAGATTGCTGCTCGCATCGAAGGCCACACCGATCGGTCCGTTCAGCGAGCCGCCGGTGGAGCTCAGGGTGACGGCCGGCGTGGGGCTCCCGCTCGTGGTGAGCTGATTCGGCGCGAAGGCGACCACCGTGTTGCCGCCGTTATTCGCGACCCAGAGCGTGCCGCTCGCATCGAAGGCCAGAGCCGCCGGGAAGTTGAGCGACCCGCCGGTGGCGCCCAGGATCACCGCGAAGGAGGGAATCCCGCTCGTCGCGAGCTGGTCGGCGGGGACCGCCCCGATCACATTAGGCGTCGACAACCAGAGCGTGCCGCTGGCATCGAACGCGGCCCCGAGCTGCCCCCCTTCAGTCGCGAGCGCGGTCGTGGGCGCCGCTTGGGTGCTCGCCGCCAGTTGGGCAGCGGCGTACGCTAGAACTGTGGCCGCGAGAGCATTGGGCGCATTGGCCACCCAGAGCGCGCCGCTGCCCGGCCGCGCGGCGTAGCTCACGCTCGCCGTGGCCGTCGCCCCCGCGCTCACCGTGGCCGCCCCCCCGGTCACCGTCGCGGTATCGACGGTGGCGACGATCGGATTGGGCACCACCACCAGAGCGGCCGTCACTGTGTAGCTGCCCACTGCGATCCCGCTCAGCGTCTGCGTGGCACTCAGACTCTGGCGGTAGCCCGCCGGCCCGCTCACCGCGACACTTGGCGTTACCCCGGCCGAGGCGGTGATCGTCACCGTGAGGCTCCCCGCCCCGGAGGGACTGGTCCCGCCCGACGAGCCGCAGCCGACGAACCCCAGCCCGCCGAGGACGCCCCAGCCGAGCACCGCACCTGCGTGTCCGAAGCGGCGCCGCAGTATCGGTCGGGCTGCGTGAGGCGCGATCATCATACCTCCTCCGGCGCCGCCGAATGCGGCCGCGTACAAGCTGATGGCTGCGCTACCGCAGTGGCAGATTCTCCGACGGCGGATCGAAGGCAAGCCCGACCGGACCCGCGAGCGAGCTGCCGCTGAGGGTCACGGTGGGCGCGGGCGCCCCAGAACCGACGAGCTGGCTCGCCGCGAACGCGACTACTGTGTTGTTGGCAGCATTAGCGACCCAGAGACTGCCACTGGCATCAAAGGCCAGGCCCACGGGGGCGTTGAGCGACCCGGCATTGGGGCTCAGCGTGGCGGTGGGCATGGGGCTCCCGCTCGCCCCGAGTTGGCTCGCGGTGAACGCGACCACCGTGTTGCTGCCGGCATTTCCTACCCAGAGCGTGCCACTCACATCAAAGGCCAGAGCCTCCGGGGCGTTGAGCGAGCCGCCGGTGGCACTCAGGGTGACGGCCGGCGCCGGGCTCCCGCTCGCGGTGAGCTGACTGGGCGCGAATGCGACCACGGTGCTGCTGACGTCATTCGTGACCCAGAGCGTGCCACTCACATCAAAGGCCAGCGCTATCGGGTTGTTGAGCGAGCCGCCGGTGGCGCTCAGCGTGACGGCCGGCGCTGGGCTCCCGCTCGCCCCGAGTTGGCTCGCGGTGAACGCGACCACCGTGTTGCTGCCGACATTTCCTACCCAGAGCGTGCCACTCGCGTCAAAGGCCAGGGTCGTCGGGCGGTTGAGCGAGCCGCCGGTGGCGCTCAGCGTGACGGCCGGCGCCGGGCTCCCGCTCGCCCCGAGTTGGCTCGCGGTGAACTCGACCACCGTGTTGTTGCTGTAACTGGCGACCCAAAGATTGCCGCCGGCATCGAACGCTACCCCGGACTGAATTGCGCCTGCGCCGGTCGTGAGCGCGGTCGCGGGTGCCGCCCCGGTGCTCGCGCCGAGTTGCGCAGCCGTGTACGCCACCACCGTGGACCCGTTCGAATTGGCCACCCAGAGCGCGCCGCTGCCCGGCCGCGCGGCGTAGCTCACGCTCGCCGTGGCCGTCGCCCCCGCACTCACCGTGGCCGTTTCCCCGGTCACCGTCCCTGCATACACCGTGGCCACGATCGGGTTGGGCACCACCACCAGAGCGGCCGTCACTGTGTAGCTGCCCACTGCGATCCCGCTCAGCGTCTGCGTGGCACTCAGACTCTGGCGGTAGCCCGCCGGCCCGCTCACCGCGACACTTGGCGTT
>JBGQIW010000021.1:0-32074 GCA_041498715.1 Gemmatimonadota bacterium | reverse complement strand
TCGAGCGGATCGATCGCGGCCATGATTTGCGCGAGGGCCTCCGGGTCGGTCGCGCGGAAGTAGCGACCCCCGGTCCGCTCGGCGATGCGCCGCAGGACGGCTTCGTCCGCGCTGGTGAGGCGGTCGGCCTCACGGCGGCCCCAGCGCCAGATGAACGAGCGATCGTGCGTCGTGGTATCGGCGCTGCTCAGGCCGATCGTATGGATGCGGACGCCGAGCGCGCGGGCGGCCTCCGCCGCCACGAAGGGCGAGGGCTTGCCGGTGTTGTTGGCGCCGTCGGTGACCAGGACGATCGCGCTGGCGGCGGGCGGGAGGTCCTTCACCTGCACGAGGGCGAGCGAGAGCGCGGTGCCGATCGCAGTGCCGTCCGGCAGCTGACCGATGTCGGCCCGGCCCAGCATGGCTTCGACGAGATCGGCGTCGGGCGTGAGGGGAGCCTGGAGAAACGCGCGGCCGGCGAAGATCACGAGGCCGAGGAGATCGCCGTCGCGGCGGTGGGCCAGGTCGGCCAGCGCCCGCCGGGCGACCTCGAGGCGGTTGGGCTTGAAGTCGCCGGCGCCCATGCTGCTCGAGATGTCGAGCACGAGGACGAGATTCCGGGACTTGATCCGGATGTCCTCGACGTGGCGGGCCCGCTGCGGTCGGGCCAGCGCCACGATGAGCAGCGCCAATCCCAGGGGGACGAGCCAGGGAAGCACCGGCTGCCAGCGCGCGCGGGCGGTGACGGGGGCGTCGGCCAGCAGCGCGAGCGAGGAGAAGCCGAGATGCGCGGGCGGCTCGCGGCGGCGGCGCCAGAGGAACCACGCCCGGGCCAGCGGGAAGGCTAGGAGCAGGAGGCCGAGCGGCTCAGCGAAGCGCATCTTCGGTCTCGCGGACGACAGGCGCGGCGGCGCGCCAGGCATCGAGGAGGTCACGCGCCGCGCGCAGGAGGCGGGCCGCGTCCGCCTCGTCGGGCCGCCGGCGGGCGAACTTGACCAGGTCCGCGTCGGCCAGGATCGCGGCGCAGCGGTCGCGCAGCCCGTCGTCGGCGAGCACCGGCGGGAGGGCCCACGTAAGCTCGGCCGTGGTGCGCTCGAGTGCGGGGACACCGTGCGCTTCCTCGAGGCAGCGGCGAATAACGTCGGCCACGGCTTCGTAGTGCCGGTCCACCTCGCCCCTGAGCGGCCAGCGCTCGCGCTCGATCTGGGTGAGCCGCGCGAGCGCCACCTCGTAGGGGCCGAGCACGATGGGGTCGATGTCGTCGGCGTCGGGGGCCGGTGCGGCGAGCGCCGCCCGCCGCCCGCGCCGGCGCAGGACCAGGAGGCCGGCGGCGAGCCCGGCCGCGCCCAACAGCAGCAGGACCAGCCGCGGGTCCGGGCCGCGCTGCCGCTCGATCTCCTTGATGTCCTTGAGGGTGGGATTACCCGGCGGGGCCAGCGGGTCGATGTCGACGAACGCCCTGTCACTCGCCAGCATCGCCCGGGTGACGCCCTTCACAGCGCGCATGAACGGCAAGCCGAACACAGGCGCGGCCTGCCGGCCGAGGCGATAGAATGCCACCAGGGCCCGCCCGGTATAGATCCGATCCCCTCCCCGACGGAGCTTCTCAACCGCGAGCACGCGGACGCCCTCGGGCAGGTCGGCAATCGGTTTCGGCACCGTGTCGTACAGCAGATCGCGCTCGTCGAGCCGCACCCGAAAGCGGAGGGTCACTGAATCGCCCACGTGCGAGCGCGCCGGCTCGGGCGTCACCTCGAAGCGCTGGTTCGTCAAGCCGGGGCCCTGGCCCCACGCGGGCACACCGGCGAGCGCGAGGAGTGCTGCGGCGGAGCGCATGAGCGCCAAGGCAATCCAACCGACGGAGTAACGACGCTGGTCGAGGGTCCTACACGAGACCATAATTACCGCCTCACTCCTAGCGCCACTGCATTCGTTCCCGCCGGCGGAAGAACGCCAGCAGGGGCTCGCCGTAGGGCTCGCCCGCGTCGAGTCGCAACAGATCGGCGCCGGCCTCCTCTACCGCGCCCGCGAGGTCCGTGTCGAACCGGACCACGGCGGCCCGGGCGCGTTCCCGCACCCGCAGGCTCGCGGTATCCACCCAGCGCCAGGCGCCGGTCTCCGCGTCCTCGAGCGCCAGGAGCCCCACGTCGGGCAGCTCGCGCTCGCGCGGATCCACCAGGTGCACGGCGATCACGTCGTGTCGCCGGGCCAGCCGACCGAGCGCCGGGCGCCAGCCGTCTGCCATGAAGTCCGACACCAGGAACAGCACCGACCGCCGGCGGAGCAAGGGCTCGAGCGCTTGGAGACTGGCGGCGAGGTCGGTCCCGCGCGCGGCGGGAGCGTGGGCCAATAGCTCGCTGATGACCCTGAGCACCTGTCGCCGGCCCTTCCGCGGCGGCACGTAGCGCTCCAGCCGGTCGGTGAAGCACGCGACCCCCACCCGGTCGTTGCTCCGGGCTGCCGCGAGCGCCAGCACCGCGCAGACTTCGACGGCGAGCGTGCGCTTGCTGCGGCGTCGGGTCCCGAACGCGCCCGACGCGCTGTAGTCCACGGCAAAGAGCACGGTGAGCTCGCGCTCCTCGAGGAAGCGCTTGACGTACGCCGCGCCCAGGCGTGCGGTGACGTTCCAGTCGATCGTGCGGACGTCGTCGCCGGGCTGGTACTCACGCACCTCGGCGAACTCGACGCCCCGGCCACGGAAGGCGCTCGAGTACTCGCCGGCCACGATGTCCCGTACGAGGTGGCGGGTCGTGATTTCGATTCGGCGAACCTCCGCGGCTACCTGCTCCGGGTTCACGGCACCGGAACGGCGGCGAGCAGGCGGTCGAGGAGGGCGTCGGAGCCCACGCCGTCGGCGTCGGCCCGGTAGGAGAGGATGACCCGGTGGCGCAGCACGTCGATCGCGAGCCCTTTTACGTCCTCGGGCGTCACGTAGTCGCGCCCTGCCAGGAACGCGTGGGCCTTGGCGGCGCGCAACAGGAAGATCCCCGCCCGGGGCGAGGCGCCGTACTCGATCAGTGGACGGAGATCGGCCAGGCCGACGGCGGCGGGATCGCGGGTCGCACCCACGACGTCCAACACATACTCCTTCACCCGGCCGTCCACGTACACCTCGCGCACCAGCCGGCGTGCGTGCAGCACCCGCGCGGGGTCCAGCACCGGCCGGGCCTGTGGCTCGGGGCCGGCCGTCATCCGATCGAGCACCTCGCGCTCGTCCCGGCGCCCCGGATAGGTCACGACCAGCTTGAACATGAAGCGGTCCACCTGCGCCTCGGGCAGCGGGTAGGTTCCCTCGTGCTCGATGGGGTTCTGGGTCGCGAGCACCAGAAAGAGCTCCGGCAGGGGGAGACTCTGTCCCCCGATCGTCACCTGCTTCTCCTGCATGGCCTCGAGCAGCGCGCTCTGCACCTTGGCCGGCGCGCGGTTGATCTCGTCGGCGAGGAGGATGTTGGTGAAGATGGGCCCCTGCTGCACCGTGAACTCGCCGCTCCGCTGGTTGTAGATCTGGGTGCCGATGAGGTCGGCGGGCAGGAGGTCGGGCGTGAACTGGATCCGGTGAAAGCCGCCGCTCACCGTAGCCGCGAGGGTGCGGACGGCGAGGGTCTTGGCCAGCCCCGGCACGCCCTCCAGCAGGACGTGTCCGTCGGCCAGCAGACCGATGATCATGCGCTCCAGCAGGGTCCGCTGGCCGACGATGACCCGGCCAAGCTCGTCCAGCACGTCGGCGGCGAGGCGGCTTTCGGCGGCGAAGCCGGCCGGCGCCGCCCGGGGCCGGTCGGCAACAGGGTCGGGAAGTGCGCTCATTCCGTAACGGTAACGCGGCCGGCGCCGACCAGCGAGGGTGCGCCGAGGGGGAGGACGCGGTCGGATCGAATCCTGCTGCGGGGCGGGTTCGTAGGGACGGTGGGCCGCGATCCGCGTCCCCGCCCCACGGATCAGGGCCACTTCTCATGCCAAACTTGAGCGCTTTCGACCGCCGGGAGTTCCTCACGGTCGCCGCCACCGCCGCCGGGGGTCTTCTGCTTGGCATCCGATCGGGCCATGCGAGTGGCCGGCCCGATGCGCCGGCGTTGCCCGAGGCGGCCATCGGGCTCACGGCGTTCGTGGAGATCGCCCCCGACGGCACCGTCACCATCACCGCGAAGAATCCGGAGATCGGGCAAGGCGTCAAGACGGCGCTTCCGATGATGGTGGCCGAGGAGCTGGACGCGGACTGGAAGCGAGTGCGGGTGGTGGAGGCACCGTTCGACGAGATGCGGTTCGGGTCCCAGGGCGTGGGCGGGAGCACGAGCGTGTCGGAGAACTGGCTGCCCCTGCGACGCGCGGGTGCCACGGCCAGACATCTCCTGGTCGCGGCGGCGGCGGCGGGGTGGAGAGTCGATCCCGCGTCGCTCACGACCCGCGCGGGATTCGTGATCCACCGGGCGAGCCATCGGCGGGCCGGCTACGGCCAGCTCGCCGCCGCCGCCGCACGGCTGCCGGTGCCGGCGGAGGTGCCGCTCAAATCGCCGGCGGAGTTCCAGTTGATCGGCCGGCGGATCGCGCCCGCCGACATCGGCGATCTGGTGACGGGCAAGGCCCGTTACGGGCTCGACACCCGCGTGCCCGGGATGCGCTATGCCTGCATTGCCCGGGCGCCGTTCGGCGGCCGGGTGGCCGACGTGCGGGACGAGGCGGCGCTCCAGGTGCCGGGCGTTCGCCAGGTGATCCCGGTTGCCGGGAGCGGCGAGCCGACCGGCGTGGGGCCGGGCGTGGCGGTCGTGGCGGACTCGACCTGGGCTGCGATCCGCGGCTGCCGCGCGCTTGGCGTGACCTGGCAGGAAGCCGACGGGGCCGGGACCGCCGAGCTGGCCGGGCGGCTCGCGGACGCCCTCGTGCGCAGCGGCACCGTGGTGCGCAACGACGGCGACGTGGACGCTGCGTTCGCGACGGCCGTCCGGACGGTCGAGGCGGTGTATGAGCTTCCGTTCCTGGCGCACGTGGCGCTCGAGCCGCCCAACTGCATCGCCGACGTTCGCAGCGATCGCTGCGAGGTCTGGGCGCCCACCCAGGACCCGGGCGACGTGCGCGGGATCGTCGCGCGGACGACCGGGCTCCCCGCCGAGCGTGTGACCGTGCACCCGATCCGGTGTGGCGGCGGATTCGGCCGGCGGCTCATGGTGGACTACGCCGGCGAGGCCGCGCTGCTCTCGCAACGGGCCGGCACCCCGATCCAGGTGGTCTGGACGCGGGAGGACGACCTGAGTCACGACTTCTACCGCCCCGCCGGCCGCCACCGGCTCCGCGCAGCCCTGGACGCGAACGGGCACGTCACCGCGTGGGCCCAGCACCTCGCGAATCCGTCACGCTACGCCTACGCCCGCGCGATGGGGGTCAAGCCCGAGGCGTCGGAGCTCTACCCCGACGATTTCCCCGCCGCCTGCGTGCCGAACCTCCGCTACGAGTACACGAACGTGGAGACGCCCATCCCGCGCGGCGCCTGGCGCTCCACCATCCACTCGGCCAACGCATTCCCGGTGGAGAGCTTCATGGACGAGGTCGCCGCCGCCGCGGGGCGCGATCCGCTCGAGTTCCGGCTCGACTGGCTGGGTGTGTCCCGCCAGCTTCCGTACCGCGACCACGGTGGCCCGGTGTTCGATCCCGGCCGCCTCGCCGGCGTGCTGCGGCTGGCGGCCGATCGCGCCGGCTGGGGCGCTCCGCTCGCGGCCGGCCGCGCACAGGGCATCGCGGGCCACTTCACGTTCGGGAGCTATGCCGCCGAGGTGGTCGAGGTCTCAACCGACCCGAAGGGCGATTTCCGGGTGGACCGGATCGTGGCGGCCGTGGACTGCGGCATCGTCGTCAACCGGAGCGGAGCCGAGGCGCAGGTGGAGGGGGGGGTCCTGGAGGGCCTGTGCGCGGCGCTCTATGGCGAGATCACCGTGGAGCGCGGCCGGGTGCGGGAAACCAACTTCGACGCTTACCGTTGGGTTCGGATCGGTGAGGCGCCCGTGATCGAGGCGTATTTCGTGGAGAATGGCGAGAGCCCCCGTGGACTCGGCGAGCCGCCCGTTCCGCCGGTGGCGCCCGCCCTGGGCAACGCACTCTACGCGCTCACCGGCCGCCGGATCCGGCGGCTGCCGTTCCGCCCCGCCCGGAGCTGACGGGCCGGTCTCAGCGCACCAGCCGGAAGCCCAGGTTGGACGATCCGGTCGTCTGGGCGCCCAGCCCGCGGCTCCCCACGAGATACCGGGTGCAGTACTGATCGCTGCAGAGGAACGAGCCGCCCCGGATGACGCGGGTCGGTGTCTCGGGATGGGAGGGATCGAGGCTCCGGGGCGGACCCGCCGGATTGCGCGCGACGCCGGACGCCGCCAACCGGGCGTACCAGTCGGCTCGGTACCAGTCGCTCGTCCACTGCCACACGTTTCCGCCCATGTCGTAGAGCCCGAATCCATTGGGCGGAAACGCCGTCACCGGCGACGTCCCGGCATACCCGTCCTCGGCGGCGTTCCGGGTGGGGAAGTGGCCCTGGAAAATGTTGGCGACCCAGTGGCCGCTCGGCTTGAGCTCGTCACCCCAGGCGTAGTGCTTCCGGTCCAGCCCGCCGCGAGCGGCCCACTCGTATTCGGCCTCCGTCGGGAGCCGCTTGCCGGCCCAGCGGGCGTAAGCCGCCGCGTCCTCGTAGGCCACGTGGACCACCGGATGGCTCTCGCGCCCCCCGAGATCGCTGCCCGGCCCCTCCGGATGGCGCCAGCTGGCCCCCGGCACCCAACGCCACCAGTCGAGATAGCGAAGGCCGGGCAGGTCGTGCGACGGCGGAGAGAAGACCACCGAGCCGGGCGCGCGCCGGTCCGCGGGAAGATCGGGGAACTCCTTGGGGTCGAGCGGGCGCTCGGCCACGGTGAGGTACCCCGTCGCCGCGACGAAGCGGGCGAAATCGGCGTTGGTCACCGGCGCGCGGTCCATCCAGAACCCGCTGACGACCACCGGATGCACCGGCTCCGCGTCCGGCAACTTGCATCCGCCGCAGCCCATCCAGAACCCGCCCCCGGGCACCCATACCATCCCCTCGGGCGCCGGACCGGGGGCTGGGTCCCGATCCACTGAGGGCGCAAAGATCTCGCGCCCCGATTCGGTGCTGGGGGGGCGGGGCGCGCTGCGGCAGCCGGCCAGCGCGCCGGCGGTGAGAGCGAGTACCGAGGCCAGTTGCAAGAGCATCACAGAGTGGAGACGGTCGAGAGCGGGGCCCGCCCACCGGACGTCGCGGATTGAGTCGCAAGAATCGGATAGCGGGCAAGCCCCGGGCGAGCGCACTATTGTCCCAGGAGGGAGATATGACTGCCGTGAGAACACTGGAACACTCGACCGTCGATTCGGATCAGGGCTGGGCCGCCGTGGTGCAGCACGACCGGCGCTTCGATGGGCGCTTCGTCTACGCCGTGCGCACCACGGGCGTGTATTGCCGGCCGTCCTGCGCGTCCCGGCGACCCAATCGCCGAAACGTACACTTCTTCGTCGATCCGGACGCGGCCGAGGCGGAGGGATTCCGCGCGTGCCGGCGGTGCCGCCCCCGGGCGGTGGCGGGGGAGGACGCCGACCTGCGGGCCGTGCGGCTCGCGAGCCGCGCGCTCGACGCCCGGCTCGACACCCCACCCACGCTGGCCGAGCTCGGCAGCGAGGTCGGCCTGAGCCCGTGGCATCTGCAGCGGGTGTTCAAGCGGGTGGTCGGGGTGAGCCCGCGCGAGTGGGTCGAGGCCCGGCGGGTCGAGCGGCTGCGGAGCGGGCTACGTGAGGGGCAGACGGTGAGCCGCGCGGTCTACGCCGCCGGATACGGCTCCGGTCGCCCGGTGTACGAGCGGGGCCGCTCGCCCCTCGGCATGACGCCGGCCACCTATCGCCGTGGCGGGCGTGGGGTCGCGATCCGCTACGCGGTGGTTGCGTCGCCGCTCGGCCGACTGCTGGTCGCGGCGACCGATCGGGGCGTGTGCAGCGTCCGTCTGGGCGACGATGACTCCGTGCTCGAGGCTGGACTCCGGGCCGAGTTTTCCGAGGCACGGCTCACGGCCGATCCTGACGGTCTGGGCGCCTGGGCCCACGAGATCGTGCGCCATCTCGAGGGCGAGACGCCCCGGGTCGACGTCCCGCTCGACGTGCGGGCCACGGCGTTCCAATGGCGGGTGTGGAACGCGCTGCGGGGGATCCCGGTGGGCCAGACCCGGTCGTACGCGGAGATCGCCCGGGCGGTCGGTGCGCCGCAGGGCGCCCGCGCCGTGGCGCAGGCCTGCGCGGCGAATCCGGTCGCGCTGGTGGTGCCCTGCCACCGGGTCGTCCGTGGCGACGGCAACCCGGGCGGCTATCGCTGGGGCGAGCGCCGCAAGGTGCTGCTGCTGGAGCAGGAGCGCCGCCGCGCGGAGGGAGCGGAAAGCGAGGTGCTGCGCGGGCTGGTGAGCCGCGACGGCCCCGCCGTCCGGCCGGCCCCACCCGCCGGCGCACCGGAGATCGGCCGGGTGGTTGCGGGGCGTTACGAGCTGCGGCGCCACGTGGGGACCGGCGGCATGGGGGTCGTCTACGAAGCCCGGGATCGCGTGCTGGACGAGACCGTCGCCCTCAAGCTGCTCCGGGCCGACTTCCCGCTGGACGACGACGGCCTGGGGCCGGTCGCGGCGGAAGTGCGGCTCACCCGCCGGGTCACCCATCCGAACGTGGTCCGGACTCACGACGTTGGCCGCGCGGGCGACGAGCGCTTCCTCGTGATGGAGTACGTCGAGGGCGTGTCGCTCGCGGATCTGCTGGCGCGCCACGGTCGTCTGCCGGTCCCGGCGGCCGTCGTCGTGGGCATGCAGCTTTGCCGGGCCCTCGACGTGGTGCACGCGCGGGGCGTGCTCCACCGTGACGTGAAGCCGCAGAACATCCTGGTCACGGCCGAGGGGCAGGTGAAGCTCACCGACTTCGGCGTCGCCGCGCTGCGGGATGCCGCGGGCCCCGCGGCCTCGGGGCATACCACGCCGGGAACCCCGCCCTATATGGCGCCGGAGCTGCTCTTCGGGGAGCCCGCCGACCCGCGGACCGACCTCTTCGCGGCCGGGGTGGTGCTGCATCAGGCGCTCACCGGCCGCTTGCCCTTCGAAGGCGACACTCCCACCACCTTGGCCGCCGCCATGTTGCGGGGCGGCCCGCTGCCCGTTGCCGGCGACCCGTCGGTGCCGACCGCACTGGCCGAGCTCCTGGCAAGCGTGCTCGCGGCCGAGCCGGATGAGAGGCCGGCGTCCGCGGCGGCCTTCCACGACGGACTGGCCCTGGCCTGGGCGCGGTAGCCGGCGGCGAAACCGGCGGACGACGGGCCCGTTTGGGTAATCGGGTCCCCGTTCACCGTTCACCGCGCACCGGTTACTGTTCCCTGCCTATGCCCAACACCCTGAGGCTGGTCCCGAAGACCGTCCTGCTCGCGCTCGTTGCAGCCTGCAGCGCCGGCACCCCCGCCCCGGCTCCCACGCCCCGTCCGGCGCCCTCCGCTGCGGGAGCGGCGAAGGCCGCCGGGGCGACGACCGGGGTGCCATCGGGCTACCGGCTCGAGATCCCCGAGCTCATCAGCCGGGCGGTGGCCCGGGGCACCCGCACGACCACCGGGGTTCCGGGGCCCAACTACTGGCAGCAGTACGCCCGGTACCGCTTAGAGGCGGAGCTCAATCCGGTGCTCAAGCGGCTGACCGGGCGCGGCCGGGTGGTCTACTTCAACCGCTCGCCCGACTCCCTGCCGGTGGTGTACGTCCAGGCCTACCAGAACCTCTTCCGCCCCGACGCCAAGCGGAATATGCAGACCCCCAAGCTCGGCGGCATCGACTTCGACAAGGTCGTAGTGGGCGGCAGGCCCCTGAGCGAGGTGGCCAAGCCGGGCGAGCCGGGCTACACCGTCAACGGGACGATCATGGAGATCCGGCTGCCCTCCGCGCTCGCGGCGGGCGATTCCCTTGTGCTGGACTTCGAGTGGCAGTTCCGGGTGCAGTCGGAGACGGCGCCCCGGGGCGGACAGGACGGGGAGGTCTGGTTCATCTCGTACTGGTATCCCCAGATGGCCGTGTACGACGACTACAACGGCTGGCAGATCGACCAGTACCTCGGCCGCGGCGAGTTCTACATGGGCTACGCGGATTACGACGTGAAGCTCACGGTTCCGACCGGCTGGATCATGGACGCGACCGGCTCACTGGAGAACGCGGCCGAGGTGCTGTCGCCGCAGACGCGTACGCGGCTCGATTCCGCGCGCACCGCGACCGGCATCGTGCACGTGGTGACGGAGAAGGACAAGACGGACAGCGTCGTCACCACCCGGGGCACGGGCGGGAGGCTCACCTGGCACTGGACGGCGAAGAATGTGCGCGACTTCGATTGGGGAACGTCGCCCCGCTACCTCTGGGACGCGGCGCGCGCGGTGACCGACAGCGCGAACGGGACCGTGACGGCGTCCTCGGTGGCGTCGGCCTTCTACCGTCCCGAGGGGGTACGCTCCTACTGGGACGAGGCCGCCCGCTACGGCCGCCACGCGGTGGAGTTCTACTCCCGCAAGCTCTGGTCGTACCCCTATCCGCACATGACGCCGATGGACGGGCCGGACGGGTGCGGCGGCATGGAGTTCCCGATGCTGACCTGCATCGGCGGCACCTACGACAGCCTCACGATGTACGAGGTGGTGAGCCACGAGATCGGGCACATGTGGTTCCCGATGATGGTCGGCTCGGACGAGAAGCGCTACGCGTGGATGGACGAGGGCTTCGCCCAGTACGACCAGTCCCAGGCGATGGCGGACTTCTTCAAGGGTTTCGACGACGAGGCGCGCAACCGCAACTACTATCTGCGCGGGGCCGAGGCGGGCTACGAAGAGGACATGATGAAGCCGGCGGACAAGTACGGCAACGACGCCGCCTACGGCGTCGCCGCGTACTGGAAGCCGGCCACGGTCCTGGTGGCGCTGCGCGAGATCCTGGGCCGGCCGACGTTCGAGAAGGCCTTCCAGGAGTACGGCCGCCGCTGGACCGGGAAGCACCCGACCCCGTGGGACTTCTGGAACACGTTCGACGACGTGACCGGCCAGGACCTCTCCTGGTTCTGGAAGGAATGGTTCTACGAGACCTGGAAGCTGGACCAGGCGCTCGACACCGTGCGCACGGAGGGAGACTCGGTCGCGATCGTGCTGGAGAACCGGGGGCGGATCATCATGCCCGTGCCGCTCGCGATCACCCGCGAGGGCGGCGCGGTCGAGTATGTGCAGGTGCCCGTGGACGTCTGGTTCAGCGGCGAGCGCCGCTACACCTACCGGGTCGCGGGCATGCCCAAGGTAACCAGGGTGGAGGTGGACCCCCACCACGCGCTCCCGGAGATCGATCGTTCGGCCAAGATCTGGCCGCGCGGGTCAGAGCTCCGACAGCGGGACAACGCCCCCGAGGTCAGGCGGCGCCGCCGCTGAGCTGCTTCCGCGCGAAGGGGCCGACCACGGGCAGCTCCCATTCCTTGCCTTGGTAGGCATTCCACATGAGGAGCAGCCAGAGGATGAAGCCCCCGATGCCGAGCACGACGGAGAGGAGCAGGCCGACGATCCAGCCGAGCACCGGGACGACACTCGTCACGATCGACAGCCCGATCCAGAAGATGATCCAGGCGACCCCAAGCACGGTCGACTGCATTGCGTGAAAGCGAACGAAGCTGTTGGTCTTCTCGGTGACCAGAAACAGGATACCCGTGATCGGACCCAGCAGGTAGGCAAGCGCGCCCGCGAGGTTCGGAGTGAGGCCACCGCCGCTCGCGGGCGGCGTGTTGGCGGGGGGGGGAGTCGGGACTGGGCTGGACATCGCGTGCTCCGGGTCGCGGATGTGACGGCATCGCAGGAGACGGACAGCGCCAAGGTGCAGGCCGGTTACCGGCCTGTCAAGCGAGGTTAGCTTTCGCCGTGCCCCCCACTCCGGACCCGGACGTGCCCCCATTCGTCGAGCGGCTCGCCGCCGCGCGCGATGCGTTCCCGCTGCCGTTCCAGTTGCGCGAGCTGGCGGAGGAGTTCGGCCGGGGTCTTCTTGCGTTTCTGTTTCCCCACTTCGCGCCCGCGCGCCGCTCGTCGGCCGCGGACGTGGGCGCCGACGAGGCCCGGCTCCGGAGCGTGCTGGCGGCGGCCCACGCCGACCCCGCGCTGGTGGACCGCTTCTTCGCCCGGCTCCCCGCCATCTACGATGCCCTCCTGGCGGATGCGGACGCCATCTATCTGGGCGATCCCGCGGCGACCAGCCGGGACGAGGTGATCCTGGCCTATCCCGGGTTCTTCGCGATCGCGCTGTACCGGCCCGCGCACGCGATGCACCAGCTGGGCGCCCCTCTCTTCCCCCGGCTGCTCACGGAATTCGCCCATCGGCAGACGGGGATCGACATCCATCCCGGCGCGACGATCGGTACCCGGTTCGCGATCGATCACGGGACCGGCATCGTGATCGGCGAGACCGCCGTGCTGGGCGACCGGGTCAAGCTCTACCAGGGCGTCACGCTGGGCGCCGCCTCGGTCCGGAAGACGCTCTCTCAGACCAAGCGGCACCCCACGATCGGCAACAACGTGGTGATCTACGCCAACGCCACGATTCTGGGGGGAGACACGGTGGTGGGCGACGACAGCGTGATCGGCGGGAGCGTGTGGGTCACCCACAGCGTGCCCCCGAACTCGATGATCACCCATCGGGAGCACGAGCGACGCGAGCGGCCCGCGGACGATCTCGTCGAGTTTCACCTCTAGGCCCCGGGGTCGGGGGCCACTGCCGCGCGCTAGATGCCGAGCGAGGCCGGCGAGGTGAAGACGTTCCAGACGATCGCGACCATCACGACCAGCAGCACGGCGAGGCCAAGCCAGTAGAAGACCGTGCCGGGGGTGACGGAGGCAGGCTTGGAGGACACGAAGGCTCCGGTTGTAGGAAGAGGGCGAAGTCCAAGGTAACCTTGTTCGGCCCGCCTCGCTCACGTAACATCCGACTGGCAACTCAATTGCACCTGCGCCCCGGAGGCGGCCATGTCCAAGCCGGCTGGGCAGTCCGCGCTCGAGCGGCTCGGCGAGATGCCGATCGTACGCGTCGTCGCATACTACGTCCTGCTCATCAGCGGCACGATGCTGCTGGTGCGGCTTTTCCCCCAACAGCTGAGCCACCTCTTCAACTCCGAGCGGATGGAGGAGCTGGCTCGTATCCCCCGGCATGGCGACCTCACGGCGCTGGCCCAGCAGCCCGAGGGAGGGAGCTCGGGCGGCACCGGTGCCGTGCCGCTGGCGCCGGCCCTCGCCGCCGGCCTGGCGATGGTGGGCTCCACGCTCCTCATGCTGCCGGTGGCGTGGATCTACACCATGACCCGGCAGAAGCGGGGGTACCGCCAGTCCATCGTGCAGACCCTGGTGATCCTCCCCGCCGTGGTCGCGGGTGTGGTGATCCTGGTGAAAAACAGCCTGGCCCTGGCATTCAGCCTGGCGGGCATCGTCGCGGCCATGAATTTTCGCGCCCGGCTCCGCGACAGCAAGGACATGGTCTACGTCTTCCTCGCCATGGTCATCGGGCTCGCAGCCGGAGTCCAGATCATCACCGTGGCGCTGGCCGTGTCCATGATCTTCAACATCATCATCCTGATCCTCGCGTGGACCGATTTCGGCCGGAGCCCCGCCGCCCTCGAGGGTACCCGGGCGCGGGCCCGCCTCGAGCGGGCCCGACAGCTCGCCGCCGTCAACCGCACCGGGATGTTCATGTCGGTCATTGACCGGGAGGTGCTCCAGTCGCTCTCGCCCGAGCAGCTCGACGTCCTGAGCGAGCGGGCGCGCCGACTCAGCGCCAAGGAGACCAAGGAGACAGGGCATGCCGACGTCGGGAACGAGAGACCCCTGGACAGTGTTCTTCGGGTCTTCGGGGCGGAGCCGGAAGGGCTGCGGGCGGCCACGGAGTCGATCCTGGCGACCCAGTCCAAGGCCTGGAAGTTTTCCGGCGTGGTGGCCGGCGAGAACGGCACCAGCGCCCTCGAGTACCGGCTCCGGCTCCGCCGGAAGGTGCCGGTCGCGGCACTCGCGGCCCAGCTCCGCGAGCGGCTCGGCCCGGCCGCCGTACGGGTGGAGCTGACCTAGGGAGGCATGGAAACCAAGGACGTCAGCGCCGAGCTCCAGCGACGGCTCCAGGCCATCCTCACCGGCCGGTACACGATCGAGCGCGAGCTCGGCCAGGGCGGGATGGCGATGGTGTTCCTCGCTACCGATCTCCGGCTCGGCCGCTCGGTTGCGATCAAGCTGCTGGACCCGGCGCTCACCAGCGCCATCGGCGTCGAGCGCTTCCTCCGCGAGATCGCGATCACCGCCCGGCTCAACCACCCCCACATCCTCACGCTCATCGAGTCCGGCCAGGAAGGCGGCCTCGTGTATTACGTGATGCCGCACATCGCCGGGGAGTCGCTCCGGGACCGGCTCAAGCGCGAGCCGCCTCTCTCGATGAGCGGCGCAGTCTGGATCGCGCGCGAGGTGGCGGACGCCCTCACCTACGCTCACGGCCACGGCGTGATCCACCGGGACATCAAGCCCGAGAACATCCTGCTCTCCGACGGACACGCATGGGTGGCCGACTTCGGCATCGCGCGCGCGATCGAGACCTGCGCCGACTCGACCGACAAGTCGCTCACCATGACCGGACTCCCCATCGGCACGCCGGCCTACATGAGCCCCGAGCAGGCCGAGGGCCGCCCCGACGTGGACGGACGAAGCGACATCTACTCGCTCGGCTGCGTCCTCTTCGAGATGCTCGCAGGACGGCCGCCCTTCGTCGGGCGGTCGGCCCGATCGGTGATGCAGCAGCATGTGGCAACCCCACCGCCATCGCTCGGAGAACTCCGGCCCGACCTTCCGCCCGAGGTGATCGAGGCCGCCGAGCGGGCGATCGCCAAGGACCCGAAGGATCGGTACCAGAGCGCGCGGGTGTTCGGCGATGAGCTCCAGCGCATTGCCGCGACCGCCGTCGCCGCCCAGGCCACCCCACCAGACGCCCATGCCCGCGCCGCTGCCAGCGGCGTCCGGCGCGCCATCGCTGAGAACCCGGAGGCGAAGCCCAATCGCTCGGGGGCGCTGCTCCTCGGATCGGCGGCGCTGGCCGCCGTGGCCCTGGCGGCCACGACGTTCTTCCCGGGAAGGCCGGGAGCCGACCGCCCGAGTGCCGCCGCCCTGTCGGCCGGGGCGGATTCCGCGGTCGTCGGCGCGCCGGCCGTCTACCGTGCCTCCATCGCCGTCATGCCGCTCGCCAAGTACAGCGGTGACAGCGCGTCAGCGTTTCTGGGCGAAGGTCTGACCGAGGAGATCATCGCCCAGCTGGCCGGCATCCCCGGGCTCAAGGTGATCTCCCGCACGTCGGTCGTGGCGCTCGCCCAGAAGGGGCTTACCGTCCCCCAGATCGCCGAGACGCTCGGCGTGCGCCACGTGCTGGAAGGCTCGGTGCAGCGGGCCGAGGACCGGATCCGGGTCACGCTGCAGCTCATCGACGCAAAGACTGACGCCCATCTCTGGGCGGAATCGTACGACCGGGACCTGAAGGACGTGATCGCGCTCCGTCAGGAGATCGCGAGAAGGGTGGCCGGGGCGCTCGCGATGGCGGTGCCGGGGATCGCGCTCGCCACGCCCCCGGTCGAGACCAGCGCCGCCTACGAGGCCTACCTCCGCGGCAGCTACTGGCTCGACCGGACGAGCCCGGAAGGCCTGGACCAGGCGATCACCGCGTTCGAATCGGCCATTCGGACCGACTCGACCTACGCACCGGCCTACGCCGGGCTGTCCCACGCGCTCCGCCAATGGGTGACTCTGGGGTACCGCGGCAGTCGCGATCCGTACGCCACCTTCGCCCGTGCGTCCGCGCTCGCCGACCGCTCGATCCGGCTCGATTCGGCGCTGGCTGCTGGCTACGTCGCCCGGGCGCTGGTACGGATCCTCGCCTGGGCACCGGACGAGGCGGTCCGGGCCGACCTCGATCGCGCGCTCGCGTTGACGCCCAACTCGGGCCAGGCCCACATGGCCTACGGGCTCGGACTCGCGCGGGCCGGCCGGTATCCCGAAGCGGTGACCCAGGCGGAGACGTCGGTGCAGCTCGACCCGCTCTCGGCCAGCATGCACGGGGCGTACGCCGTGACGGCGCTGGGGGCACGGCGGTACGACCTCGCGATCCGGGAAAACCGCCGGGCGCTCAGCCTGGAGCCCGCGTTCGCGGGCGGCCGCGTGATCGAGGCCTTCTCGCTGGTGGAGCAGGGTCGGGCCGGCGCATGCCTCGAGCTCGACCTCGCCGCCTTCCCCGAGACCCGGGCCATCTGTCTCCAGGCGGCGGGCCATGAGGCCGAGGCCGGCCGCCTCGCGGATTCGGTCGCTGCGGCCTACCGCGCGGGCGGCTACACTCGGGTCTTCCAGGTGGGCCTTCTTGGCGGCTACTACGCGCAGCTGGATGATGCCCACCGCGCCGCGGACTGGCTCGAGCGCGCCTACGCGGCCGCGCCCACCGGCCTCGAATTCCGGGCGCTCGACTCCGGCCTGTTCGACCGCGTCCTCGACGACCCGGAGTTCACCACCGCCGTGGCCCGCATCCACCGGCAGGTGTACCAGCGCGTCTTCCGATGAGAGCCTGGACCGGAAACCGTAGAATCCGGATCGGCGCATTTCCGTCCCAACCAGATGCGCAGTTATCGTTAGGTGGCGACAGGTCAGGCGCGTGGTCAGGAAGGAAGAGCGAATGACAACACATCCCGCGTGGCGCAATACCTCCCGCATCGCGAGATGTGCCCGAGTTTCCCATCTGCGGCCATGGGGAGAGCCCAATTGATCTGGATCAAGGTCGTGATCGCACTGCTCTCAGTTTTCCGGATGCCGGTACCGACTCAGTCGCCGGTGCCGCGGCCGGCCCAGATCATTCTGATCCGGCACGCCGATAAGCCGGCCGATCCGGACGACCCACATCTGTCGCGAGCGGGCGTGAAGCGCGCCAAACGGCTCGTGCCGTTCATCACGACCGATCCGGCGATGACAGGATTCGGCCTACCGGTGGCGGTGTTCGCGACTCAGGCCACAAAGCACGATAACGGACAGCGCACCCAGGAAACCGTCGCGCCGCTGGCCCGGGCGCTCAAGCTTCCGGTCCAGACTCCCTACCTCGGCAAGGATTACCCTGCGCTGGCGAAGCTGATTCTCGGAACCCCGGCGTACGCGGGGAAGACCGTGCTCATCTGTTGGAACCATGAAGAGATCCCGCAGCTGGCGGCGGCCCTGGGTGTCACCCCGGAACCGCCGAAGTGGAAAGGGAGCGTGTTCGACCAGGTGTACGTCATCTCGTACCACGACGGCAAGGCGGCGTTGGCGACCTCCCGATACGACAGCAAGTAGCCCGCCGGACGCGGGGTGTCTGTCAGTGACACTTCCCGCCGCTCTGATCCCAGATCCGCCCGCCGATCTCGAGAAACGCGGACCGGTACTCGGCCTTGCCGAGGGTCAGCAGTAGTACTCCGGCACGGCCCTCGATCCGAACGGCGCTGTTGGGGACAATGGTGGAGAATCCGCGAAGCTCCTCACCGCCTGTGCCCGCCACGATTTCTGTGATTCCCCTCGCGGTGTCGACGACGCCGGCGGGCGTCATGGGTCGAAAGCGCTCGTAATCGTGATCGTGGCCGGCGAGCACGAGATCGACGTCATTGTCGTAGAGCAGCTGCCAGAGCGGCCCGAACTTGGGGTCGCTCCCGTGCCATCCCGAGCTGAAGCGGGGACGATGCCAATAGGCCATCGTGCACAGCTGCTTGTGCGCCTTGAGATCCTTCTCCACCCAATCCATCTGGACCTTCCGCGCGGAATCAGTGAAACTGGCATCCACGACGATCTCGCTGTTGACGACGACCACGTGCCACGCGCCGACGTCATAGCTGTAGTAGCCCTGGCCGATCGGGCCGGCCGCCGCCCCGAAATACTGGAAGTACGGGCCAGCAAGGGCCGTGTAATACTCATGGTTGCCGGGCGTCGGATGCAGCCTCGTGATGATCCGCTTCTTGGGATCGCCCCAGGTGGGCGTGAAGCAGTTGACGAACTGGGCCGTCGTGCCCGACGTATAGGCGTTGTCCCCCAAGGTGAAGACCGCGTCGTCCACCTTGGCGAGGCTATCGGCGAGCACCACGCTATCGACCAAGTGCGCGGTGCCGATGCTGAGTTGCTGCGTGCAACTCGCGATGTCGCCCACCCCGATCATCACCGACGCGCCGCTCAGCGCGACGACTGGGGCGGGCGAGGCGGCCGGCGGGGGCGTCAGGTCGACCGGTGGTTTGCAGGTCGTGACCGCGACCAGCGCGGCGAGGGCCGATGAGTAATGAGCGAACCGCATCGTGCGTCTTCGTGGTGGGAAGGTGAAGCCGCTCAGCGCGACGAATCCGCGGCCGAGGGTCTAGAAGTGGAGGCCGAGCCCGAGTTGTATTCCGGCGTGGCCTGCTTCGGTAGTGAGGGCGACGGTGGCGGCCGACGACCCATCGCGGCGTCCGACCCAGATGCCCCCGCCCGTGGTCGCGTGCCACCCACCGGGCGAGGTCCCGTCGGCATACACCCGACCGGCCTCGGCGAGGCCCATAATCCCCGCACCCAACGGCACCAGGAGCTTGAAATGCGCGAGGGGAATGCGCAGCTCCGACGTGCCGTAGAGGGCCGCGTCGCCCGCATACCGCTGTGTGTCCATATAGCGCGTCGTCCCTTCACCGCCGATGAACGCCGCCTCGTAGAACGGGAAGTCGCCGAAGAGCTTCTTGGCGCCCGCCCGCATCACGAAATACGGATGCGTCGGGACCGGCAGCGTCATCGCCATGCGCATGGTCACGGCCACCTCTTCGAACGCCGAACGCACGTCCATGACAGCGGGGAAGTAGAGCCCGTCGAGCTGCACGAGTACCCTGAGGGGTGCGTGCGCCTGTTCGTGCGCCTCGTCGTGCGCCTGATTGCGCGCATCGTCGTACGCCTGGTCGTGGCGCACGGCACTCCAGTCATACCGTACCCCGAGTTGCAGGCCCGCCTGGTTGAAGGTGCCGACCCCATACGGGCGGGTCGCCGACAGGTAGGGGCTGCGCGCGTCGTCGGTCACCGAATGCTGGATCACGGGGCCCAGCGAAATGTCCGCGCTCGACCCCACCGCGAGCGCAATCGCCGGATGAAACACCCACTGGGTCTGGTGCACCTCGAAGTAGGGGCTGCTGCTGCCCGAGTCGCTGGTCGCGTTGCCGAGACCACTGAAGTTGACGACCTGGAGCTGGGACATCCGGGCCATGGCCGTGAAGTGGAGGGGCGACGACTCCAGGCGCTGGTCCGCCGTGATGCCGACGCGGAAACCGGGGTACCCGGGCGCGTACTCGGCATCGAGCCGCACCATCGACGCGTAAGGCCGACGGTCGAAGCCATATCCGTACCTGACAAAGCCCATGCGCGGCGTGAGGCCACCGCGGCGCTGGGAGCCGAGTCCCAGAAGCGGCTGGTACCCGGTGCCGTCATCGCGGCCGTCCGGCGCCAGCACGCCATGCTTTCGCTCCCAGGGGCGCCGGTCGAACAGCGTGTCCAGCCCATAGGACACGCCGGCCACCGTGCCGACATCGTAGAGGCGCGTGGGGTGCCCCTGGCCCGCAACCGTCGACGAGTCGATGAGCGTATTGGTGCCGTTCCCGCCGATGATGCGCACCGGGATGCTCTGCTCCACCCGGCCGGTGACGAGGGCGGTGTCGTCGCCCTCGTGCAGGTACACCAGAATCTCCGATGTTTCCCGCACATCGAAGCGTCGCGAGAACCAGGGTGTCCCCGCGGTCTCGAGGCGGACGTCTACGACCCCATCGCTGACGCGGGTGATCACCGCGCGATCGGGCGCATCGGTCCCGTGCACCTCGACCCGGGCGGCGAGCTGGCGGTAGAACTGGGTCGCGGTGCGGGGCAGCGCGTCCCGGCGCCGCTTGAGCACGGCGGCCAGCTGGGGAGCGGTCGCCTGGTACTCGAGCGGCATCGCGCGCGCCGCGGCGTCGATCACCGAGTCGGTGATCCGCCCTTGCAGGGCACGAGCGACCGAATCCCACACCGGCTTCTCCAGCCCCGCGAGGAGCCGGGCATCCAACCCTTTGTTATACGTGAGTCCCGGGACATCCGGCGCGTCGCCGAACGGCACCAGGCGCGGCGCGGCTAACCGGGCGAGCGTCATGAGCCATCCGTGAAAGGCAATGAACGCGTGGTCCCGGTCGCGGGCGATCGGTTCCCACTGCGTCTCGGGTCCGGAGGCCAGCCGGGCCCATTTCCAATTGCCGGGATGGCGGTCGTTGTCGTTGATCAGGAAATCGGTTAGCCGCGCGGCCAAAAAGGCGGGGGCATCGACGTGCTCTCTGGCGTCGCTGTTGAGCAGCTGCAGCAGCGCAGGGCTATCAATGATTTTCGTGGCGCCGCCGAACCCGGGCCCATGCTTGGGCACGTTGGGATACTCCTCGATCATCCCGAGCCGCCCCACGAACTCGCCGCCAAACTTGCCGAGCGCCGAATCATCGGTGATGACCATGAGCACCGCGGTCGGGTGCAGGACGCCGCTGGCGTCGAGGATCGGCGCCGCGATCACCGCCGCCGCCGGATGCAGCGCGCTCACTTGATCCTGGTAGATGGCGTCGGCCGGCGTGTTCTTGAGTTGGTCCGGTACGTTGGCGAGCTTGTCGGACAGCCGAAAGGCGTACAAGGTGCCGTCGGCCGTCTCCAGGCGGAGCGATGTGGTCTCCATCCCGCCCCCTTCCTTGAGCGGATGGAGGCCCCCGCCGTAGGTGTAAAGGTCCAGCACCGGCACCCGAATCGGCATCACCCACAGGTCGCGATACTCACTGCCGGCAACCCACCGGTGCAGCGCGCCCGCCTGGTAGCGGGTGCCGGCCGCGATGGTGATGCTGTCGGCGTGCGCGGCCGGCGAGGCGCCGCCACTCTGGCACACGGCCGCCGTCAGTGGCAACATCAGGGCCAGCGCCATGACGACCAATGCCGCGCGGAGGGCGCCCAGGGGTCGACCCATTTCACGGCCACCTGGAGAGCGTGATGATCCCCGGCCGTGGCCCGCCTTCCGGCTGCGGGCGTCCGCTCCGACTGGCAGGCAAGCGGCGAACAACGCCGTGGGCCGGGCACCGCTCATACCCGCGCCTCCTCCTTCTTGCGCTCCTCACGAAGCTCCCCCGCCTCTTTGGCGAGCGCGTCACCGATCTCCACTTCGGCTCCAGCAATGAGGCCATTGCTAGTCGCGCGAATCGCGGTCAACAGCGCATCGCGGCTTACCGACTTGCGCATGCGGACCAGGTAATAGAGCTCCGACGGCTTGCCCGAGTTGGTAACCACCTCGTCGAGCTGCCACCGCTTGGTGGCGTCGTCCAGCGCCGCCTCGAGGTGTTCTTGCGCCTCAGTGACCTTGGTCGTTGTAACCGTGACGATCGCGTCGAACCTCGGCTTCTTGCCGTTCGATCCGAGAAGAGCGCGCACGCGCCCGAACCGCTCAGCCAATGCTTCCACCTTATTGGGCGTGAGCGCGAGCACGAGATCGCGATCGGGTACGGTGTTGCCGCCTTGATCTTTGCCGGCGAGGTCGCCGAGTGGGTCAGCCCATTGCGAAGCGGCGGTAGGCTCGAGCACCGTGCGGCCGAAGTCCAACCGCCAGATCAGCACCAGGACGAAGTTGAAAATGACTGAGAGCGCCAGCGCCACCATGATCACTTGAACGCCGGCGGCGAACCCTACCACGATTCCCAGAAAGATGAATACCACATCGCGTGCGTCGCTCAGGTTCGTACGGAAGCGGACGGCGGCGACGACCCCGCCAAGGCTGAAGGCCAGCGCGAGGCTGTTGCGTACGATCAGCACGATGCCGGCGACGATCAGCGGCAACACGAACAGAACCTGCACCATGGACTGGTTGTGACCCTGCGCTTTGCGCGCTGACATGTACACCCACGTCACCGGCAGCATCAGCGCGAGTGTGCTGAGAAAGACGAATGTGGTGCTCAGGCCGAACGTGAGGAGCGACATGGTGCCCGGGCTCGGCGCCTGCACCCCGCCGGGCTGAAGCCCATCCTGCAGCACCAACGGGGTCTTGGCGAGTTGCTCGAGCCGCTCGCCCGACAACAAGCCACCGAGTGCCGGGACAAAATGGAAGAGCGCGAGGCCAGTGATGACGAGCAGGGCATAGTACGCCACGAGCCTCCGGATTGGCCGGGGAGAGCCGAGTGTGACGAAATCGATCATCCGCGTGATGGAGCCCATAGAGTGCGCTCGCAATTGTGAGACGGGGTGGCGGCATCCAGCAGGCCCCGCGAAATGGCAGTGAATCACTGGCCGCCGGACGGCTTCCGCGCGGGTAGCACACGGAGCTTCCCCGGACCCCCACGCCTGCCCAGCGGCTCAACAAGGCCCGCTCGTCAGGCATACTTGCCGAAGCGAAAAATCCACATATGAATGTTGTCGTTCGGGCAGGGGCTCGACAATCGCTCATAGGGACCATTTGAGGACTCGCTCGGAAGAGCGATGGCGCCGCCGGACCTCAGCGGGTCTGAAGCGTTGCCGGCTGTTCCTGGAAGCGCGACTGAGCGCGCCGCGCCGTGGCCCCGCGGTCTGCCTGAGCCCTCGTCTCTGATCTGGCCATGGTTCCCGGCCCCCAGGCGGAACGAGCTATCGCACCCGAGAGTCTGACGCCAAATTCAGCCGCTGGGTACAAGGTGGATCGCACCACGGCTCCAGCGACGCCGGCTTCATGCGCCTCGAGTTCCTGTGGCTCGAGTGAAGGGAGGGCCAATATGCGGACGCGCCAAATCGCTCTCATGCTCGCGCTCGCGGCGGTCCCCGTCGCGGCCCAGTCGCCCGACTCGCTCCGTCCCGGGTCGTTCGTGACGATCACTCCCGCCGCCCGCTACCGGGCCGGCGGGCTGCACCGCGCCCTCTACGGTGCGCACTATCGCGATCTCTGGACGACGCCCATCCGGGTCGAGGTGCTCGACCTCGCGACCTACGCCGGCGGACTCCGGCCGACGCGGCGCGGCGGCGGCAAGCAGACCCGCACCCTCCGCATGGAAAGCCCCGACGGTCGAAAATGGGCCTTCCGCTCGGTGGACAAGGACCCGTCGCCGTTGCTCCCGGAGGAGCTCCGCGAGTCGCTGGTAGACCGGATCCTCCAGGATCAGATCAGCGCCTCACATCCGGTCGGTGCGCTCGTCGTGCCCCCACTGCTCGAGGCGGTCGGCATCAAGTCGGCGGCACCCCGCCTCTTCGTCATGCCGGACGACCCCGCCCTGGGCGAGTTCCGTGCGACGTTCGCGGGCATGCTGGGCACGCTGGAGGAGCGGCCGAGCGCGCTGTCCGACGACAATCCCGGCTTCGACAGCGCCCGGAAGGTCGCGGACTCGGAGGAGCTGTTCAAGAAGCTCTCCGAGACCCCGACCGAGCGGATCGACACGGTGACGCTCCTCAAGGCCCGGCTGATGGATCTCTTCCTGGGCGACTGGGACCGGCACCCGCAGCAGTGGCGTTGGATCAAGGTGGGCGAAGGGAAGCGGGCGCCCTGGGAGCCCATCCCGTATGACCGCGACCAGGCCTTCGTCCGCTACGACGGTCTCCTGCTCGGCCTCGCCCGCAATACCTACCCGCAGCTGGTGAACTTCGGGCCCGGGTATCCATCCACGTTCGGGATCATCTGGAACGCTCGGTCGGTGGATCGCCGGCTGCTCGTGGGGCTGGAGCGGCCGGTGTGGGACTCGATCGCCCGGGAGCTCGCGGCCCGTCTCACCGATTCCGTGATCGACGCGGCCGTTCACCAGATGCCACCCGAGCTGTATGCCAAGGACGGCGCCCGGCTGACCGCCGCGCTGAAGCGCCGGCGCGACCTCCTGCCGGAAGAGTCGGGCCAATTCTATCGCCTGCTCGCGCGGGAGGTCGACGTGCTCGCGACCGACAAGAGCGAGGTCGCGACGGCGACCCGGACGGCCGACGGGGTCCTCGACCTCCGCATCCGGCGGAAGGGGGAGGACGGCGACGCCCCCGAGGACTTTTTCCGCCGGCGCTTCAGCTCGGCCGAGACCAAAGAGGTCAGGCTCTTCCTCGGCGGGGGCAAGGACACGGTGCGCGTGTCCGGCGCGGGCGGGGGGCCGACGCTGCGGGTGATCGGCACCGAGGCTGGGGACAGCGGAACCGCCAAGTTCGTGGCGGACGACGCGGCGGGCGGCACGACCCGGGTCTACGACACCGGGCCCGGGACCACGGTCGGCGGCAGCCACCGGCCGTCGCTCGACCGGCGGCCGTACCACCTGCCGGACTCGACCAGCCGCACGCCCGCGGCGCCGCGTGACTGGGGTACGGCCTGGACCCTCTGGCCCTGGCTCCATTACGGCTCGGACATCGGCGTGTTTGTCGGCCTCGACCCGAGCCTGTACTGGTTCGGCTTCCGGCAGAACCCTTACGCGTCGAAGGTGACGCTGCGTGTCGGCTACGCCACCGGCGTCAAGGCGTTCCGGGCCGAGCTCCTGGGCGACTTCCGGTTCCAGAACTCCACTTCCCGGATCTTCTTCGGCGCGATCGCGTCCGGAATCGAGGTGGTCCGCTTCTTCGGGTTCGGCAACGAGACAGCGTTCACCGCCGCGGACAGCTTCTACAAGGTGTCGCAGGACCAGTACTCGCTGTCCGTCGGCTTCGGGCACGGGCTCGCCCGGGACCTGACGTTCCGGATCGGCCCCGCGGTCAAGTACGTCACAACCGATCTCGGCAGCCCGACGCTCCTGGCCCTGGTGCACCCCTACGGCGCTAACAATTTCGGCATATTCGGCGGCCAGGCCGCGGTCGAGTTCGACAGTCGTGATTCGCGCACCGCCGCCACGCGGGGGCTGCGGGTCCTGCTCGCCGGCAGCATCTATCCCGCCGCCTGGGACGTGCAGTCCACGTTCGGCGAGGCCCATGCCGTGGCGTCGACGTACCTCAGCGCGAACATCCCGTTCCGGCCGACGCTGGCGCTTCAGGCCGGGGGCAAGAAGGTGTGGGGGAATTACCCGTTCTTCGAGGCGGCGTTCGTGGGTGGGTCGCGAACCGTGCAGGGACTACCGGACCACCGCTACATCGGTGATGCCGCGGCCTGGGGCAACGCCCAGCTACGGCTCAATCTGGGCCGGTACGACGTGGTGCTGCCGGGGCACTGGGGCCTGCTGGGGACGGCCGATGCCGGGCGGGTCTGGTTCGCGGGCGAAACGTCGAGCATCTGGCACCATGGGTTCGGAGGCGGCCTCTGGTTCGCGCCACTCGCTGCGGGCAACACCGTGAGTGCGGTCGTCGCCCGCAGCGAGGGACAGACCGGCTTCTACCTGCACGCCGGGTTCATGTTCTAGCGCGCGGCGCGCGCCGGTCAAATCGGCTCCGCCGGCTCGGGCGCGCCGTTGACCGGGGAGCCGGCCCGGCGGCTGAAGCCGCCCCGCTCCTGGAACTTGTCCCACTCGTCGGTCGCCCGCCGCTTGGCCTTCTTCGCCGCTTCCCGCACTTCCCCGCGCAGATCGGCGGTGCGGTCACTCGTCAGGAACCAAGTGAGCGCGGCGCCGGCCAGAAGGCCCAGCCACGGGTTGCCCCGGCGCTCGCCCCGAAGCCGCGCCAGCGGCTCCTCCACCGCATCCACCGCTGCTTCTCCCGCCGATTCGAGCCGCTCCTCGAGGTCGCTCAGGCGCTCCTCGATCCGGTGCAGCACGGCGTCGCCCTCGTGGCGCAGGTGCTTCACCCCGCGGCCGAGGTTGTCGCTCAGGTCGTCCAGGCCGGACCGGACCGTGCGGCGGAGACGTGCCCGCGTGCGTTGGCCGGTGTCCGGCGCCACCAGCAGGCCGACCGCGATACCCGCGGCCGCGGCCCCGAGCACCAATCCCAGGGCCGTCGCCGCGCCCCGCGTCTTGGCCGAGCCTCCGAGGCTCTCGTCCGCATCCATGGTCCGTGCACTCATATGCCCTCCCGCCGCCCGCGGCAGCCGCAACCCGGTGTCATGGGCGCCGCCCCGTGCGGCCCCCGGATACTCTCCCCACACTAATGCCGTGGGCTGGGGAGCGAAACCCGGTTGACGGTGCTAGTAGCGGTAGTGGTCGGGCTTATACGGCCCCTCCACCGGCACCCCGATGTACGCCGCCTGCTCCGGCGACAGCTTGGTGAGCTTGATGCCAAGCTTGGCCAGGTGCAGCCGGGCCACCTTCTCGTCCAGGTGCTTCGGCAGCGTGTACACCTTCCGCTCGTACTTCTGGGCGTTCGTGTGCAGCTCGATCTGGGCGATGACCTGATTGCTGAAGCTGGCGGACATCACGAAGCTCGGATGTCCCGTGGCGCAGCCGAGATTGAGCAGCCGCCCTTCCGCCAGGACCAGGACCGAGTGGCCGTCGGGGAAGACGAACTCGTCGTACTGCGGCTTGATGTTCACCCGCTTCACGCCGGTTTTCTTGAGCCCGGCCATGTCGATCTCGTTGTCGAAATGGCCGATGTTCCCCACGATCGCCTTGTCCTTCATCCGGCGCATGTGGTCCACGGTGATGATGTTCTTGTTGCCCGTCGCCGTGATGAACACGTCGGCCGTGGCGACCACGTCCTCGAGCGTGGTGACCTGATACCCCTCCATCGCCGCCTGGAGCGCGCAGATCGGGTCGATCTCGGTGACGATCACCCGGGCGCCCTGGCCTTTGAGCGCCTGGGCGCAGCCCTTGCCCACGTCGCCGTAGCCACAGACGACAACTGCCTTACCCGCGAGCATCACGTCGGTGGCGCGGTTGAGTCCGTCCACGATCGAG
Organism: Gemmatimonadota bacterium; assembly: GCA_041498715.1. Taxonomy (GTDB): domain Bacteria; phylum Gemmatimonadota; class Gemmatimonadetes; order Gemmatimonadales; family GWC2-71-9; genus DASQPE01. Next base: position 5,290 of record JBGQIW010000021.1, on the reverse strand, counting down.
TGCCGGCAGCCGTAGAGGTTGTCGAACTTCGACTTGGTGACCGCATCGTTGACGTTGATCGCGGGGAACCGGAGCGTCCCGGCCTGCATCATCTCGTACAGCCGGTGCACGCCGGTGGTCGTCTCCTCGGACACTCCCCGAATATCCGCAGCTACCCTGGTCCAGCGCCCCGGGTGCTTGCGTTGCTCCTCCCGGAGCAGGTTCAGGATCACGCCCCACTCCTCCGGGTCGGCGGCCGCGTCGTAGTCGGGGACGCGCCCCGCCGCCTCGAAGTCCGCGCCCCGGTGCACGAGCAACGTGGCGTCGCCGCCGTCGTCCAGGAGCAGGTTGGGCCCCGCGCCGTCCGGCCACATGAGGGCCTGGTCGGTGCACCACCAGTACTCCTCCAGCGTCTCGCCCTTCCAGGCAAACACCGCGATGCCCTTCGGGCGATCCACGGTGCCGTCGGGGCCCACGGCCACCGCGGCCGCGGCGTGGTCCTGGGTCGAGAAGATGTTGCACGAGACCCAGCGGACGTCGGCGCCGAGCTCCACCAGCGTCTCGATGAGCACGGCGGTCTGCACGGTCATGTGCAGCGACCCCATGATCCGCGCGCCGGCGAGCGGCCGCTTGTCCCGGTACTCGGCGCGGAGCGCCATGAGGCCCGGCATCTCCTGCTCGGCCAGCCGGATCTCCTTGCGGCCCCACTCCGCGAGGGCCAGGTCCTTCACCTTGAACGGCAGGCGCTCCGCGCCGGCGCGCTTATCCGTCGAGACTGCTGCGGTCGTCATGCTTCGAATCCTCGGTAGGAGTTGTCGCTTCGGCTACTGGACATTGCTCACGAGCGGCGCCGACCAACACCGTTTCGACCGTTGCCGTGCCGTTCCCTTGTCTGGGTGGCGGGTCGGCGGGCCGTCAGGCTGAACAGCCCCGGCCCCTTGGCCCGCGGATCCGCCGGCAGCACGCGGTAGCGGGCCGCCTGGAGCCCCGCCTCCGCCAGCCAGGCCGTCATCTGCTCGCCGGAGAACCCCTGCCATAGATGCCCCATCGTCTGGCGATACTCCTCCCGCGCGTGCGGCGTCATGTCCACCACGAGCAGCCGCCCGCCGGGCCGGAGCACGCGGCGCGCCTCGATGAGGGCCCGAGCCGGCTCCGGCAGGTAGTGCAGCACCAGAAAGAGCACGGCGGCGTCCAGCTCGCCGTCGGCGATCGGCAGGGCCTCGAGATCGCCCTGGCGCAGCTCGACGTTGGAGAGGCCGGGCAGCCGGGCCCGCGCCGCCGCGAGCATCGCCCTCGACTGGTCCACCGCGATGACCCGGCCGACGTACGGGGCGAGCGACACCGTGAGCTGTCCCGTGCCGCACCCCAGGTCTCCCACGACCCATTCCTCGTCCAGCAGTCCCGGAAGCGCGGCCAGGTCGGCCCGTTGGCCGAAGAGCTCGGTCCGGAGCGCGTCCCACTGCCCGGCCGACGTAGCGAAGAACTCCTCGGAGCGGGTGCGCCGCTCGGCCAGGACGCTCCGGAGCCGCTCCGCGTCCTGCTCCGCCGTCACGTCTTCGGCGACCTGCCCGCGCACCAGCTGCCAGAGGCGCCGGGCTCCCGCGTCGAGCGAGGGCGCGACCGTATAGCGCCGGCTGGTGCCGTCGGCCCGGACGACGACCCACCCGTCGTCGCCCAGGAGCTTGAGATGGCGGCTGACGGTGGACTGGGGGAGCTGGAGGACCTGGCAGAGCTCGGAGACCGTGAGCTCGTGCCGGTCGAGCACGAGCAGCAGCCGGCTCCGGGTGGAGTCGGCCAGCGCGGTCAGGCGGTCCAGGATGGTGAGGTCGGCCAAGGCATTCAATCCGTTAATCCGGATTGAATGATAGCAAGGAGGTAAGCGGCAGGCAACCCGCCCGCCGCCCCCGGGCGGCGGGGCCTACTGCTCGCCGTTGGCCCCGACGCCCACCGGTACCGGCTCCGCATCGCTCGCGGGGACGGGCTCGGCCCGGCGGCGACCGAAACGCTCCTGGAGCCGGTCGAAGTAGGTGTAGATGACCGGGGTGAGGTAGAGCGTCACCAGCTGGGAGAAGGCGAGGCCGCCCACGACGGCCACGCCGAGCGGCCGGCGTGACTCCGCTCCCGCGCCGGCGCCCAGCGCGATGGGCAGGGTGCCCAAGAGAGCGGCCATGGTCGTCATCATGATCGGCCGGAACCGCACCAGGCAGGCCTCGATGATCGCGGCTTCGGCCGACTTGTGGTCCCGCCGCTCAGCCTCGACCGCGAAGTCCACCATCATGATCGCGTTCTTCTTCACGATGCCGACCAGCAGGATGAGCCCGACGAACGCGTAGACGTTGAGATCGTACCCGAAGATCAGCAGCGTCAGCAGCGCGCCGAACCCCGCCGAAGGCAGCCCCGAGAGAATCGTGAGCGGATGCACGAAGCTCTCGTAGAGTATCCCGAGGACCAGATAGATCACGAGGATCGCGACGAAGAGCAGCCCCAGGAGCCCGCGCTGTGCGTCCTGGAATGCCTGCGCCGTGCCGGCGAACGAGGTGCTGATCGTAGCCGGCAGGGTCTCGTCGGCGGCGTGCTGCACCGCCGCCACCGCCGCGCCGAGGGAGACGCCGGGCGCCAGGTTGAAGGAGAGAGTCACCGCCGGCAGCTGGCCCGCGTGGGTCACGCTGAGCGGCCCCACGCCGGTGGAGAAGTGGGCCACCGCGGAGAGCGGCACGAGCGCGCTGCTCGCCGACCGGATGTAGAGCTGGTCCAACGCCGGGAGGTCGCGCTGGAACTCCGGCATGACCTCGATGATCACCCAGTACTGGTTCGTCGGCGTGTAGATGGTGGAGATCTGCCGCGCTCCGTAGGCGTTGTAGAGGGCCGTCTCGACCTGATCCGCGGTGATCCCCAGCGACGCCGCCCGATCCCGGTCCACCTCGATCCGCGCCTGGGGATTCTTGATCAGGAGGTCGCTGGTGACGTCGGTGAGCATCGGGATGGCGACGAGCTTCTTGAGCAGCAGTCCCGCGTTCTGGTACAGGGCGTCGAGATCGGTGCCCTGAAGCTGGAACTGGTAGAGACTCTTGCTCACCACGCCGCCGATGCTGATCACCGGCAGGTTCTGCATGTAGGAGCGGATCCCGACGACCTGGTTCAGCTTGGGCGTCAGCTCCCGGGCCACCTCGTCGGCGCTGAGCTTGCGCTCACCAGGCGGCTTGAGGCGGATGAAGAGACGCCCCTGGTTGATCGTCGGCGTGCGTCCGCTCACGCCCACCGCAGACATGAATCCGGCCACGTTCGGATCCTGCTGCACGATGGCGGCGACCTTGGCCTGGAGCGCCACGATCGCGTCGTAGCTGGTGCCTTCGATGGCCTCCGTCGTCCCGATGAGCTGGCCCTGGTCTTCGCTCGGCAGGAAGCCCTTCGGGACGATGGCTCCCAGCGCGAGGGTCGCGGCGAGCAGGACGAACGACAGCATCAGGGTCGCGAACCGGTGCCGCATCACGAAGTGAAGGCTCCGGTCGTAGCCGTGCAGCACCCGCTGCCAGGCCCGCTCGGTCAGGTCGTAGAACCGCCCATGGCCCGCGTGCGAGCCCGGCTTGAGGTAGCGGCTGCAGAGCATCGGCGTGAGCGTGAGCGACACGAACCCTGAGACCAGGATAGCGATACCGATCGTCGCGGCGAATTCCTGGAACAGCCGGCCGATCAGCCCCCCGAGAAACAGGATCGGGATGAACACGGCGACCAGCGAGATCGTCATCGAGAGGATGGTGAATCCGATCTCTCGGGCGCCGTCCAGCGCCGCCTGCCAGGCGGTCTTTCCCATCTCCATGTGGCGAACGATGTTCTCGAGCATGACGATCGCGTCGTCCACCACGAAGCCCACCGCGAGCGTCAGGGCCATCAACGAGAGATTGTCGAGGCTGAAGCCGAGGAGGTACATCACCGCAAAGGTCCCAACCAGGGACATCGGGAGCGCCAGGCTGGGGATCGCGGTCGCCGTGAGATTCCGGAGGAACAGGAAGATCACCATCACCACGAGCGAGACGGTGAGCAGCAGCGTGAACTTCACGTCCGTGACCGACTGGTCGATGAAGGTCGACCGGTCGAAGAGGACGTCCACCTTGACCGACGCGGGCAGCTGGGCCCGCAGGTTGTTCACCAGCGTCCGCACGGCATCGGCCACGGCGACCGTGTTGGTGCCCGGCTGACGTTGCACCGCGAGCACGATGCCGCGGGCGCCGTTGTACCAGGCGGCGACGTGGCTGTCCTGCACACCGTCCACGACCTGCCCCACATCCTGCAACCGGACCGGGGCGCCGTTACGCCAGGCCACCACCAGCGGGCGGAACGCCTTGGCGTCCGGCAGCTGGCCGTTGGTCTCGATGGTCCAGGCCCGGTCCTTCCCCCACAGCACGCCGGTCGGCTGGTTGGTGTTGCCGGCCGCCACCGCATTCGCCACGTCGTCCAGCCCGATCTTCCGGGACGCCAGCGCCTGCGGATTCACCTGGACCCGGACCGCGTACTTCTGCGAGCCGTAGATCTGGACCTGTGCCACCCCGTCCACCATCGACATGCGCTGGGCGAGAAAGGTCTCGGCGTACTCGTCCACCTGGGGCAGCGGCAGGGTGCTCGAGGTGAGGGCGAAGTACAGGATCGGGCTGTCCGCCGGGTTCACCTTCCGATAGCTCGGCGGCAGCATGTTCTGGGGCAGTGATGGCAGTGTCTGGGCGATCGCCGACTGAACGTCCTGTGCCGCGGCGTCGATGTTCCGGCTCAAAGTGAACTGGAGCGTGATGGACGTCTGGCCTTGGCTCGACACCGAGGTCATGGCGTCGATTCCAGCCACGGTCGAGAACTGCTGCTCGAGCGGGGTGGCGACGGCGGAGGCCATCGTCTCGGGGCTCGCGCCGGGGAGGGTGGCGCTCACCGTAATCGTGGGATAGTCCACGTTGGGGAGCTGGCTCACCGGGAGCTTCCGGTAGCCCAGGACCCCGAAGATCAGGATGCCGGCCATGACCAGCGTGGTCATGACCGGCCGGCGGATGAACGGCTCCGCGATGTTCACGTGCCCCTCGTCGTCGTGCCGGCCCCCGGCGTCGCCGGCGGCTTGATCATCACCTTGGCCCCGGCCGTGAGCCGGAGCTGGCCCTCGGTCACGACCCGCTCACCGGGCTCGAGCCCGCCCTCGAGGACGGTGACGTCACCGGCCGGCCGCGCGACACGCACGTCGCGGATCTCGGTGGTCCGGTCCGGCTTGACCACGAAGACGTAGGACCCCTGCTGGCCCGCCACGACCGCTGTGGACGGGACGACCAGCGCGTCC
>JBGQIW010000020.1:0-33755 GCA_041498715.1 Gemmatimonadota bacterium | reverse complement strand
TGACGCTGAACGACGTGGCCGATCTGATCGCGGTCTTCGCGCTGGACGAGGCGCTGCCGTTCATGGTGGACCAGCTCGCCCCGGACGTCGAACCGGCGATTCCCGAGACGCTCCGCCGCACCAGCGCGTACCTCACGCATCCCGTCTTCCACCTGCACCACTCGGAAACCGAGATGCTCCGCTACATCCGCCGGCTCGAGGGCCGGGATCTGTCGCTCACCGAGGCAATGATCCCGCTCGGCTCGTGCACGATGAAGCTCAACGCCACGACCGAGATGATGCCGGTGAGCTGGCGCGAGTTCAATCGGCTGCATCCCTTCGCGCCGCGGGACCAGACGGCCGGCTATCTCCGGCTGTTCCAGCAGCTCCGCTTCCAGCTCGCCGAGATCACCGGGTTCGCGGCGGTGTCGCTCCAGCCAAACGCCGGCTCGCAGGGTGAGCTCACCGGGCTGCTGGTGATCCGCGCCTACCACGAGTCGCGCGGCGAAGGCCATCGCAAGCAGTGCCTCATCCCGCTCTCGGCCCACGGTACCAATCCGGCGAGCGCGGTGATGGCCGGATTCGACGTAGTGACCGTGAAGTCGGACGCCCGGGGCAACATCGACGTGAAGGACCTGCGCGCAAAGGCGGCCGCACACGCCGCGGAGCTCGCGGGGATCATGGTCACCTATCCGTCCACCCATGGCGTCTTCGAGCCCTCGATCAAGGAGATCTGCCGCATCGTGCACGACGCGGGTGGCCAGGTCTACCTGGATGGCGCGAACCTGAACGCGCAGGTCGGCCTCTGCCGGCCCGGCGACTACGGCGCCGACGTCTGCCACCTGAATCTCCATAAGACGTTCTGCATCCCGCACGGCGGCGGCGGACCGGGAATGGGGCCGATCGCGGTCGCAGCGCATCTGGCGCCGTTCCTCCCCGACCACCCGGTGGTGCACGTGGGTGGCCCGCAGGCCTGCGGGACAGTTGCGGCGGCGCCGTGGGGCAGTGCCGCGATCCTGCCGATCTCCTGGGCCTACATCGCGCTCATGGGCTGGGACGGGCTCACCGAGGCGACCAAGGTGGCGATCCTCAACGCCAACTACATCGCCCAGCGGCTCAAGGGACACTACGAGCTGCTGTACAGCGGAGATACGGGTCTGGTGGCGCACGAGTGCATCATCGACACGCGCCCGTTCAAGCAGTCGGCCGGCGTCGAGGTGGAGGACATCGCGAAGCGGATCATCGACTACGGCTTCCATCCGCCAACGGTGTCGTTCCCGGTGCCGGGCACGCTCATGATCGAGCCGACCGAGAGCGAATCGAAGGAGGAGCTGGACCGGTTCTGCGACGCGCTGATCGGGATCCGCGACGAGATCCGGGAGATCGAGGCGGGCGTCGCGGCCCGAGGCGACAACCTGCTCTCGCACGCGCCGCACACGCTCGAGCAGGTCATCGCGGACGACTGGAGCCGGCCGTATCCGCGCGAGCGCGCGGCGTTCCCCTCGCTCTCGACCCGGCTGCACAAGGTCTGGCCCACGGTGGGCCGGATCGACAGCGCGTACGGCGATCGCAACCTGATGTGCACCTGCCCTCCGGTCGAGTCGTACGCCTCCTAGCGCAGCGAACGGTCCCGGCGTGTGGTACCTGTGGGTGGACGACGTCCCCCGGCCTGGCTTCCTCAACATGGCGATCGACGAGACTCTCCTCCGGCTCGCGGAAGCGGAGGGGGCGAGAGTCCTGCGCCTCTATCGCTGGGCGCCGGCCTGCCTCTCGTTCGGGCGGCACGAGCCCGCGTGCCGCCGCTACCGGCGCGACCGCATCGCGGAGCGAGGCCTGGACGTGGTCCGCCGGCCGACCGGGGGCCGGGCGGTCTGGCACGACCGGGAGCTGACCTACGCAGTCGCGGCACCCCTGGTGACGTTCGGGTCGCTCGCGGAGACCTATCTCGCCGTCCATCGCACCCTCGCCTGTGCGCTGAGCGGGCTGGGGCTGGCGCCGACGCTGGCCCCGGCCCCGACGCGAGCCGCCGCGCCGGGTGCGGGCGCCTGCTTCGCGGCGCCGGCCGGCGGGGAGGTGCTGGTCGGCGGCCAAAAGGTGGCCGGCAGCGCACAGCTCCGGAGCCCCACAGCGTTTCTCCAGCACGGCTCCCTGCTCCTCGACGGCGACCAGGGACTCGTGACCGAGGTCTCCATCGCACCGGGGGCCACCGGCGGAGACGCGTCGCTCGCGCGGCTCCTGGGCCGGCCCGTCGGCTTCGGGGAGATGGCTGAGCGGCTGGCGTCCGCGGCGCGAGCATGGGACGGCGACTGGCGCAGGATCCACGATGGCGACGTCATTGTCGAGCGGGCAGCGGCGGCGGCGGATGGCTACCGCTCCGACGCATGGACCTGGGCACGCTGACGCCGGTTCCGCCGGTTTGCCGTATCGCACTATCTTCCGTCCATCCCGGCCCCACCATCGGAGCGTTCGTGGCCCCTCGGATCCCGCGGTTCGCGGTCGGTCTCGGAGTGTGTCTGTGGGGCGTTGCCGCCCCGCTCGCCGCGCAGACCGGCGACCCCGACGCACTCGTCATCGTCACCGGTCAGCAGGCCACCATGCCGGTCCCCACGTTCATGGAGGGACCGCAGAATCTCACGGCCAACTTCGACGTCGCCGACCAGCTCTTCCTGCGGCTCGCCGAGTTGCCGCCGGATCTGGTAACGACCGACGAGCGGCGCTTCGTGCCCGTGCTGGCGAAGTCCTGGACCCGGCGCGACTCCCTCACTCTCGTCTTCGACCTCGATCCACGGGCCCGCTGGCACGACGGCCAACCGGTGCTCGCCCGCGATGTCGTCTTTACCTTCGAGCGCGCCCGGAACGCCGAGATCGCGCCCAAGCTGGCCGGGCTGCTCCGGCACGTCGTGGGCGTGACCGCCGAAGGTGACCGCCGAGTCGTGTTCCAGTTCGACCGGGTCTACGCGGAGCAGTTCTACGACGCGACGTACAACGTGGCGCCGTTGCCGTCCCACCTCGTCCCCCGGGACGCGACCGTCGCCAACCCGCCGCGCGGGTTCGTTGGCGCGCCCGTCGGCGACGGTCCGTTCCGCTGGGTCCGGAGCCTGCCGGGCCAGTTCGTCGAGCTCGCCGCGAACCCGGACTTCTTCCTCGGCAAGCCGAAGGTCGATCGGCTGTTTTTCCGAACCGCCGCCGACCCCGAGGCCAGGGTCAACCTCCTGCTGAGCGGCGAGGCGGACGCGACCGACAACATCCCCGCGCCGCCGCTGGCGAACATCGAGCGGGTGAGCGCGGCGCCAGGACTCCGCGCGGTTCCCCTCGCCTCGCCGGTCCTGGGATATCTGCTGTTCAATCAGCGGGACCGCGCCGACCGGTCGAAGCCACATCCTATCCTGAGCGACGTCAACGTGCGCCGCGCGATCGCGCTCGCGCTCGACCGCCGCCGGATGGTCGAGTCCGTCTTCGGCCGCTACGCCGCGGTTCCGTACGGGCCGGTCTCGCAGCTGCTCTGGATCCGCAACGGGTCCCCCAGCGCCGCGGGGCGGGATACGGTGCAGGCCCGCCGACTCCTGGCGAAGGCCGGCTGGCTCGGGCGCAACGACGAGGGGATCCTCACGCGCGCCGGGGAGCCGCTCGTGCTCACGCTGGGCTATCCGCTCACCAGTGAGGCCCGGAAGCAGATGGCGCTGCAGGTGCAGGAGCAGCTCCGGGGCGTCGGGATCCAGATCGAGGTGCAGCGACTCGACGGACCGGTCTGGGCCCAACGCCGGTCGCGCGGCGATTTCGACATCGACTTCTCCTCCGCCACCCAGGATCCCACCCCGTCGGGACTCACGCAGAGCTGGTCCTGCACCGGGGGAACCAATGTCGCCGGGTACTGCGACCCGGGTGTGGACTCGCTGCTCGATTGGGCGATCGCGTCGCCGTCGGGGCCTGCGGCGGGGAAGGTCTGGCAGGAAGTGATCCGCCGGATCGAATCCGACCAGCCGGCCGTTTTCCTCTACGCGCCGGCGTTCGTGTACGCGGTGAGCCGGCGCTTCGGCAAGGCGCCCCTGCGACCGGAATCGTCCTGGCTCCGCGTGCGGGAGTGGAGTCGGTGACCCGATGGTTGCTGCTCCGCTGCCTTCAGGCCGCGGTGACGCTCCTGCTCGTCGCCATCCTCCTCTTCTGCCTCATGCGACTCGCGCCCGGCGATCCGCTGTCCCGCGTGAGCGGCGAGCAACAGCTGACGCCCGGCGCGCTGGCGCACCTGCGGGAGCAGTACGGCCTCGATCAGCCAATAGCGCGGCAGCTCGCGATCTGGCTCGCGGGCGTCGTGCGCGGGGATCTGGGCGCGTCCATCGAGTACGGGCGACCAGTCACCTCGCTCATCGCGGAGCGGCTGCGTGCCTCGCTTCTGCTCGGCGGAACCGCATTGCTGATCAACTTTACGCTGGGGCTCTGGCTCGGGGCTGTGCAGGCGGTCCGGCGCGGCACGCCGGTGGACCGCTGGCTCACCGCCGCATCGCTGGCGGGCTATGCGACGCCGTCCTTCTGGCTCGGGCTGGTGCTCGCGGCGCTGGTGGCGGTACGCTGGCGGCTCCTGCCGGCCGCGGGAATGCAGAACCCGCTCCTGGCGTCCGACGCGGGCCCCTGGGTGCGGGGCCTGGACATCGCGGACCATCTGGCGCTGCCGGCGGCCACGCTCGTGATCGTGAGCATCGCAAGCACCATGCGGTACCAGCGCCGGGCCATGCTGGAGGTCCTTCCCCTTCCTTATATAGTGGCAGCCCGGGCCAAGGGGCTGGCCGAGTCGGTGGTCGTCCGCCGTCACGCCTGGCGCAACGCCCTCTTCCCGGTCCTCAGCCTCGCCGGACTCTGGCTCCCGATCCTCGCGACCGGCTCGGTGTTCGTGGAATCCGTCTTCGCCTGGCCCGGGCTGGGCTCGCTGGCCGCGGGTGCCGTGGGCACGCGGGATTATCCCTTACTCATGGGGACCGCGCTGCTGGTGTCGTCGCTGATCGTGCTGGGTGGACTCCTCACCGACGTGGCCTACGGCGTGCTCGATCCGCGGATCCGATGGGCCTGACCGGTCTCCCCGGGACGTTGATCGCCGGCGTCTGGCGCCAGCCTTCGGGCCGTGCCGCGCTGGTGACGCTGGGCCTCATCGTCGCAGTGGCGCTGGCAGGACCGCCGTTCCTTCCCAACCCAGCGGCGCAGCCGGACGTGCTGGGTCAGGCCTCGCTCCCGCCGGGGTCGGGCCATCTGCTCGGGACCGACCCGTTGAGCCGCGACGTGCTCTCACGGGTGGTGGGCGGCGCGAGAGTCTCGCTGGCGGTGGCGGGCCTCGCCATCCTGGTGTCGGTCACGATCGGTGCCGGTGTGGGATTGGTCGCGGGATACCTGGGCGGCGCGGTGGACGCGGTGCTCATGCGCCTGGTGGATGCGGCGCTCGCGATTCCCCGGCTCTTCATCCTGCTCCTGCTGCTCGCGGTGTGGGACCATATCCCCCTCGGCGCCCTCATCCTGATCCTGGGCACCACGGGCTGGTTCGGGACCAGCCGGCTCGTTCGGGGGGAAGTGCTCCGGCTCAAGCAGGAGGCGTTCGTCACCGGCGCGGAGGCGCTCGGGGCCGGACGGGCGCGGGTTATGTTTCGGCACCTGTTCCCCAACACCCTCGGCCCGCTGCTCGTGGCCGCGACGCTCGGCGTGGGCGACGTGATTCTGCTCGAAGCCGGGCTCTCGTTCCTCGGCCTCGGCATCCAACCGCCGAGACCCTCGTGGGGAGGCATGATCTTCGACGCCAAGGCAGAGCTCCTGACCGCGCCCTGGACCAGCATCTTCCCCGGCCTCGCGATCGCGGCCACCGTCCTCGCGGTGAATCTCCTGGGCGACGCGCTGAGCGGCGCGCTCGATCAGAGGCAGTCATGAGCCGGGTGCTCGAGGTCGAGAACCTGCGGGTGACCTTTCCCGCCGGCGACGGGCGCCGGGTCGCGGCGGTGGACGGCGTCAGTTTCAGCCTGGACCGGGGCGAGACCTTGGCGCTGGTGGGCGAATCCGGGTGCGGCAAAAGCCTCACCAGCCTGAGCCTGCTCCGACTCGTCCCCGCACCCGGCCGTATCGAGCCCGGCAGCAGGATCCGGCTGGGGGACACGGATGTGCTCGCGCTCGAGGGCGACGCGCTCCGCGCGATCCGTGGCCGGCGCATCGGGATGATCTTCCAGGACCCGATGACCAGCCTCGATCCCGTATTCCGCGTGGGTGACCAGATCGCCGAAGGGATCCTCGCGCACTTCCGGGTCTCCCGGCGCGAGGCGCGGGAGCGCGCGGTTGCGCTGCTCCGGGAAACGGGCATCCCCGATCCGGCCGCGCGCGCCGACAACTATCCCCACCAGCTAAGCGGCGGGATGCGCCAGCGGGTCATGATTGCGATCGCGCTCGCCGCCGAGCCGGAGATCCTGGTGGCCGACGAGCCCACGACCGCGCTGGACGTGACCGTGCAGGCCCAGATCCTCGAGGTGCTCGACCGGCTCCGGGCCGAGCGCGGCATGGCGGTGCTCCTCATCACCCACGACCTCGGCATCGTGGCCGGCCGGGCCGACCGCGTGGCCGTGATGTACGCGGGACAGATCGTGGAGGAGGCGCCCACCCCGGCATTGTTCGCGCGCCCGTCGCACCCTTACACCCGCGGCCTCTTCGCCTCGATTCCCCGACTCACGGGCCCGGTGGAGCGGCTCCGTCCGATCCCGGGTACGGTGCCCTCGCTGGCGGCGTGGCCGTCCGGATGCCGCTTCCGGCCGCGCTGCCCCTACGCGTTCGAGCCCTGCGGCCGCGAGCCGCCCCGCAACGACGTGGGTCCGGGACAGTGGATGCGGTGCTGGCTGGAAGGCGAGCAGCGATGAGCGAGACGGAGCGCACGCCCCTGCTCCGGGTGAGCGACCTGGTGAAGCACTACCGGAGCGGCGGGCTGTTCGCCCGGCCGGGTCCGGCGATCCGCGCCGTGGACGGCGTGTCGTTCGAGATCGCGCAGGGCGAGACGCTCGGCCTCGTGGGCGAATCCGGCTGCGGCAAGTCCACCGTGGGGAGGACGGTCCTCCGGCTACAGGAGCCGACGTCCGGGCATGCGGTCTTCGACGGAGCCGACGTCTTCACCCTCGACCGCACGGCGCTGCGGCGCCTGCGGCGCAAGATGCAGATCGTGTTCCAGGACCCGTACAGCTCGCTCAACCCGCGCATGCGGATCGGCGCCGCGGTAGCGGAGGGGATCGAGATCCATCGGCTGGCGCCGAAAGCGGAGATCCCGCGCCGGGTAGCGGCGCTCCTGGAGGAAGTGGGGCTCGACCCGGCGTTCGCGCGACGATATCCCCACGAGTTCTCCGGTGGCCAGCGGCAGCGCATCGGCATCGCGCGGGCGCTCGCGGTCGAGCCCGCCTTCATCGTGTGCGACGAGCCGGTGTCCGCCCTCGATGTCTCGGTGCAGGCCCAGGTGCTGAACCTCCTGGCCGACCTGCAGCGCCAACGGGGCCTCTCCTACCTCTTCATCGCGCACGACCTGGCGGTCGTGCGTCAGGTGGCGCGGCGCGTGGCGGTGATGTATCTGGGACGGATCGTTGAGACCGGGGCGACCGAGGCGTTGCTCAGAGAGCCGCGGCATCCCTACACCATCGCGCTGCTCTCGGCCGTGCCCGAGCCCGATCCCGGGGGACAGAAGCGACGGGTAGTGCTGCCGGGTGATCCGCCGAGTCCCTCCGCGCCGCCGGCGGGCTGCCCGTTTCATCCCCGCTGCTTCCACCCCGCTAAGAGCGACCGATGCCGGACCGAGCTTCCGGTGCTCCGGCCGGTCGGCGTGACGCGGGTGGCCTGCCACTACGCCGAGACACCGCCGGCGGCTCCAGTGGGTTTACGGTCTGGCTGATCGGGACCCGGCTCCCGCGCCGGGCCGGATTGTCCCACGCGCTGGAGCATCCTGCCGGAGGAACGCTCCTACAGGTCGTGATATTTGAGGATCAACCACCCGCAATGACGTGCAGTAATCTCATATGCCACAACAGATTACATTCCCTGGCCAAGCTGGCTTCGGTCCTGCTTTGGGGAAGGGACGGAGACCGACCTCGCGACCAGGATCCGTTGTGGCGGACTACAGATGGAGGATGTATCGACTGATCGGATCGGCTACCGCCGCAGCCCTTCTGGCTACCGCGTCGCTGGCGGCGCAGACCGACAAGCGCTCCCTGACATCCGCCGTCGGCCAGGTCCAGCTCAGCGCAGTCATGCTTCCGACCGCCCATCTTGACGGATCGAGCCGGATAGTGGGGTGGCGTCGGAGCGACTGGGGTACCGAGGGGGTGGCCACCTTGGCCGTGATACCGAACGCGGCCTACCGGCTCGTCGTATACCGCGTCGACCAGGAGGCACCGGCGGCAGCTGACGTCTCGCGGCGGATCTGGGTTGAAGGCGCCGACGGCGTGTTCGAGGAAGTGCTGGTGGGCCTGCCGGTAGTGATCCGGAGGTCCGGCGTGACCCAGGCCGCACAGGCGGCCACGCTACGGGTCCGGGCCGAGCTCGGAGGTCTGCCGAGCGCGTCGCCGGCGGGACTCCCCCTTCGATACGAGATCCAGATTCAGCCGACACTTTGAGCAGCCGGCGCCCGCGCGTCCGGCTGAGCGTCAGCCGGCCATCAGGGCAGACGTCATGGACGGGGCCCGGGTGGACTCACGCCCGTCGATGAAGACCAGCGCACTGCGGCGGTCCACGATAGCGGCGAGCGCGTCGAACACCTGTGGATCGAGGGCTGAACCCTTCATCTCGCGCATACGCTCGATCGCCTCTTCGAGGGGCTGCCCCCGTCGGTACGGCCTCGAGGTCGTGAGGGCATCGAAGACTTCTGCCACGCCGACCAGTCGGGCGCCCCAGGGGATCATCTCACCTGCCAGACCGTCCGGGTATCCGCTGCCGTCCCAACGCTCGTGGTGGGAGCGAACGAAGCTGCTCACGGCCCGATGGTTCGACAGGGGCGCCAGGATCTCAGCTCCGATGACCACGTGCTCCCTGACCTGGGTGAGCTCGCTCTCGTTGAGCGGCCCCGGCTTGGAGAGGATGCCATCGCCGATGCAGATCATACCGACATCGTGCAGCCGCCCAGCGACGCGAACGGCCTCGATCTCGTCGTCGGTTCGCCCCAGCTCGGCGGCCAGTGAGGCGGCGACCTGGGCGACGCGCACCGAATGCCCCGCGAGGTGAGCGTCGCGGATCTCCATCATGTACACCAGGGATTCCAGCGTCGCGACCGAGAGTCGCTCGGACGCCGCCCGCTCACGCCGCAGCTCGAGTGACAGCCTGGTCACCTCCTCTTTGAGCAACCGTTGGGCCTGGGCCTGGCCGATCCGAGCGTCACGCCCCCGCAGTGCGCGCTCGATGGCCTTCGCGAGGCGCGCGTTCTCCACGGGCTTGAGGAGGACGTCCACCGCTCCGAGCTGCACGTACTGGACGGCCCGCTCGCCGTCGTTCCCGCTCGTCACCACCACCACGGCCACATCGGGCTCCTCGCGGAGCACGCGCGACAGAAACTCTTCGGCCCGCAGTTCAGGAAGGTCGGCTTCGAGCAGGAGACAGGTAACCCTCTGGCGCCGCACCAGAGCCAGCGCCTCTTCGCTGCCGTCCACCAGCAGGACCTCGTAGCCGGCCGACGTGACCGCCTGCTGGATCGCCCCGCGCGAAGCGTCGGCGCGATGCACCAGCATGACCCTCGCCGGCCAGCCTGCCTTGGCCATGGCCGTCAGCTCGCGGCCGCAGTGGAGCCGGCGCACGTGGCGCCCTCCAGTCGGACCGGCCGAGGGGCAAACGTCAGCTCTTCCCGGAGAACGCCGGTCGCCTGCGGCGCCACGATACCCAGCCGCGCGCCGCGACTACTGGACGACAGCAAGACCACGCGAATGCCGCCGTCGATCACCAGCGCTTCACCCATCCTTCGATGCAGAACCAGCATATCCGCTCCCAGCGAGGTGTTCATTATCGGTCGCGGTAGACCCATCCGGGCGCCGCGCCATGCCGTCCGTCGGAGAAACCGACAGAAACCGACGCTGCCGACGGTTAAGGCAAGCGTGAGGCCACCGCTCGGTCGCACGAGCCTAAGGCATTGATCGGGAGCGGATTAGACCAGCCGCACCGACCTCCGCCGAAATTGGGCACGGCGGGTTGGTTCGGAAAAAGATGCCGGTTGGTGGGGAGCGTTGCCGGGGAGACTCCGAGGGCAGCTCTGCCGTCGCTCGCCGGGCGGTGCAAACCCGTTTCGCCACACCCGGGAAGGCCCTGCCGGTGAGGGAAGATATCGCCGGAGAAAACTTCCATTGTGTCGTGATATTTGACGGCTACCAACCCAAAACAATGCAACGTAAACGTATATTCTACAATATGTTACAGATTTATGCGCCAATGGCTCAAGCCCTGCTTTTACGGGGAGATGTAAGCCCAAACCCGAGCCTAGGACGCGCAATGACGGATCGCCCACGGATGGCCTGCTACCGAGTGATTGTACCGGCGACTCTCGCCGCCCTGCTGGCCGCGGCCCCCCTCGCGGCACAGGGGCCGAGGCCGGCGGTGACCTCCGGCCTCGCTCAGGTCCAGCTCAGCGCCACGATGTTGCCGACCGCCCATCTCCAGGGCTCGAGTCAGATGGTCGGTTGGCGCCGGACTGCATCGGGTCAGGAGGGGGTTGCTACCCTGGCCGTGCTCCCGAACGCGCCTTACCGTCTGGTCGTGTTTCGGGTGGACGGGGAGACGGCGGCGGTGGGTCGGGCCTCGCGGCGGGTCTGGGTTGCGATCGGCGACAGCACGCTTCAGGAAGTACGGCCGGGGACGCCGGTGGTGATCCGGGGATCCGGAGCGACCCAGGTTACCGAGCAGCAGGTCACCCTGCGGGTGCGAGTCGGGCTCGGCGAGGCAACGGACCGCTCATCGGAAGTGCCCCTTCGCTACGAGATCCAGGTCGAGCCGACGCTGTGAGCGGGCTGTCGGCAGGCGGTGGGGCTCATCGGGCCTCGTCGGCCGTTGGACCGTACGCGCCTGGCACCGGCACGCCGAGCAGGCGGTAGTAGACGCCCAGCTGAGCTCGATGATGTATGAGGTGGCTCATCATCATGGTCCGCAGCAGCTGCCGTTTCGGTAGTTGGACGAGCACCTGGCCCCCCGCGCGAAAGGTCCAGGGGCGCTCGAGGGCGGTCAGATCCGCGCCCGCGAGGGCCGCGCGGAGGCCGGCGACGTTCGTGTCGAAAAAGCCGACCAGCTCCTCGCCGCTCTGGAGCTCCGGCCTGGGTTGCAAGGTGCCGACATCCAGCTCCTCGGTTTCGAGAATCACCCTGCCGCGATCGGGAATGGCGGCTACGTGGGTGGCGAGCGCGCCCAGCGGGCGCGATTTCTCGTGTGGGCGCCACGCACCCTTGCCTACCGGGAACCGCTCCAGGAAGCGGCGCGTGGTCGAAAGCTCGTGATCGAAATCGGCGTAGAGTAGCTCCGCGGCGGGGAGCTGAGTGGTGACGGTCATGATGACCTCTTCGAAAAGTGGTGAGGCTGTCCCGCGACTCCAGATGTAGGTGCGTGGCCGTGAGAACCGAGCCGATGATGATAGCGTCGGGAACAAGCTACTCCCCGCCACCAGCCGCCCGAAGCGCAGGTTGCCGCGGAGCGACTTCCACCACGGGTCGTGCCTCCGGAGGTTCGGCGAAGCACCTTAAGCGCGACGGAGCGGCTGTGCTTAACGACGCAACCACATCGGCGAGGGTGCCACCTGGGGTGAGGGATGAGTCAAATCTGCGCGGGTTCGGCCGGCCCGGCCAGTAGGGCGGGGAGCGACCCAACGGGCGCCTACCGATGACTTCGATCGGTCCTCATTCCGGGACTTTGGCGATCGGCTGGCAGCTACGATGGGGCCGAACGGTTCCACCGGGCGCCGGAGTCCCACCGCCCCTCTCGGGCCGCTCTACGCCATTGCGGTGCGCGTTCCAACCTCCTACCATTGTTTCGTTTCTCACTCCCTCCACAGACCCTCAGGCAGCCGGGCACGGGCAGGATGACGGTCCCCCGGCGCTGATCGAGCGCTCGTCCTACGCACCGCTAACGTCCGGCCTCCGGCGGTCTCCACCGTTGTGGTCAGGCCAGAGGAGGGCCGCCTAGGCCCATGGCTCGGGGGCCAACCCCCGGGCGAGATGCTCGACCGCGGGAGCGGATTCTGCATCTCCCGCAGGATGGCCGGCCAGCAGCGCTCAGGGAAGCGATGAGACAGCTCGTCCGACCCCTTCCACTCCGGTTGCAGGTGCTCGGGAGCATCCTCGCCGTGCTCCTCCCGAGCATGATCGTGATGTTCTTCTACTACCCCTACCGGCAGGAGCAGATCGCGCGCGCCGGCCTCCATGACCAAGCCGAGCAGATGGTCGAGGCCATCGCGCTCGCAGCCGGCGAGGCGCTCGGTCAGGAGGATGCCGTCGGCCTCAGGGATGCGGTGCAGTGGGCGAGTCGCGATCCCGCCGTGGTGTACGTGCTGGTCTTCGACACAGCCGGACAACAGCTTCGCCGCTACGATCCTCTGCGGATCCGTCCCGAGGTGCCATCCCGCGTCGCCGCCTTGACGTCCGGCGAGGTGAATGGCTGGCTGCAGGCGGCCGCCCCGCTCACGTTCCGGGATCGGCGTGTCGGGGCCGTTTACGTGGGCCTCGCCGCCACCGTGCTCGAGGATGAGATCTTCAGTAACCGCCTCACCACCGCCGGCCTCGGCGCGCTGATCCTCGCTCTCGGTGTGCTGGCCTCGTTCTATCTGGCGGCCCGGATCGCGACCCCCATCTCCGCGTTACGTCAGGCCACCGGCGAAATCGCCCGGGGCAACTATAGCGTTTCAGTGCCGCCGGGAGGGGGCGAGGAGGTCCACGCTCTGGGCGAGGCCTTCGTCGGCATGGCGACCGAGTTGCGTGCGACCACCGACCGGCTCGCGGCCGCACGGGATGCCGCGTTGGCCGCGGAGCGCGCGAAGGCCGACTTCCTGGCGACCATGAGCCACGAGATCCGGACGCCCATGAACGGTGTCACCGGCATGCTGGGGCTGCTGCTGGACACCGATCTCGACCGGTCTCAGAAGGAGTACGCGGAGCTGGCACACCGCTCGGCCGAGGCACTGCTCGCGGTCATCAACGATATCCTGGATTTTTCCAAGATCGAGGCCGGCAAGCTTGAGCTCGAGCTCATCGACTTTGAGCTGCGCCACACGCTCGAGGACGTCGTGGGCCTGCTGGGGGCGCGGGCCGAGGCGAAGGGGCTCGAGCTGGGCACACTCATCCACCAAGGCGTGCCGGACATGGTGCGGGGAGATCCGTCCAGGCTGCGGCAGGTCCTGTTCAATCTCGTGGGCAACGCCGTCAAGTTTACCGAGCGGGGGGAGGTCGTCGTCCTGGTAGCGCTCGCGGGCGAAACCGGCGACGCCGTCACCCTGAGGATTGAGGTGGCCGACACCGGCATTGGCATCCCGGCACCCGTTCAGCAGCAGCTCTTTCGGCCCTTCGCCCAGGCGGACGCCTCGACCACTCGTCGGTACGGCGGCACCGGTCTCGGCCTGGTGATTTGCCGGCGGCTGGTGGAGCTCATGGGGGGAGAGATCGGGGTAACGAGCGTGCCGGGTGAAGGCAGCAGGTTCTGGTTCACCGTGCGGGTCGGGCGCAGCGACGCCGCACCTGGCTACCTAAGCGAGCGGCCGAGCTCGCTCGCCGGCCATCGGGTCCTGGTCGTGGACGACAACCGGACCATTCGGGACGACCTCCGCCAGCAACTCGAGCGTTGGGGCATGGACGCCTTCGGCGTAGGAGACGGTGCGGGCGCCCTCGCAATGCTTCGGGCCGCGGCCGGGGAGGCACACCCCTACGATCTCGCGTTGCTCGACCTGCACATGCCGGAGACGAGCGGATTCGAGCTCGGCCGCGCGATCAAGGCCGATGCGAGTGTCGCCTCCACGCAGCTGGTCCTCCTGACCTCGATCGGCGAGCGGGGCCAGGCCCGGGCCGCTCAACACGCTGGCTTCGCCGCCTTTCTCACCAAACCGCTGCGCCAATCGGCGTTACACGACTGCCTGGCGACGCTCCTCGGCCAGCCGGCGGGGGACGCAGCGCTCGCGCCCTCCAGCTCGGCACCATTAGTCACCCGACATACCCTGGCGGAGGCGCGGCTGGCCCGGCGGCCGCGCATCCTGGTTGCCGAAGATCACGAGATCAACCAGCGGGTGACCGTCGGGATACTCGAGCGGCTCGGATACCGCGCCGACGTCGTCGCTAACGGCCAGGAGGCCGTCGAAGCCATCGCTCGGACGCCCTACGGCCTCGTGCTGATGGACTGCCAGATGCCGGGCATGGACGGTTACGAGGCCGCGACGGCCATCCGTCACCGGGAGGGCGCCGGCCACAGGCTGCCGATCATTGCGCTGACCGCCGACGCATCGGATGGAGCCCGCGAACGGTGTGTCGTCGCCGGGATGGACGACCTCGTGCCGAAGCCGTTGGATCGCGACCGGCTCCGCGCGGCACTCCGGCGGTGGCTTCCGGACGGCCCACACGAGCGGGAGATGCTGGACGCGGCCTCTGAAGCCGAACGCCAGGGAGTGCCCACCGAACGGCTTCCCGCAACGCTCGAGCTCGAGTCGCTCAGGGCCGTCGTGGGCACCGACCAGTCCAAGTTGCGCCAATATCTGGATCTCTTTGCCTCGAGCACCGCCACCCTCCTGGAGCAGATCCTCCCCGCCATCCGGGAGCGTGACGCCGGGACGGTGAGCCGGTTGGCACATAGCCTGAAAGGGACCTGCGCCAACGTGGGCGCGCAGCAGATGGCTCTTCTCGCGACCGCGTTGGAAGCCGCGGTCGGGCGCGCCGATTGGCAGACCGCCGGCGGCCTTGGCCGGGACCTGGAGCACTGCTTCAGCCGCACGAAAGCGGCTGCCAGCGCCGTGTGACACTGAGCATTAGCATGGGAGGACACGATGGCAGGAGCGAGCTTGGCGCACCAGGTCGCGAGTCTCAATAGCACTTTGCAGGCGATCGAAGTCCGGTTTGGGCACGGCGACGTCCCTCGGGAAAGCCTGGAGGCCTTCAAGAGTTCGGTCGACGACTTCCGCCTCCGGATTTGGGGACTCCTGACCGCGGAGCCAGGGGACGACGGGCAAGCCTTCCAGGAGCGCTTCCGGATCAGGCGAGCGAAGGAGATATGCCGCGGCATCGCCGCTGACCTCCGCGTAGGGCGGATGAGCGGGCGGCACAGTGAGCTACCTGATTTGAGCCAGTCCGCCACGGGGCTCGCGAGCACCATCGAGG
Source organism: Gemmatimonadota bacterium (assembly GCA_041498715.1). Classification (GTDB taxonomy): domain Bacteria; phylum Gemmatimonadota; class Gemmatimonadetes; order Gemmatimonadales; family GWC2-71-9; genus DASQPE01. Next base: position 18,468 of record JBGQIW010000020.1, on the reverse strand, counting down.
AAGCGCGCCGTCGGGTCCCCCAGGAAGACGGCGATCCATCCCAGTGACCAAGAGTCTGCCGGCTAGCTGGGCTGCGCGGAGCGCAGGGTTCGTTCGGCTCCGCGCCATAGCCGACGTCGGCGAGTAGAGCAACGATGGACATTCCGTGGCGGGAAGCGCGCCTCAAGCCCGAGTACGGTTCTCTCTATCCTTTCCTCGAGGCCGGTGTCTGGCAGTTAGCGTCGACCGTGAGTTTTAAGGTCGCCGCGTGGCTTGCGCTGTACCCGGACCGGAAGCTGGCAGATGGCGATCGGATACTGCATGATGAGCACTTCGAGTTTCGCGGCAGCGGAGCGGGATTGCCGGGCGAGCGACGGCGCTGCGGTGAGAGCTAGCGCGGGGCACGGCCGACCGGATACGAGGACGTATGGGCGCGATCCACCCGAGGTTCAAGGCCCTATTGAAGAAGATGAATCCCGCCTGAGCAGCCCTCGGCTCAGGCTAGGGCGAGGCCGCTCCGCTGCGCTGGCCTTCCCCTGACTGGCCCCCAGCGGGGGGGGATCGTAGCTTTCCTGTCGCCTTTCCCCCCACTGGGAGCCTCACCATAGACCTCCAAGCCCGCCTTCAGGGCGTGGTTGGCGAGACCTACCGCATCCAGCGCGAGCTCGGGGGCGGGGGGATGAGCCACGTCTTCCTCGCCGAGGAAACCCGGCTCGGCCGCCAGGTGGTCATCAAGGTGCTGCCGCCGGAGATGGGCGCCGGCGTCAACTCGGAACGGTTCGAGCGCGAGATCGTCCTCGCCGCCAAGCTCCAGCACCCGCACATCGTTCCGCTCCTCACCGCTGGGGCCTCGGGCGACCTCCTTTACTACGTGATGCCATTCATCCAGGGCGAATCGCTCCGGGTGAAGCTCGCGCGCGAGGGGGAGCTGCCCGTGACCGAAGCCACCAGGATCCTGCGCGACGTCGTGGACGCGCTGGCCTACGCCCACCGGAACGGCGTCGTCCATCGGGACATCAAGCCCGACAACGTGCTCCTTTCCGAGGGCCACGCCGTGGTCACCGACTTCGGCGTCGCCAAGGCCGTCAGCGCCTCGAGCGGGAGCTCCGCCGGGTCTCTCACCAGTCTCGGCGTGGCCTTGGGGACGCCGGCCTACATGGCGCCGGAGCAGGCCGCCGCCGATCCGCACGTGGACCACCGGGCCGACATCTACGCCGTGGGCGCTCTCGCCTACGAGATGCTCTGCGGCCGGCCGCCGTTCACCGCTCCGACCCCCCAGGCCCTCCTCGCCGCCCACATCACCCAGACCCCCGATCCCGCCACCCGCTATCGCCCCGCCATCTCGCCCCAGCTCAACGGGCTGGTGATGCGCTGCCTGGAGAAGCGAGCGGCGGACCGGTGGCAATCGGCGGCCGAGCTGGTGCCGCAGCTCGACGCGATGACGACGCCGAGCGGCGGGATGGCGCCCACCGGGGCCCAGACCATCATCTCGTCGGGGACCGAGGCGGCCATCCGCCGCGCCCACCCGGCCCGGGTGGCCCTCCTCTTTGGCGTCGGGGCGGTGCTGGTGCTCGCGCTGGTCTGGCTGCTGGTCCGCAAGCTCGGCCTGCCCGATTGGGTGTTCTATGGCGCGATCGGGCTGCTCGCGGCCGGACTCCCGATCATGCTGCTCACCGGGTACCACGAGCGGCGGCGGGCCATCGCCCGCACCACGGCGGTCTACACGCCGCCACCGGTGGGCCCGGCGCAATGGTTCACCTGGCGCAAGGCGCTCCTGGGCGGCGGACTCGCCTTCAGCGGACTGGCCGTGGTCGCCGCCGGCTACACCGTTATGCGGGTGCTCGGCATCGGACCCGTCGGAACGTTGGTCGCCTCGGGCGTGCTCAAGAATCGCGAGCCGCTTCTGCTCGCGGACTTCGAGAACCGCACCGCCGACACGACGCTGGGCCCGTCCCTCACCGAGGCGATGCGGGTGGACCTGTCCCAGTCACCTACGGTCCGCCTCGTGGACCAGCAGCTGGTGCGCGACGCGCTCCAGCGCATGCAACGCCAGACTGCGGGTGTGCTCGGACCGGCGCTCGCGCGGGAGGTCGCCGAACGGCAGGGGATCAAAGCAGTCGTGACGGGCCAGATCGATCCGGTCGGGAGCGGCTACGTGCTCTCGGCCAGCCTGGTCTCGGCGGCCGACGGGCAGGTGCTCACCGCCGTGCGGGAGACGGCCGCCGACCCCGGCGGTCTGCTCGGCGCGATCGACCGGCTCTCCAGCAAGCTGCGCGAGCGGATCGGCGAGTCGCTGGTGACGATCCGGGCGAAGCCGCCGCTCGAGCAGGTCACGACCGCGTCGCTCCCGGCGCTGCGCAAGTACTCCGATGCCCTGCGCCTCGAGGAAGAGGACCGGCTTGATGAAGCGATTCCGATGATCCGCGAGGCGGTAGCCCTCGACACCGGGTTCGCCATGGCCTGGCGCAAGCTGGCCGTAATGCTGGCCAATACCGGGCAATCGACTTCCGAGCAGACCGCGGCCGCGACCAAGGCCTACGCCATGCGGGACCGGCTCCCGGAGCTCGAGCGGGCGCTGGCCACGGCTTACTACTTCAGCTTCGTCGAGTACGACCTCGTCAAGGCGGCGGGAGCCTATCGTTCGGCGCTCGCGGTAGACCCCGACAATCTGGTGTCGCTGAACAACCTGTCCGGTATCCTGATGCGGCAGCGGCAGTGGACCGAGGCAGAGAGCCTCGCGGTCCGGGCGACACGGCTCGGGCGCGGAACGACCTTCGTCCGCAACGCGATCAATGCCCAGGTTGCGCAGGGACACTTCACCGACGCGCGGGCGGCTCTCGACCTCGCGGAGAAGCGGATGCCGGGCAACCCCGGGATCGTGTCCGTTGCCGCCGAGCTGGCCGCGGCCCAGGGCGACTTCACGACCGCGGACAGCCAGATCACCAGGCTCCGGCGCGAACAGCGGGCGAGTCCGCTCTGGCAGGCTTACGGCGACTTGTCCCTCGCCGCCCTGCGGGGGACGCAAGGCAGGCTGGCCGAGGCGGAGCGATACCTGCGCGACTTCGGCGCGGACGGCGAGGCCCGGCACGTGCTACAGAACTACTTCAATGCGACGGCCGGCCTGGCCGAGATCGACATCCGCTATCGCAACCGGCCGGCCGACGCGCTCGCCTCTCTCGCCGCGGCGGTCGCGCGCCATCCGTTCGACTCCCTACCCGCGCTCGACCGGCCCTACACCGAGCTGGCGCGTCTGTACGCGCTGGCGGGCAAGCCGGACCAGGCCAAACGCTATCTGAGGGATTACGAGTCCGCCGTCCCGGCCGCAATCAGATCCGGCGACTTCAGCCGCGACCTCGCGGCCGGTTACGTGGCAGAGGCGGAGGGACGCCACCGCGATGCGATCGCCGCCTATCGCAAGTATTACGACGAAGCGGGCGGCTGCGGCGTCTGCGGCCTCTACGAGCTTGGCAGCACATACGACGGGATGGGACAACCCGACTCGGCCCTCATGGCGTATGAGCAGCTGGTCACCACGCCGACCATGAACCGGCTCTATAACGGAGGCCTGACGCTCGCGCCGGCGCTCAAGCGCCTGGGCGAGCTGTACGAGGCCAAGGGCGACCGGAAGAAGGCCGCCCAGTACTACGGGAAATTCGTGGAGCTCTGGAAGGACGCCGACCCCGAGCTGCAGCCCGGGGTAAAGGAGATCCGCGGTCGGCTCGCCCGGCTCGCCCAGGAGCCCGGAGCCTGAGATGACCGAGTCAAAACGTCCCGACCTCGCGACCCGCATCGCCGCCGCGCTGGCGGACCGCTACCGGATCGAGCGCGAGCTCGGCCAGGGCGGGATGGCCACGGTCTATCTCGCGGAAGACCTGAAGCACCGGCGCCGGGTCGCCGTCAAGGTGCTCCGGCCGGAGCTGGCCGAGTCGATCGGCGGAGCACGATTCCTCCGGGAGATCGAGATCGCCGCCCAGCTCACCCACCCGCATATCCTGCCGCTGCACGACTCGGGTGAGGCTGGCGGCTTCCTTTATTACGTGATGCCGTACGTGGACGGCGAGCCGCTCCGCGCCAAGCTGTCGCGTGAGGGCGCACTTCCGCCCGCCGATGCCGCGCGCTACCTGCGGGAAGTCGCCGACGCGCTCGCCTACGCCCACGCCCACGGCGTGGTCCACCGGGACATCAAGCCCGAGAACGTCATGATCTCGGGCCGCCACGCGATGGTCATGGACTTCGGGATCGCGAAGGCCGTGAGCGAGGCCGCCGACAGCCCCGAGGGGCTCACGACCGTCGGCATGACGCTGGGAACCCCGGCCTACATGTCGCCGGAGCAGGCGGTCGCGGACCCAAGCATCGATCACCGGGCCGACATCTACGCCCTCGGCGTAATGGGCTACGAGATGGTGGCCGGCCGGACGCCGTTCGACGCCCGGTCGCCGCAGCAGGTGCTGGCCGCCCACGTCACCCAGGCACCCGAGCCTCTGCTCGCCCGCGCGCCAGGCTGCCCGCCGGCGCTCGCGAGCCTGGTGATGCGCTGCCTGGAGAAGCGCGCCGCCGACCGGCCCCAGAGCGCCGCCGACCTGGTGGCCCCGCTCGAGGCCACCACCACGCCCAGCGGCGAGCTCACGCCGACCGGGGCGCAGCCGGTCGTCTCCGGAGCCACGGCCGCCGCGATCCGCCGGGGGAACCCGATCAGGGTGATCGTGGCGTTCGTCGTCGCCGCAGTCATCGTGCTGGCCCTCGTCGCCTTCCTCGTCTACCGCCTCGGCCTGCCGGACTGGGTATTGGTCGGCGCCGTCGTGCTGCTCCTGGCCGGCCTTCCGATCATGCTTTTCACCGGCCTCCAGGAGCGGCGCCGGGCCATCGCCCGCACGACAGCCATTCATACGCCCGTGCCGGAGACCGGCGTCCGCCGCTGGCTCACCTGGCGCAGAGCGCTCACCGGCGGCGTGGCCGCGTTCGGCGCGCTCGCCGTCGTCGCGGCCGGGTACACCGCGATGCGGGTCCTGGGCATCGGCCCGGTAGGGACGCTGGTCGCCTCGGGCGTGCTCAAGAACCGGGAGAAGCTGATCCTGGCTGACTTCGAGAACCGCTCCGCGGACTCGACCCTCGGCCCCTCCGTCACGGAGGCGTTCCGGGTGGACCTGCAGCAGTCACCGACGCTGCGGCTGGCGGATGCGAGCGAAGTCACCGACGCGCTGCGCCGGATGGAGCGGCCGGCGGTGGCCGGTCTGGCCCCGGCGCTGGCCCGGGAAGTGGCCGAGCGGTCGGGCATCAAGGCGGTCGTCGTGGGTCAGATCGATCCGGTGGGCGCGAGTTACGTGCTCTCGGCCAGTCTGCTCGACGCCACCGACGGTCGCGTGCTCACGGCGGTGCGGGAGACGGCGGAGGGGCCGGGCGCGCTGCTCAAGGCGATCGACCAGCTCTCCGCCAAGCTGCGGGAGCGGATCGGCGAGTCGCTGGTCACCATTCGCGAAAGCACGCCGCTCGAGCGGGTCACGACGGCATCGCTGCCGGCGCTCCGGAAGTACTCCGAAGCGGTCCGCTATGCGGACCAGGACCGGATGGAGGAGGCCATCCCCCTCCTGGAGGAGGCCGTCGCGCTCGACACCGGGTTCGCGATGGCGTACCGGAAGCTCGCCGTCGCCATCGCCAATGGTAACCTCGCCGCGTCCCGCTCGATCCAGGCCACCACAAAAGCGTACGAGCATCGCGATCGCCTGTCGGACGTCGAGCGCGAGCTGACGATTGCGTACTACCATAGCGACGCGGACTATGACGAAGCCAAGACCGCGTCGGCGTACCACTCCGTGCTCGCGTTGGATCCCGACAACGACGTGGCGCTGAACAACCTCGCCCTGCTTCTGAACAAGCAGCGCCATTACGCGGAGGCGGAGACGCTGGCGACGCACGCCATGCGGCTCGGAACGGCCGCAGCCTTCTTCCAGAACGCAGCCGCTGCTCAGCTAGGACAAGGACGGTATGCGGCCGCCGAGTCCACGCTCGCGGCGCTAAGGAGAGCATCACCGGGTACCGTGGCCCCCGCGCTGGCGCTGGAGTCAGCGATCGATCTGTCGCGGAAGGACTACCCGGCCGCCGAGAAGTCCCTGCGTCAACTTCGCGAGCGCGAGCCCACCAGCCAGCTCTGGCGGGCGGAGACCAGCAATCGTCTCGCGGTGGTAGCCGAGACCCAGGGCAAGCTGACCGAGGCCGCGCAGGACCAGCGGGACTTCATGTCCGCGGGCGAGGCCCGTACGCTGCCGCGCGACTATCTGATCGGTGCCGCCAGACTCGCGCTCCTCGACCTCCGCTACCGCAACCGGCCGACGGAGGCGCTGGGTACCGTGTCGGATGCACTGGCCAAGCATCCGCTCGAGTCGATCCCGCCCACGGACCGGCCCTATCTCGAGCTGGCGGAGGTGTACGCGACGGCCCACAAACCGGATCAGGCGCGCCGGCTTCTGAAGGAGTACGAGGCAGCGGTGCCGGACCAGGTGCGGCGCGCGATCGGCTGGCGGGGTTTGGTCTACGGAGCCGTCGCCGAAGCCGAGGGGCACGACCCTGACGCGCTTGTGGCGTATCAGCAGGCGTATACCGAGTCGGGAGGCTGCGGAGTGTGCGGACTCCCCCAGCTTGCGGCCGTCTACGACCGCCAGCGACAAGCGGACTCCGCCCGCGCGCTCTACGAGCGCTACGTGGAAAGCCCCGGGCCCTTGCGCTGGAGAATCGACCCGGCGGAGCTCGCCGCGTCTTACAAGCGGCTGGGTGAGCTGTACGAGGCGCGCAACGACCGGAAACGGGCCGCCGCGTACTACGGGAAATTCGTGGACCTCTGGAAGGACGCGGACGCCGAGCTCCAGCCCGGCGTCCGCGAGGTGCGGGGCCGGCTGGCCCGCCTGGCGCAAGAACCGGGGACGTGAGCGGGGCGCCGGAGTGGGACCGAGAGGTGCTCATCGCAGCCAACCGCGCGACGGTTTACGGCACGATCGGCCGGTGGCTCATGCACGATGTGCGCAGTCCGGCTCAAGCCATCTCACTCGTAGGGGATTTGCTGGACCAGCCGGAGACGCCTCCCGACTCGACCCTCCGTGACACGCTCCACGCCGCCTCGGCCCGGCTCAACGCATGCCTGCAGCTCCTTGATCACGCTCTGCGAGCCGCTCCCGGCCCGGCTGAGCCCGGCCCGGTCGCCCTGGCGGGCGTAATCGAGCAGATCACAGCCCTCCACGCCGGCAATCACGCCGGCGTGCGCCTCGACGCGACCCAGGCGCCGGTGCGGTCCTTCCCTGCGGTGCGCGCCAGGGAGGACCAGCTTGCGCACGCGCTGCTCAACCTCGTCGTCAACGCGCATGAGGCCATCGTCCAGCGGGGCCGCGGGACGATCCGTCTCAGCGGCCGGGTGGCCGAGGACGGACGAACGGTGGCGCTCGTCGTTGAAGACGACGGCCCCGGCACGCCCGCGGAGATCCGGGACCGGCTGTTCGAGGCGTTCGTCACCACCAAGACCGGCCGACCGCTCGCCGGGCTCGGGTTGCCGGTCGCGCGATGGCTGGTGGAGGATTGCGCGGGCTCCGTGCGTCACGAGCCGGCGGCTCACGGAGCGCGGTTTGTGGTCGAGCTGGCGACCTGGCACCCATCGGGCGGGTAAGGGCCCCGCTCACCCGCCCAGGGCCGCCTCTATCGCGCTCAGCGCCTCGTCGATAGTGAACGGTTTCCGCAGGACGCGAACGGCACCGAGCAGCAGAGCGCTACCGAGCAGGTCGAGCCGCGCGGTGCGATCGCCGCCGGACATCACGATCACCGGCAGCTCGGGCGCCAAGGTCCGGAGTGCGAGTGCGACCTCGATGCCGTCCATCCCCGGCAAGTGAATGTCCGTCATCACCAGATTCGGCACGGCGGCGCGGCAGTGTCGCAGGCCCTCTTCCCCGTCGGGGGCAAGAACAACCGCGTACCCGGCGCGCTCCAGCAGTACGCCCAGAGTGCGGCGGATCGACTCGTCGTCGTCGATGACGACCACACGCTTCATGCCGCGCCCCGAGACCGCACCTGATCCGTCAGCAACCAGTCCCGCAGTCGGCGCAATGCGTGGCTCCGGATCTGGGATATCCGGGATTCGGACACCTCCAGCCGCCGTCCGATTTCGCGAAGCGTAAGGCGCTCGTAGAAGGACAGGACGACGACGGCCCGCTCCCGCTCGGGGAGTCGTGCGATCGCCGCCTCCAGACAGGCGGTCTGCTCCGCCTCCAGCGGGTCCCCCTGTGGCGCCGGCGTTCCGACGGCCGCCTCGAACTGGGCCGAGCCCATCGCGTCGTCCAAGGACAGCGTGCACGTAGGCGGCAGCGCCGCCTGCCACCGCCAGAGCGTGGAAAGATCGATTCCCAGCGCTTCCGCCACCTGGAGCGGCGCCGGCGGGCGTCCAAGACGTTGCTCGAGCCGGGACGTGGCAGCGGCCAGTCGGCGGGCGTTGCGGCGGGTCGAACGGGGTGCTGGGTCGCGCGCCCGCAAGTCGTCGAGGATCGCTCCCCGAATTCGGTGGACCGCGTAGGTGCTGAACGCGAGGCCCCGCGACGGATCGAATTTGTCGAGGGCTCGCAGCAGCCCCAGGGTGCCGGCGCTCTCGAGATCGGCCGCCTCTAGCTGAGCGATGCGCGGCACCATGCCGCGCACCACGTACCGGACCAGCCCCAGGTGCTGCTCGACCAGCTGGGCTCGAGCGGCTGGGTCCCGGGCGACGCGATAGCGGGTCCAGAGCCGCGCCTCGGAACGGGCGGGCGAGCCCTTCGCTACGATGCTCACAGTCCGCTCCCTGGCCGACTACCACCGGCTGGTGTCGAAGATAGGTACTCGGGTGAACGGGAGCAGGAGGGGCAAGCGGCATACCGAGGCCGGACAGACGGCCAGATGCCCCGGCTCGATGGGGCCTAATATGGCCTGATGGTTGGGCTTAGCAGCTGAGGAGCCGACCGAACGGCCACCGGAAACACGGCGGGTTTCAGGCCCGCCTGGGAAGGATCTTCCGGACGTCGCCGCCCTGCCCCGCTGGCAAAGCGGCTCAATTTTCCGGAGTAGTCTTGGGCTGGTTCAGGCGGTTGCGGAGGGTCCGCTCGCTGATCCCGAGCAGCCGGGCGGCGCGGGTGCGGTTGCCACCTGTGGCAGCCAACGCGCGTTCGATCGCCCGCCGCTCGAGCTCGTCGAGGTCGAAGACCGGGTCATCCTGCGGCGGGATGTCGGCCGCCCCGGTGCCCCCGGCCTCGGCGGCGGGTTCCTCGGCCACGACGCCGACGGAATCATCGGTGAATGCCGACGCCAGGATCGTGTCGCCCCGCCCCAGGATCGCCGCGCGCTCGATGAGGTTGGCCAGCTCCCGAACATTGCCGGGCCAGGTCTGGCGCTGAAGCAGGACCATCGCGTCCGGCGCGATCTGCACCGCCTGGGTGCCAAGCGTGGCGACCGCCCGCCGCAGGAAGTAGTGCGCCAGCCGGGGGATATCCTGCACCCGCTCCCGAAGTGGCGGCGTGCGGATCGGCATGACATTGAGTCGATAGTAGAGATCGTTGCGGAAGCGGCCGGCATCCACCTCGACCTTGAGGTCCCGATTGGTCGTGGCGATCAGACGCACGTCCACGCGGATCGACTGGGAGCCGCCCACGCGCTCGAACTCCTGCTCCTGGATCGCGCGCAGCAGCTTCGACTGGAGGTCGAGCCGCATCTCGGAAATCTCATCGAGCAACAGGGTCCCGCCGTGCGCGCGCTCGAAGGCCCCCGCAGCGCGCGCCGTCGCTCCGGTGAACGCGCCGCGCTCGTGGCCGAACAGGGCGCTTTCGACCAGCCCCTCGGGGAGCGCCGCGCAGTTGACCGTCACAAACGGGCCTTCCGCCCGCGGGCTCAAGTCGTGGATCGCCCGCGCGAACAACTCCTTGCCCGTGCCCGATTCGCCTTCGAGGAGCACGGTCGCGCGGGTCGGCGCGACCGCCGCGATCGTCTCCATCACCCGCCGGAATGCCGGGCTCTCGCCGATCAGCGCGCGGGAACCGCGCAGCTGCCGAATCTCGCTCCGGAAAGACTCGTTCTCCCGGCGGAGGCGGATCACCTCGAGCGCCTGATTCACGGCGATCTCCAGAGTCTCCGGCCCGACCGGTTTCGTGAGGTAATCGATCGCGCCGCTCTTGATGGAGGTCACCGCACTCTCGATGCTCGAATATCCGGTCATGATGATGACCGGGATCCGGTGTCCTTGCTCGGCGAGCAGCTGGAGGAGATCGAGCCCGGTGGAGCCGGGCATGACGTAGTCCGCGATGATCAGGTCGATGTCGCCGCGCCCGACCGCCGCCACCGCCTCGGGAACGCTCCCGGCGAGCAGCGGGGTGTGACCCAGCTTGGCAAGGGTGTGCTCCAGCACGACGCCGACTGCGGCTTCATCGTCTACGCACAAGATCGTAGCCATGCCCGCCTCGCAGCTGGAAAACGCCCGGTGTTCGAGAGACCTCGCCGGCCGACGACTGGACCTTCCGGGCCGCTTGGGGAAATAATGCGGCTCGCGGAGCGGGCGGCAAGGATTCGGCCGTCGACGCGCCAGCCATAGCCTCCTGGCCCCGCCGTCCGAAAGCCCGTACCATTCACCCGACTCTCGCTACGCATGGAGGACTCGCATGCCCATCCGCCGGTTCGCGGCCCTGCTCGCGGCGGGTGTGACCTTCGGTGCCTGCAAGGGTAGCAGCGTCACGGCCGGCACCGGTCGCACCGAGCGCGAGCGGGACAGCATCATCGGACAATCGAGGGTTCCCGGTGCCGGAGCGGTACAGCGCGCCCTCGATGTGAGCGACTCGGCGCAGCGGCGCGGGACCCGGCTCGACTCGGCAGCGGCGCAGCCCTGAGGAGCGATCATGGCCGGTCGGGGTTCAACCGGTAACGTCATCGCGGCGCTGGCCAGTTTCTTCATCCCGGGCCTGGGTCAGCTGCTCCAGGGCCGGCTGGTCGCGGCCTTGGTGATGTTCGTGCTCGCGGCCGTGCTCTGGTGGTTCCTGCTCGGGTGGATCATCCATCTCTGGTCGATCGTCGACGCCGCCCTCTGGCGACCGAAGGCTCAGTCCGCGTGACCATGGCATCCCTTCGCGCCGTTCTCGGCCGCTACACCGAGCAGACCTACGCCCTCATGCGCATTGTCGTCCCGTTCGTGTACCTCTGCCACGGCGCGCAGAAGCTCTTCGGTGTGTTCGGCGGCCATCCCGTGTGGGGCGGACCGCCGCTGTTCATCGCGGCCGGGCTCATCGAGATGACGTGCGGACCGCTCATGCTGGTCGGCCTGTTCGCGACCCCGGCGGCGTTCATCGCGAGCGGCGAGATGGCGGTGGCGTACTTCTACATGCATCTGCCGCACGGCGGCCCATTGCCGATCCTGAATCACGGGGAGCTGCCCGCCATTTTCTCGTTCGTCTTTCTCTATATCGCCGGCCGTGGGGCCGGCACCTGGAGCCTGGACAGCCTTCGGGGAACCGCCGGGGCTGCTTGACGCCCCCCAGCTCCGGAAGTAACCTCGACGGCACAGGGGCGTTCGCCCCGCCGCCGAGGGTGTTCTCATGCAAACTTCCTCCCGCGAAGCCCGGCTCAGGCCGGAGCACGCGAACCTGTATCCCGCGCTGGAGCCCGGCGTGTGGGAGCCGGCGGCAGCCCTCGGGCGCCGCCTGCTTGTCTGGAGTCTCGCCCAGCCGAAGGCGGTCCGGTTCGGCCCGCGCCTCCTGCCCGACGGCCACTTCGAGTTTCGCGGCCACTCCGACGGAAGCGCCGGCGAAGGACCGGTCGCGGGCGAGGGGGCTTCGCCCCGGCTGCACCGCCGCGGCGACCGCTCATCGGACCGGGAGTGCCGCCTCCGGCCCGAGTACGTCTCGAGCTATCCGCGCATCCCCGGCGGCGAATGGATCCCGGCGGACGAAGCGACGATGCTGGTGCTGGAGCAGCGGGGCGCCTCGTCCGTCGAGGAGCTGGGCGAGCGCCCTCTCGATCCGGGACACTTCGAGTTTCGCGGTGGGGTCCGCCGAGGCCAGCGGGTCGCGCTCAAGACACGGGGCGAGGATCCCGAGCCGCGCCCGGTGTGACGGGCCGGGCGTCCGGACCCAGAAGCGTGTGAGGCATCCAGTGCGCTGGGTGGGGCTCGTGGCTGACCCTCGGGCCGCTGGACCCGTTCGGCGCACGGAAAGTCTCCAGCGCGGCCTTCTCGACCAGCCTCCCCGACGCGCCACCGGGCCAGCACGTGGTCATCCGGCACGAGACCAAAGCGGCCGGTAGCCGGACCGTCGTCGAAAGATCGTCGGCATCCCTGCTCCAGCGCCGAACACCGCGCCCCTCCACCCTAGACCTCAGCGTTCATCCGGCGGCTGCCGGGAAAATGCCGACAGCCCTTCCGGTCTGCCCGGCACCGCGCCTGCGGGCGCTGGCTCACCTTGTTGTGCGGGCGGTCACGCCAATCGAGTTACCACCTGTGCACCTTGGTTCCGTAGCAAGGAGGGAACGATGTCACCACTTCGACGTTCTGCGCTCGCCCCGCCCTGTCTCGGGTCCGTACTTGTCACCGGGGCACTGCTCCTGGGAGCGGGTCCGGCTGACGCTCAGGAAACCGGCGCCGTTGCGGCACCGGACTCCGCACCGATCAGCGTGATCTTTGTCGTCTTCCCCGGGGAGACCGGGGCACAGCAGGCCATGGACAACATGGCGGCGACGCAGCAGGACCAGGTCGTTCATCTGGAATCGTACGCCGTGGTCTCCAGGGACGCGAAGGGCGGCTTGAGCGTTCACAAGGAGCAGGGAAAGAGCGGGGCACAGGCGAGCCCCCGGGCAGGGAAGACCATCGACGGCGTAGTGGCCCTGCTGGGGAAGACGGCGGCTCCGACCCCACCGGAGCGCACAACCGGCCGCAATGAGGCCGGCATTTCGACCGCGAACGCGGACAAGATCCAGGCCATGCTCACGCCCGGCAGCTCGGCCATCATCTTCGTCGTCGCCGATCCGTACGTCGATGGGATCGACTCCGCGATGCACCAGGCCCACGCGGCGCAAGTCCTCGACGCGGAGGTGCTGCCCGGGCCGTAGATCGCCCCGGGGTCGAGCCGGGAAAGAGCGTCTTGTGCGTGACGCGCACCGAGGATGAGGGCGGCTACCTCGCTGGAGGGGACGGCAGTAGAGTTCGTCGATGGGCCGCGCCCTCATTCTCGCCGCGTTACTCACCCTCCCGTCCGGGAGGTCCGTCGCGCAGTCGCCCCCGACCGACTCGGCATGGGCCGACCTGGCACAGCGCCTCAACCATCAGTCGCAAATCCGGGTCACGCTCGAGGGCGGGCAACCGACCCCGATCGTCCTCCTGGGTCCTCGCCTGGTCGGAAGCACCATCCGATTCGACCGCTATGGGCCCGGGGCTTGGACCTTCGACACCACAGTGGGTGCACACGCAATTCCCATCCAGGAGATCCGGCGGATCCAGGTTCGGGGCGGGGCGTGGGACAAAGGAGCCATTGTCGGGTTCCTGGTCGGCGCCATGGCGATCGGGGCGGTGAATTTAGCCGGGAAGTACCAGATCGACCGCGGCGAGACACTGTGGTTCGAGCTGCTCTTCGGGAGCGCCGGCGCCGCGGTCGGCACGCCGATCGGTGGATTGTTTGGCGAATGGCACACTGTGTACCCGCGGCCAACGCCGTAGGTCAAGGGAGTTCCCATGGGAGAGATCGGCTTCGACAAGCTGTTGCTCATTCTGGTCGTCGTACTTCTCCTTTTCGGAGCCAAGCGGCTGCCGGAGATCGGCGCCTCGCTCGGGAAGGGGATCCGCGAGTTCAAACGCACCGTCTCAGACGCGCAGAACCTGAATCCCGGGAGCGACGAGGCCCGTTCCGCAGCGCCGCGCCAACCCGAGGGCAACCCCTCGCCCCCACAGTCCACGACTGGGGATCCGAAGCGGCTGGCGGACTGAGCGACGCTGCAAGAGACAAGGCCCCGCGTCAGCGGGGCCCTGGCCTTCCCGACCGGCGTCTGCGAGCTCAGCCCTTCTTTGTGAACGCCCCGGCGAGCTTGCCCGACGCCAGCCCGAACAACGCGCCGATCGCCATGGAGAGGATGACGATGATCAGCGCGTTGCCCAGGGTCGCCGACATCAGCTTTTCCTTGGTCATGCTGTCGGCGGTCTGGAGCAGAAAAGCGAAGACAGCGGCATAGCCGTATACGCTCGCCGGAATGACCGAGAAGGCCTTGATGTGCGCGGCCAGGCAGAGGATCAGCACGGTCACGCCTACGACGATCCCGGCCCACACCGGCAGCGTCAGCGTCTCCGTCATGCTTGGAGCGGAGAGGATGATGAGGGCCGCCACCCAGGCGCAGAGGGCTCCGAAGGCGTTGCCCACAATGGTGTTCTTGAGCGCGCTGCTGTCACCGCCGGAGTGGAAGAAACAGGCCCAGGCGATGAACCCAGCCCAGATGAGCAGACCCAGCTTGAGATAGAGAATCGTAGCGATCCCACCCAGCAGCCCAATGCTCACCGACAGCGCGACGAGTTGCGACATACACATGCCTCCCTCGTGACTGGACCGGGTACAGACGCCCCTCCCGGCGCACCCGGAGTGATGGCGCGGGAAGACCAGCGGGCAGGTTCATGTAGCCCGCAACCCGCGGGTTGTCAACTCTCCGCCCCCCTCGCCTCACGAATTCGCGACGCAGAACGACACGCCGATGCTTTCATCGGACCCCGAAATTTTCCCGAAAGTGGGGTATGCGCGTCGAGTCACGGCAGTCCGCCCGCCGACACCAGGCCACCCCCGGCCGGACCGCCGGCGGTCAGCCCCGTTCGGGTCGCTGCGTGACGCTTGACAGATGTAGGACCGGCCCGTAGCATCTCGCAACAAACCAACGATCGATTTAAGACGGGCTCACCCGGCGAACGCCCGGACCGCAATGCCCCGGGTCCTCGCCTCCTCCGCGACGTCGGTCTCCAGGCGCCACGAAGGATCTGATCCACGGTGGTCACAGTCTGGAGGACCGTCCCATGACGCCTCGTCCAAGCGCACACATGCGTCACGCAGCCGGCATCGCCGGCCTTATGGCGGCCGCCGCCTGCAGCGGCGACAACGTTACGACGCCGCCCAGCTTCACCCCTACCGCGGTCGTCACGTTCGACCAACTCAAGGCGGCGCTCACGACCGCAGTGGGCAACCCCCCATCCGGCAATGGTGGCTTTTCCCTTAACATGTGGGCAACGGTTGTCGATCGGAGCGGCGTGGTCGTGGCTGTGGCTTACACCGGGGCGAAGGAAGGCGACCAGTGGCCGGGCAGCCGCGTGATCTCGGCCCAGAAGGCAAACACGGCCAATGCGTTCAGCTTGCCCACGCTCGCGCTTTCAACCGCCAATCTCTACGCGGCTACCCAGCCAGGCGGGAGTCTCTTCGGGCTGCAGGAGGCCAACCCGATCAACGAGGACGCGGCCTACGGCGGAGAGGCCGCGAGCTATGGGACGCCCCAAGATTACATGGTGGGTAAGCGGATCGGCGGAACGAACGTGTTCGGGGGCGGATTCTCGCTTTACGACGCGAGCGGCAACATCGTCGGTGGCGTCGGCGTGAGTGGCGACGCGTCCTGCGCCGACCACAATATCGGCTGGAAGGTCCGCTTCAACCTCAAGCTCGACCACGTGCCGGCGGGCGTCGCCGACGGTGGCAAGGACGACAACATTATCTATGACATCGACGCGAGCGGGAAGAGCGCGAGCGGCTTCGGGCACCCGGTCTGCGACAACCCTCCGGCGCCGGCGAGTCCGACGTCGATGCAGAACATCGGCGTCCACTTGCCGCAGGCGTTTCCAATCGGCAACTGAGCTCGGCGCCGCAGAGGAGCCGGCGGGCGAATCGGCGGCCGCCGTTGGTTGCTATGGGGCAGTGGGTTGCAGACTGGTCTACTGGTGTCGCACCCGGTCGCGTAACAATCAGTTAACGGCTCGCCGGTCGCCCTTGCCGGGCATGCTCCCCTCGGACAGCCTTCGGGCGCGCCGCGGTCGGAACCCGACCGCGGTGCGCCTCCGATCGCTCGGGAGCCCCTGATGCCGCCCGCCGTCCGCAGCATCTTCCTGTCCGATCTCCACCTCGGGCTCACCGGGTCCCGAGCGGCCGCCGCACTGGCATTCCTCAGGGCCACGCCCAGCGAGCGGCTCTACCTCGTCGGCGACATTATCGATCTGTGGATGATGCGCCGCCGGGTCCGCTGGGAGCCGGTCTACAACAAGCTGGTCCGCCACGTGCTCAAGCGGGCCCAGCGAGGCCAGCAGATCGTCTATCTTCCCGGTAACCACGACGCCGACATCGCCGCGCTCGCCGGCCTGGTCAACATCCACGTCACCCGCCAGACCCCCTACGACGCGCTCGACGGACGGCGGTTCCTCGTCACCCACGGCGACGAAGCCGACGCCGTCGTCCAGGCCCACCCGCTCATCGCCCGGCTCGGGGCACACGCCTACGACGGCTTGATCTGGTTGAACGCCATGGGCAACCGGATCCGCGCCATGGCCGGCCTCCAACCCTGGAGTTTCTCCCGCGCGGTGAAGGCGAGCGTCAAGCGCGCCACGGTCTACGTCGGCAACTTCGAGCGGGTACTGGCGGAGCGGGCTCGGTCGGTCGGGGCTCAGGGCGTGATCTGCGGACACATCCACCAGCCGGTCATCCGGGACCTCGAGGGACTCACCTACATGAATTGCGGCGACTGGATCGAGCACTGCACCGCGCTCGTCGAGCGCTGGGATGGCGTGTTCGAGCTGATGACCTGGACCGCCACCGAAGACGAGGCCCCCGCCGAAGACGACGAGGCGCTCGACCCGGCGTTCGCAACCGTCGCACCGGCCCTCTAGCCGGTCTCGTTGCACAGCCTTTACGGCGCCGTTGCACACCCGTGCCCGAGGCCGGTCAGTCTTCGGGAGTGCGTGTCACCCTCGCGACCGATACGTATCTACCGGAGGTCAACGGCGTCACCACCGTGCTCGCGACGATGCGCCGCGGGCTCATCGACCGGGGCCACTCGGTGCAGGTGCTGGCGCCCTCGTATCCCGACCTGAGCGACGACGGTGCGGACATCCATCGCGCACCCTCGGTCCCCTGCCCGCCCTATCCCGCCGTTCGCATCTCCTGGCCGTGGGGCCGGGGACTCGCGGCTCGAATCCACGCCTTCGAGCCCGACCTCGTCCACGCAGTCACTGAAGGTCCGATCGGCGGCTTCGGGCGAGCGTACGCCCGCCGGTGGCAGCGGCCGCTCGTCACCTCGTTTCACACCGACTTCCCCCGCTATGCCGGCAAGTATCTGGGCGGGTGGGCCGTCCCTCTGACCCAGCGCTACCTCCGCTGGTTCCACGGACCGGCCCGCGCCACCCAGACACCGAGCGACGTGACCCGCGGCGAGTTGCACGCGCTCGGGCTGCCCCGCGCGGTTACCTGGGGGCGGGGCGTGGATTGCCGCATCTTCGCGCCCGGCCGGCGAGACGAGCACCGCCGTTCAGCTCTCGGGGCCACCGGGAAGCAACTCGTGCTCTACGTCGGACGCCTCGCGGTCGAGAAGGGCATGGACACGCTCATCCCCGCGTTCCAAAGCGTCCACGCTACGATGGGCGAACGCTGCGCCTTCTGCGTCGCCGGAGACGGTCCCGAGGCCGGCCGAGTGCGCCGGGAGCTTCCCTTCGCCCGGCACTTCGGATTCCTCGATCGAGACGCGCTGGCGGATCTCTACGCCGACGCCGATCTGTTCGTCTTCCCCTCGGCCACGGAGACCTGCGGTCTCGTGGCCCTCGAGGCGATGGCGTCGGGCCTCCCCGTCATCGGCGTGGACGCGGGCGGCATGCGGGATAACGTGCGCGACGGCATCAACGGACGACTGGTGCGGCCCGGCGACGCGGAGGAGCTGAGCCGCGCGATGATAGCCGTGCTCGACGATGAGACCGTGCGGTACGCCATGACCCAGGGCGCGCGCGCCTTTGCGGTGGGGCGGGACTGGGATCGGGAGCTGGACCTGCTGGTGCAGCAGTACGAATGTGTGCTCGGACCGCCCCCGGGTGCCGTCGCCACCGACGCTGCGGGACCGCCTGTCCGAAACGAAAACGACGAGGGCGGGAGTTTGCTCCCGCCCTCGTCTCGTGCCATCCGGCGCACTGGGCCCTGAATTACGGGCAGACCCCGACGCCCTCCTGGGTCGCCGCCGCGGGGGTACCAGACCCCGAGAAGGTCGAGCCGACGAACATGCCACACGAGCCCGGCGAGTAGCCCGGGTTCGAGATCGTCGCCGCCCAGCCGCTGGCGTTCGACGCGCTGCTGATGACCAGGGTGTTCTTCTGGCTGACGGAGAAGTTCACCTGACCCGTGGCGATGGTCGTGCCGTAGGTCGTCGCATACTTGGACGAGTCGGCGTAGAACGCCTCCTGCGCGGTCGCCAGGTTGCGCAGATCCGAGATCATGCTCGCCTTGACGGCCTTCTGCTTGGTGTTGG
>JBGQIW010000019.1:0-34969 GCA_041498715.1 Gemmatimonadota bacterium | reverse complement strand
CGGGCGCGCACCGCCTCGAGGCGCGCCCTGGCGGACGCCTCGCGGTCAGTGCCTCCCTCCGGAATGCCCGCCGCGATGATCCAGGCCGCCTGCTCGCAGTGGTCCCAGGCCAGGACCCAGTCGTACAGGCCCAGCACCAGGTCCGGCAGGGCCAGATCGTCGTAGCGTGACGGCGGGAGCCGCTCGAGCGTTGCGCCCCAGTCGTAGCCGATGTATCCGGCGGCGCCTCCCTGGAACGGAGGCAGGCCCGGGACCGGATCGGTGGCGAGGGGCGCGAGCGCGGCTCGGACCGCGCTCAGCGCGTCGGTGGCGAGCGGCTCCCACTCGCCACCGCGATAGAGCGACTCGGCCTTGGCGCCCCGGCTCCTGATCACGGCGTAAGGATCGGCGGTCAGGAACGAGTAGCGCCCGGTGCGCTCCGGGTCGGCCGTGCTGTCGAGCAGCAGCAGGAATGGCAGGTCGGCGAATTGCTCGGCGGTCGCTGCGGCGTCGGGAACGACGGACAGGCGCTCGACCACAGGCGATCTCATGCCGGCTCCTCGGGCGCCGCGCGGCGCCGGCGCGAGCGCTGCGTGAGCCTCACGGGCTCGGCGTGCGGGTCATCCGGGGGCGTGAGGTAGCCCCAGGCGAGCGCGCCTTCCTGGCGGTAGGTCTTGCCCAGCGTGACCGCAAGCTTCGCTTTCATGAGCTCGCGCCCCAGGTAGAACGCGTGGGTCGCCTCCTCCACGCCCAACCGAGCGAAGATCTCCTGGATGTCGGTGCCGCGGACGAACAGCTCGTTGTTGAAGACGGTGATCGTCTCGCGGTCGGTGAAGATCCGGAAGTTGGGGTCGGTGACCCGCGCGTGCAGCTCGCGCAGCTCGTCCTCGGAATAGGCGAGCACCTCGGGATCCTTCACCGTCACCAGGCGGTCGTCGATGCCCTTGGGCACGCGCTTCTGCTCCACCGCGTAGTGCATGAGCCGGCGGGCGATGTCGATCTCGCGGACGGCGCCGCGGGCCCAGGGGATGACCTCGGTGGTGAGCACGGCGGTCACGCCCAGCTCCTCGGCGATCGCCAGCAGCACGGCGTTCACGCCGGTTGAGTCCGCGGCGGTGAGCTCGGTGATGTTGCCCACGCCCATCATTTGTCCCGCGGATGGATACCGCCGGTGCACGTCGGCATACCGCTCGAGGGACGCCATGAATCCGAAACCGATCGGCTCGATGACCGGATCGACGAGGTAGGGCACGCTCCACGCCTCGAGCTGCTCGATGTTGCGGTGGAGCGTGTCGAGCCCCGCGCCGAAATCAGGAATCACGACCACCCGTCCTCCGGCCGCGGCGACGTCCCGCGCGACCGCCAGATTGGAGCCGTTGACGCTCAGCACCAGCTCCGCCCCGGCGCGGACCCCCGTCAGGATCTCGTCCGGGTCGAAGGAGTCGACGCTCACCCGGAAGCCGTCCGCCCGGAGCTCCCGGACCACCTCGGCCAGTGCGGGGAAGGGAAGCCCCGGCGTGCAGCCGAGGTCGATGATGTCGGCGCCGTTCGCCCGGTAGGCTCCGGCGGCGCGGTGGATGGCGTCGCGGGAGAGCTTCGGGACGTTATTGATTTCGGCCAGAATCTCGATGGAGTAGCCGCCGTAGTCCGGCGCGGCGGCGGCCTGGCCGAAGTACCGGGGAATCTGTCGCAGATCCTTGGGCCCCTTTTCCGTTCGCACGCCCACCGCGTTCTGCACGGCGGACACGTCGCCCTCGCACAAGCCGGGGATGAGCACGAGGTCCGTCTCCGGTGGGACCTGGAGGAAGCGCGCGATCCACGGTGTCGTCATCAGCGCGGCGACGGTGATCCGGAGCACCGCGACGTCCGCCGCGAACGGCGGCGCCATGTCGGCAAGCGTGCGCCGGAGCGCGGGCTCGGCGAGCTTGCCGGTGACGAACAGAACGCGGCCGAGGGGCGGAGCGGCCGACGGCCCGTCTATCTGGGGTCTCCCGGCCGGACCCACTTGTTCGGCGTGCCCTCCAGGGCGCCACCGCTCGGGCGCCAGAGCACGTGATCCTCGATCTTCCGCGCCAGCTCGAAGTCCTTGTCGCTGATGCCGCCGGCTGCGTGGTTCTGGAGCTTCACGGTGACCCGGCCCCAGGTCACCGTGAGGTCGGGGTGGTGATAGGCCGCCTCGGCGATGTAGCCGATGGCGTTCACCAGCATCAGCGTGGTGGGCCACCCATCGGTCTTGTAGACCCGGCGGATCCAGCCGTCCTCGTAGTACCAGCCCGGCAGCTCCTTGAGCCGCTCGGCGATCTCCGCGTCGTTGTACGTGCGTTCTTTGGTCGTCGGCATTGGAAGTCTCCTTGAAGCATGCGCCTACATCGCCACGCCTCCGTTCACCATAATCACCTGCCCTGTGAGAAACGCCGCCTCGTCCGAGGCGAGATAGACCGCGGCGCCCGCCACGTCGTCCGGCGTTCCCCAGCGCCCGAGCGGCGTCGCCTCGATCACGCGCCGGCGCCAATTGGAGGGCGCCTCCTGCTCGAACGCGGTCGCGATGAAGCCCGGGGCGATCACGTTGACCCTGATCGCGGGCGCCACGTCGCGCGCGAGCGACCGGCTGAAGCTTAGGATCCCGCCCTTTCCGGCCGAGTAGAGCACGGGGTTCTCCCCGGCCATCCCCTGGCTCACGTGGTCCCAGGACATGTTGATGATCACGCCGCCGGCAGGCTGCCCCCGCATCATGTCCACGGCCGCCCACGAGGCCAGCACCGTTCCGCGGAGATCGACTTGCAGCACCAGGTCGAGCTTGGCTGTCCGGGAGAGTGACCTCGCCGCGCCGGTGAGGATGTCGGCCCCGGCGTTATTGACCCAGACGTCTACCCGTCCGAAGGCCCGCTGGAGCGTGCCCGGAAGCGCCTCGATGTCATCCGCGCGTTCGAGATGCAGCTGTGTCAGCTCGACCCGCCGCCGGTACGCCCGGACCGCGCGGGCGGTCTCATCCGCGCCGTCTACGTTACCGCGGTAGGTGATGGCTACGTCGGCGCCCGCCCGGGCGCAGGCGATCGCGATCGCCCGTCCTATCCCACTGGAGGCGCCGGTCACCAGTACCACCTTGCCCGCCAGGCGCCGATCCCCGGTTCCTCCGTCGTCCGCTCGATCAGCCACCGTACCTCCCGCCATTGAGCCCGGAGGAATAACTTCTAAGCGCTAACATATCATTGCGTTAGCATCTCACAAGGGAGCGTCGGTCTTGCGCCTGCTGGTCAGCGTGCGGAACCCGGACGAAGTGGAGGCCGCTCTGAGTGGCGGCGCCGACATCATCGACGCCAAGGACCCGGTCCGCGGCCCGCTCGGTCCGGTTGCGCACGATGTTCTGCGGGCCATTGATGACCGCGTTCCCCCGGGCGTGCCGCTCAGCATTGCGCTGGGCGACGACCTCTCGCCCGAGTCGGTCGGCGCCGCCATCGCGGAGCTGCCCATTCGGCGCCGCGCCGCGGTGTACGTCAAGGTCGGGTTCCCCAGCCCCGCTCCGGCGGCGGAGTTTCGCACGCTCCTCTCGATCGCGGCCTCGGCCGCCGCTCGCCATCCGACCGCGCCCCGCCTGGTCGCCGTGGTCTACGCCGACCGGAACACTGACTCGGCGCGCTCGGCGCGCATCCCGGCGGAGGTGCGGGCGGCCGGGGCCGCCGCCCTTCTCGTCGACACGGCTGGCAAGGACGGCCGCTCGCTGCTCGACTGGTGGCCGGAGCAGACGCTCCGCGACTGGCTTCGGGCAGGCCGGGACGCCGGGCTCGAGCTAGCGCTCGCCGGCAGTCTCGGTCCGGGGGAGCTGACCGTGGTCGGGGCCCTCGCCCCCGACATAGTCGGAGTCCGGGGGGCCGCCTGCCTCGGCGGTCGCACCGGCTCGGTCGACGCCACCCGTGTGCGGTCGGTCCGCGCCGCGCTCTTGCCGCCGCCGCTGGCGATCGCCGCAAACCACCAGACCGAAGGCCGCTCGAGCGATTAACGGCCATCTCTAAGTGGCGCGTGCGCTTAGGCTTGGCTGTGGCAGCCGACGGGGCATGTCACTTGCCCGTTCGGGTTTTCGCCCCGTCAACCGACGAGCGCTCGCAAGTGCCACTCAGGTCGAGTCTCCTCAGCAGCCGCTTCGGGCGCCGCCTTCTGGCGCTCTTCGTCGGCTGCGCGCTGGTGCCGATCGCCTTGCTCGCCTTTCTGTCCGTCCGCCACATGACCCGCCAGCTCGAGCACCAGAATCAGACCCGCTTGCTCCAGGCCAACAAGGCGCTTGCGCGGGCGGTCTTCGAGCGCCTGCTGCTGCTCGAGGCGACCCTCAAGAGCATCCCCCCGAGGGCGGTGGCCGAGCTGGTAGTCGCGCCCAATCCCGCTCCCCGGCCGCGGCCGACCCGCGAGGAGACGCCGACCCGCCCGGGCAACCAGATCCAGGGCGCCCGCACCGACGGCCGCATCGCCTTGGGCGGCATCGTCATGGACCATGCCCGCAAGCGGCCGGTTCTCCGCCCCGCTCCCCCGGCGCCGAAGGACCCCGAGGCAAGCCGTACGATCATCGCCGGACTGGATCTGCTGGCCCGCAGCCGATTCGCCGCAGTGGAGTTTCTGTGCGACGACGGCAGGCGCGCGTCGGTCTTCGGCAACCTCGAGCAGCTCCCTGTGCTCTCCGCGGCCGACAGCGACGACGTGCTGGGCGGCGACACCCGGGTGCTGACCCAGCGGGCCAACGGCGCGACGCGGATCTATCTGGTCCTCCGGCTCGTCTCGCCCGCCGGCCCCACCGGCATGTTCGTGGGCGAGGTGAGCCCGGACTATCTCTGGGGAACCCGCGACCAGACGATGCCCTCGCCAACGACGGAAATGGCCGCGCTGGACGAAGCGGGGCACGTGCTGGTCGGCTCGGACCACCTCCATGGCGCGGGCGCCGGCGAGATTCGGGCACTCGCCAGCCATGCGGCGACCGGGGCCTTCACCTCCACGATCGAGGGTCGTCCCTACCTCTCCACCTATTGGCCGGTCGTGCTCCAGGATGCCTTCGGCGCGCCCAACTGGACGCTGGTGCTGAGCGAGTCCCAGGCGACCGTCCTCGGGCCGATGACCGACTTCACCAATACGTTCCTCGCGATCGTCGCCGCCTGCACTCTGGCGGTGTTGGTCCTGAGCGTGAGCCAGATCCGCCGGAGTCTCGTCCCCCTGGTTCAGCTGCAGGACGGAACCCGGCGAATCGCGCTTCAGGATTTCGACTGGCGGGTGGCGGTGACCAGCCGGGACGAGTTCGCGGAGCTGGCCCACTCGTTCAACGCGATGGCTGTCCGGCTGGGCCGGCAGTTCAAGGCCCTCGCCACGGCGGCCGACATCGACCGCGCGGTGCTCGGCGCGATGGACGCGTCGACGATCGTGGATGCCGTTCTCAGCCGGATCCGCGACGTCTATCCCTGTGATACGGCCGGTGTCATCCTGCTGCCGCCGGATCGCGGGACAAGCGCCGTCGGCTGGGTGCGGCGCGAGGGAGACGGCGCGCGGCGGGAAGCGGTGCGAGTGGACGTCAGCGCCGACGACCTGCGACAGCTCGCTCGCGGCGAGGTCATCGAGGTCCGCTCCGGGGAGCGGGTCCCCCGCTACCTCCGGCCGATAGCGGAACGCGGGGCGACATCGTTCGTCGTGCTGCCGCTGTCCTCCCACCACCAGCTCTCGGCGGTGCTCGCCCTGGGCACGGCAGGGGAAGTGGCCACGACTCCGGACGATCTGATGCAGGTGCGCCGCCTGGCGGACCAGGTGGCGGTGGCCCTCTCCAATGCGCGGATGGTCGAGCAGGTCCGCATGCTCGCGTACTACGACAGCTTGACCGGGCTGCTCAACCGCCCCTCGTACAAGGACCGGCTGGCCCACGCGCTCCAGGATGCCAAGCGGGAGCGCCGGAAGGTAGCCGCGTTTTTCATCGACCTCGACAACTTCGGGCGCATCAACGACACCCTGGGGCACGAGCTGGGCGACCAGCTCCTCCGCCACGTGGGCGAACGGCTGCGCGCCTGCTGCGCCCTCGCGGACGAAGAGAGCGACCACACCCTCGGCGCCGCCTGTCCGGAGGTGGCGCGGCTGGGCGGAGACGAGTTCACCGTGCTGCTCGCCGGCATCGAGAACCCCGACGACGCGGTGGCCCTGGCGCGGCGGATTCTCTCCGCCTTCGCGCCGCCGATACCGCTTGGCACCCACGAGCTCTTCGTCACCGCGAGCGTCGGCATCGCGGTCTATCCGACGGACGGCGAGGACGTCGAGACCCTGCTGACCCATGCCGACACCGCGATGTACGAGGCCAAGAGCCAGGGCGGCAACGGCTACCAGGTCTTCGCCCGCGCGATGAACGCGACGGCGATGCAGCGGCTCACGCTGGAGAGCGATCTGCGCCGGGCCCTCGAGCGGGATGAGCTGGTGCTGCACTACCAGCCCATCGTCCGGGCCGACACCGGCGCGATGACCGCGGCAGAGGCGCTGGTCCGCTGGCAGCATCCGTCGCTCGGCCTGCTGCTCCCATCGGAGTTCATCTCGATTGCGGAGGAGAACGGCCTGATCGTTCCGCTGGGCGAGTGGGTGCTTCGTACCGCCTGTGCCCAGAATCGCGCCTGGCAGGACGCAGGCTTTGCACCGATCCGGATCTCGGTCAACCTCTCGAGTCGCCAGATCCGCCAGGGCACGCTGTCCAGCACTGTCCGCGGCGCGCTCGATGCCGCGGGCCTCGAGCCCCGCTGGCTCGGCCTCGAGCTGACCGAGAGCGTCCTCATGGAGCGCCAGCACGAGGCGGTGGCGGCCCTGCATCGGTTGCGTGCGCTGGGAGTGCAGCTGGCCATCGATGACTTCGGGACCGGCTACTCGTCCCTGAGCTACCTCAAGCACTTCCCGGTCGACTGCCTCAAGATCGACCGCACTTTCGTGCGCGATCTCATCTCGGTTCCGGACGACGCCGCGATCACCGCCGCGGTCATCGCCATGGCCCACGCGCTCGACCTCAAGGTCATCGCGGAAGGGGTCGAGACCCATGAGCACCTGGCGTTCCTCCGGGGCCAGGGCTGCGACGAGGTGCAGGGGCACCTGGTAGGTCGCGCCGTCCCCGCGGACCGCTTCGCCGAGTGGCTGGCCCGCGGCCGGCCAGGGACTCGGCTCACGCGCCGCGCCTACCGAGCCAGTCGCGTGGCGGGCTAGCCGCTCACCCGATTTCCCGCCCGCCGGCCACGACCTCGGCCAGCCGGCTCAGCTCGCCCGCCCCGACGATCGCCACGCTGAGCCCGGCCGGCCGGACTTCGCCAAAGCAGGGATCCAGCAGCACCTCGACCGGACCGCTGACCGGCTTGAGCAGGACCAGCAGCTCCGCGTCGAGCGCCCCCGCCACGAACGCGGCGACGCTGTCACTGGTGACCTCCCACCGGTGCGGGAGCGCGTCGGCCGCGAGCATCCAGCGGTAAGGGGCAAGCACGGGAATCCCGCCTCGATCGAGCGCCGAGGCGATCTCCGCTCCATCGTGGACGACGAGCGCGTTCGGCAGGTGCGCGGCGACTGCGTGGGCGTACTGGTCCATCGCCAGAATCGCCATCCAGTGCGCGGTGCTCGCTGGCAGGGCCAGCTCGCGGTCCAGCGTCCGAACCGCGTCGGCCAGCGCGCCTCCTCCGGGCACCACCAGCAGCGGGCGGCGGCGCGCGGCCTCCGCCACGGCCGCGCCCGCCTCGGCCAGTCCACCCGGCACCCGGGCGAAGCTCCCACCCAGCTTGACGACGACGAGGCGCGTCACGCGCCTTGCTCGAGCAGCATCGCAACCGCCGCGGCGGGCGCGGTTCGCGCCGCTGCGTCGCCCAGGCGCTGCGCCAGACGGTGCACCACGAGTCCGGCCCGCGCCGCCGCCCCGGCCGCCACGAACTCGCCGAGCCCGGTCACGACGGCGGTCGTGATTCGGGGATGACGGGCGCCGACCCGTCGGACGGCCGAGGCAACTGCTGCCGTTTGCGCCTCCGCGAGCGCGTCAGCGATCGCGTTGACATCCGGGTCGTCCAGCATGTCCCGGTCGCCACAGACCACCCGCGCCAGCCGCTCGCCGGCGAAGGCCCGGGTGGCGGGACGTCCATCCGGCGTTGGAACCGTGTACTCTTCGGACGCAATCTTGCCGAGCCACAGGTACACGTCGCCCATGATCGCGAACCCCTCGGCCGATACGCCGGCCGAGTCGCCCCGGAACGGGACGTGGCTGGAGACGGCCTCGGCGGGAGTGCGGAGGGCGCCGGTGTAAACCAGCTCGCCGGTTGCCAGACGCTCGGGGTCGGTGCGACCGCGGACAGCGACGGCGCCGTCGATGATGGGCACTACGTCGGTGGTGGTCGAGCCCACGTCCAGCAGGAGGCAGGTCGGCGCGGTCTGCGCCACGAGGCTGGCCGTCGCCATCCAGTTTGCCGCCGCGGCGCGTAACGGGTGCCGGCGCGCCTCGTCAGCAGTGTGGAACCGTCCGTCGGTTCCATACACGTGCAGCAGTCCGGCATCGAACACTGCCTCGAGGGCCTGAAGGACGAAGTCGACGCCCTCGCGCTTGGTGCGGAAGAACTGTGACAGCTCGGCCGTCATGGTCACGGCGTGCCGATCGTTGCGTTCGCCGCCGAGTCCGGCTGCGACGGCGGCGAGGGTGGGCGCCAGGCGGTCGGGGGCGCGCTGCAGCTCGAACGGCTCGAGCGCCACGCGCATCGGGGCGCCCGCGGCAAGGCGGGCCGCCTTGATGTTGACGCCACCGATGTCCCAGCCGATGATGCCGGCCATCACTTCGAAACCGGCAAGGGGATGATATGGAGCTCGTTCCGGTGCTGGACGTGACGCAAGGCGTGGCTGTGCACGCGCAGGGGCGCGTGCGCTCCCACTTCGCCCCGGTCAAGTCGGTGCTGGCACCGGACGAGCCCGGCGACCCGCTGGTGCTCGCCCGGGCCTATCGCGACATCCTCGGCGCGCAGGCGTGTTACGTCGCCGACCTCGACGCGATCCTGGGGGGGCCCGTCCAGCGGGGCCTGATCCGTGACCTCGCCGAGTTCCAGACCGGCTTTACCGGCGAGCTCATGGTGGACGCGGCGGCCAGCGATTCGGACGGCGCGCTCGAGGTGCTGTCGGCCGGCGCATCGGACGCCGTCGTCGGCATGGAGACCCTTCGCTCCTTCGCGGCGCTGGCGGACATCGTGGAGACCGTAGGCACCAACCGCGTGGTGTTCAGCCTCGACCTCCAGCTCGGTACGCCGATCCTTCATCCCTTGATGGAGGACGCGGCGGGCGCGGTGCCCGACCCGCTGACGCTGGCGGCGCAAGCGGCCGACGCCGGCGTCACCTCGATCCTGGTGCTCGATCTGGGACGCGTGGGCACCGGCGTGGGGGTGGATCTGGGGTTGGTCGAGAACCTGCGGCGCCGGCATCCGGCGGCCCGGCTCTTGGCCGGCGGCGGCGTGCTCACGCGTAAGGATCTCGAGCGGATGGAAGACGCGGGCTGCGACGGGGCGCTGGTGGCGAGTGCGGTCCATGCCGGCAGGATCACCGCGGAAGACGTAGCGGCGCTCCGCCACGTGGCCGCCGGCGCCGGTCAGTCGGGGACCAGCGACTCGCGGTAGGTCGCGGACTGGCCGTAGTTTTCCTCGACTTCGAGCTCCAGCAGCGTGAGGTGGGTGTAGCCCTCCTTGACCAGCTGCTGGCGAGCCGCGCCTCCCAGGTATTGCGCCAGCATTTCCGCTGTCGTGTTCGGAATCGGCAGCAGCGCGCAATCACTTCGCGGAAACACGTACGTCGGCTCGCCGAAGTAATCCACCGCCAACGCCCGCCCCGTTTCCCGGAAGGCCAGTTTCGGATTCTGGGCGGGCAGCAGCACTTTGTGGTCGATCTCGTCCACGAGTTGTCGTACGATCCGCTTCAGCACGCTGAAATCCAGTACGAACAGGCACTCGCCGTCCACCGCTCCCTCGACCGCCACCCCTACGCGGTAGTTGTGGCCGTGGAGCGACTCGCACTGGTGGCCGCGGAACGTGATGAAATGCGCGGAGGCGAACACGAGGTAGTCCTTGCTCACCTCGACGCGGAACTTACTCTGCACGGGCATATTCTCCGGATGGATGCCAGCCGTCTTCCAAAATAACCACGCAGATCGCCGCCGCGGTGAGATCGGCGCTGGTCCCCGGATTCCGCGTGTTTCTGTCGTCGCGAAGCTCCGCATCCAGCGCGGCCAGCGCGGCCCGTCCGGCGGCGGTGCGCACGCCGCCGAGCGCCCGCACCTCGCGCACCCGGCCGGAGATCGCCTCGGCCGCCGCGGGTCCGAGCTTGCGGGCGACGTGGCTGTCCGGCACCTGGGCGAGTACGGCAAGGTAGGCGTCGACGACCGCATCCGTCCAGGCGAGCCCTTCGGTCAGGGCCGCGCGAAGGGCGGGGGCGCCCAGGCTGAACGTGATGTCGAAGTCGGTGACGTACTCGCGCGCGACGCTGTCGCGGTCCGCGGCCAGAGCCATGGCCTCCCGCAGGGTGACGGTCGGGGACCCGGCCACGTCCTGCGCACCGGTGGCGCCGAGGCCGCTCGGCGCCGCGAGGCGAATCGCTTCGTACACCCCGTCGGCGTCGGCGATGCTCGTCTCGGCCAGCGCTCGTCGCACCCGCTCACGAAGCGGCCGGGACGCGGGCGCGCAGGCCGCCCGGCAGACCGGGGCGAGCAGCAGCACGATGCCCAGGTTGGTGTTGCGGGGTGTGAGGCAGCGGGTCGCGGCCACCGCGGCGCGGATTGTGGCCCCGAGCGACGTGCGGCCCGCGGCGGCCATGGCCGGCCCGATCGCCACGGCGCTGACCAGGAAATCCTCGTAGCGCGTGTCGTGGAAGTGGCGGCCGGGCGAGACGTTGCCCGGCTTCGGCGCACTGGCCTCCAGCAGGCAGGCGAGCTGCGCCGCGGCGCCGACCTCCTCCGACGTCACACCAGCGTCTCGGCTCGCGTGCGCGCGAGATGGCCGGCGAGCGCCCCGGCGACGTCGATCCCGGTGGCGTCCTGCAGTCCCTGCCAGCCCGGAATGCCGTTGACCTCGAGCACGTAGATAGTGCCGTCGTGTGCCGGCAGCAGGTCGACGCCGGCGTAGACCGCGCCGACCGCGGCCGCGGCCCGTACCGCGAGCTCGGCCCACTCGGGTGGAAGCGCGATGGCCTCCGCCCGCCCGCCCCGGGCGATGTTCGTGCGCCAGCCGGCCGCCCGGCGCTCGATCGCTCCGAGCACCCGGCCGCCGAGGATGAACGCCCGCACATCGCGTCCGTCGTGCTCGATTGCGCGCTGAAGGTAGAACACGCCCCGGATCGTTTCGATGGCGCGGAAGACCCGGAACGCGGTCTCCTCGTCGCTGACGCGCACCATGCCCAGGCCCATCGAGCCGAACAACGGCTTCAGGATCACGTCGCCGCCGAGTTGTTCCCAGCCCGCATGCGCCTCGTCCATCGACTCGCAGACGACCGTGGCCGGCGTGGGCAGACCGGCCCCCGCGAGCGTGGCCGACGTCCACAGCTTGTCCACGGTCCGCTCGATCACCCGGGCCGGGTTCACGACCCGGACGCCCCGCTCCTCGAGCGCGTGCAGTGCGTCCACCCGGAAGACAATCTGCTCGAGCGAGCCGTTCGGGATGATCCGGGCGAGGACCAGATCGGCTGCCTCGAGCGCCGCGACGCCGCTCCGAAGCGCCGTAGTGTTGCCCACCGTGGCCACCAGGTCCTCATAGCGTGCGAGCGCGGCCGTGTGGCCGCGCTCGCCGAAGGCCCGCAGCAGCTCATCCGTGTGCCAGCCTGAGCGGGAGGCCAGGATGATGATGCGCATGCCTACGAGCCCGCCGCTCGCGTCACTTCTGCTTGCCGATCAGGCCGGTGAGGCCGCCGGTGGCGAAGTTCTTGAAGTCGTCGCCCACCTTCTTGAACGCCGGCGTGGCGATGCCCTTCTTGAGCACGTCCATCGACGGGAAGCAGAGCTCCGCCTGGCGGTACTCGGCCGGCGCGCTGCCGTCGAGGTTGGAATCGAACTTGGTGAGGTCCGCCCGCACGAAGCCGATCTCCGCCTGACCATCGCCCACGATCTTGAGGTGGGTCGGATAGTAGCTCTCGAACGCGGCGCCGTCCTTGGGCTGGTGGTAGATGACGGTGACGAGGGCCGGGCAGGGCGTGTCGCTCTTGTCGCCCGTCTCCACCGCCACCATCCCGATCAGGCCGCCGGTGGCGAACTTGCCGAAATCGTCGCCGACCTTCTTGAACGCATCGGTGGCCATGCCCTTCTTCGCGGCGTCGAGGCTCGGGAAATAGAGCTCCGCCTGCCGGTAGAACTCGGCCTTCTTGCCGTCGATAGACGTCGTGAACTTGGTCAACTCAGCCTTGGTGAAACCGATCTCCGCCTGCCCGTCACCTACGATCTTGAGGTGGGTCGGATAGTATTTCTCGAAGGCGGCCGGGCTCTTTGGCCACTTGTAGATCACCGTGACGATCGCCTGGTGGGCCGGTGGTGGTGGCGCGGGAGCCGCCGCGGCGGCAGGCGCCGCCGTGGAGTCCGCCGCCTGCGCGGTCTTGTCCGCCGGCTTGGAGCAGGCGGCCATGGCGATGAGTGTGGCGAGCGCGAACGTCGAGCGATGCATGGAGGTCTCCGGTCGAAGGGCTATGCGAGGCACGATTGCACGAGCACGTCGGGATTGACCCGGCCCGCCCGGAACGTCCTTCCGGTGGCTACGCTGGTGAGCCAGACTTCGGCCGGGCTGAATAGCAGCGGATCGATCTTGTAGAAATCGCCGTCGTAGCGCTGAAAGATCTCGTAGAAGGGGGTCCCGTAGTCGCGCGACGCGGAGGCCGGCACCTTCTCCGCCAGCGCCGCCAGCTCGTCGTCGGCGGCGCGAATGGTATAGCGCGCCTGGCCCCCGTACAAGATGCAGTCGTTGGTGCGGCCGATCGCGCGGATGTCGTTCTTGGCGACCGGCGCGACCGGCGCCGTTCCGATGCCGCTCACCACCTTGCGGACGTCGAACCCGAGCGCCTCCATTTTGTGAAGACCCGTCTCGAGGATCCGCGCCGAGATCTGGACCCCGCCGGCCAGGCTCGCGGTTGGTGCGATCACGAAAGTGAGCTGCGCGGGCGAGAGACCGGCCTTGCCCGCGACCCATGCGGCCACCTCGTCCGTCGGCGCGGTCCGCCCCTCCAGCACCAGCACCCCGCGCTCGGCCGCCTCGGCATAGCCGAGCTTCTCGAACAGATCCTTCTCGACGCGGGCGTGGGCTCGCAGCGGGCCGGACCCCATCGCGAAATATTTCCCCACCGAGATGGCCCAGCCGGCGTACTGCGATGCCATGCAGGACACCGCCGGATGATCGGTCCGGACGCTGACCCCGGGCCAGGTCTCTCCCCCGAGCTGGAGCGGCACGAAGCTCACGGTGCCGAGGCCGCCCATGCAGATCTCCGCGAGAGCGAGCCCGGCCTCGAGCCCGCCGTCGACTTCGATTCCCGCATCGATCACCCGGGCGCCGTTGCCCAGCGTGCGCGCGCGGACGCGCAGCTGGCCTGCGTGCTCCTCCATGCCGTCCGCGATCTCCGCGGCCGCCGCGTTCAGGTTCGGTGGCGTCAGTCCCGTGTCCATGCGAGAATCTCTCCGGCGCCCAGCTCGGCGAGGTCGCCGCTGTAGCGTCGATAGGAGCCCGTGAGGTGCTCGTGGGTGACCGGCAGGCCGCGGCGCTCGCCGAGGTGGTGGAGAATCAGACCGGCGTACTCCGGTCGGTAGCTGCAGGCGTAGCGATACGTGGCGGGCGGCGTCACGGGGCCCAGCGCCAGGATGCTGCCGCGCTTGGACCATTGGCCGGGGGTCGGTCCCGTCGTCCCGAAGACGACCAGGGTTCCCGCGAGCGTCGCCCGGCCGGCACCCTCGCCGACATCGCCGGCCACTGCGACCAGACCTCGCCGCATGCAGGCCCCGGCCTCCGGACCCGTAGACCCGCGCACGATCACCTCGCCGCCGGTCATGCCGCGCTTCGCGCCGAGCGACGCACCGCCCGCCCGCGGTCCCGCGTCGCCGTCGATCTCGAGCAGCCCGCCGGCCAGCTCGAGGCCCGCGCCCCAGCCGGCGTTTCCCGTCACCGCGATCCGCCCGCCCCGCATCCGGGCGCCCACCTCGCGGCCCACATTCCCTTCCACCACGACTTCGCCCCGCTCGAGCCCGGCGCCCAGGGCTTCGACCCGGGAGAGGTCTCCGGCGAAGCGGGCCCGCCCGCCCTTCCCGCCGCGCACGTCGAACAGGTCGCCCAGGGCCACCGCTCCCGACCCGGCGACGCGCACCGTGAGGCGTGCGACGTCGGCTACGCCGAGCTCCGTCCAGGCGTGAAGCGCGAGTCCGGAGAAGTCCACCGCGGCCGCGAGTGGGGCCCGCAGGGTCAGAACCAGGTCGTCGCTCACGCGGGCGCGCCCTCGGCCATGATCTTGCGCAAGTGGAAGTGGTGCGGCCCGAGCTTGCCGCCGTAGTTTCCCGCGCTGATGGCGACCACGCCCTCGCGGCAGGCGGCGTCGATGCCCGCGCGCATCGCCCGCGCGATGGCCGGAGCGTCGATCCCGTTGATCACGATCTCCAGCACCGAGTTGACGCCGTCGGGGAGATCGCTCTTGGTCACCACCCGCAGCGTCGGGCAGAACGCGTCGTTGGTCGATGCGATCATGGTCTTCGAGCGGCGGGAGCCGACTTTGCTCCCGCTCCGGACCACCCCGCCCGGGAACGGCAGAAAGACGCCGGTCATGCCCGCCATGGCATCGACCGCAGCCTCGGCGGCCGCGAGCGCGGCCTCGGCGCTCCGGGCGAGAATCAGGAAGTTCCCCCCGCCCACGGCCTTGAGCATGCCGAACTTCTCCTGCACCAGGAACTCGCCTTCCATGACGGGAATGCGCCAGAACCGCTCGCCCGCGATCACCTTGCTCGCCTGGAAGCCGTCGCCGAAGTACCGGAGCGCCGAGCCTACGCCTACCCGGTCGGGCGCGTCGGGAAGGCCGTCGAAGCAGGCGGTCGTGGGACAAGTGAGGACGGTCTGGCCGACCCGCTCGATGAGCCGCTTGGACATGTCGTCCTTGCTCATCGTCATGAACAGCACGCTCACACCCGGCCGTCCGTCCGGCGTTTCCGCCGGGCCAAGCTCGCGCTCGATGCCCGCCTCGCACTTGCAGCCGATGACCGACGTCGCGAAGCCGGTCAGCTTGAGCGCCGCTGCGGTCACCCACCGGGGAGTGGCACCGGTGATGAGGATCCGCGCCGCGCGCATCGTGAACGCCTCGGCGAACGTGTCCTCGATCAGCACGCCGCGCAGGTTCACGGGCCGATCCTCGCGGGCTCGTCGGGGACGTCGCGCACCGCGTAGTTGTCGAACGCGACGGTGGCGTACGCGTCGAAGTGGCGCCGAACGTCGCGCAGGACCGCGTTGTCGAACGCCGGACGGACATGGAGCCGCCGGCCTCTCGGCGCGCGGCGCAGGTGGCCTTCCTCCACGACGAGCCGCCCGCTCTTGAGGACGTAGCGCGGGCTCGAGAACATTTTCGCGATATCGGGATCCCTGCCGTAAACGGTCACGTCGGCGTCTGCGCCGGTCCCCAGATGCCCCTTCTGCGTGAGTCCGAGCAGCCGCGCGGGGCCGGCGCGCGTGACAATCGCGATTTCGTTCAACGTGTATTCCCGCGCCAGGCCGTCGACCAGCGCGCTGCCAGCCAGCAGCTTCGGGTTCGCCCGCTTGAGCTGCTCCTCTCGCACCGAGCGGTCCATCAGGAGCTGGATCAGTGCGGGATACGAGAGGAACGACCCGCCGTTCGGGTGATCGGTCGAGAGCACGACCCGCCAGGGGTCCTTTGCCAGCAGAAACAGCTCGAGGCCCACGGCCCACTGGAGCGTCGCCACGGCCGCCTTTTCCTTATACGTGTACGGGACGATCCCGCAGCCGGTCTCCAGCTCTATGTCGATGTTCACCCATTTCCGGCCGCTGGTCGAGTAGAGCAGATACTCGACCGGGCTGTCCGCCGTCACTGTCGTGGCCGGCCCGAACATCACCTGCCCGACATCAACGGTGTGCTCGGTATGCGCGTTCACGTGCTCGATGACCGTCGAGGCCGCCGAGCTCCAGGGGGCGCCCCCGCCCCCGCCGTAACTATGAAACTGGAGGTGCGTGAAGTGGGCGCGCCGGCCGGCGAGCGCCTGCATCGTGGCCAGCGTGGTCGTGCTGTTGCCTGCCTGGCCGAGGCTGTTGCAATGGATGTGGATCGGGTGCGGCAAGCGAAGCCCGTTGGCCGCGTCGGCGAGGGTCTCCAGGATTGCGCGCGGCGTCACCTTCGTGTTGCTGAGCGCCTGGTCGATTTCGGTCAGATTCCGCTGGCCCGCCTTCCAGGCCTCGATCCCGCCGGGATTCACCACCTTCACCGCGTATGCGCCCGTCGCGCCGAGGAGCCAGGCCACGTAGTCGCGCGCTCGGCCCCGCTCGCCGGCTGCGATTTGGCGGAGCAGGTACTCGTCGTTGCCCATGAGCGCGAAGCAGCCTGCGTCGAGGACGGGGGTATCGTCCAGCTCGGCGTGCGTGTGCCGGGCCATGAGCGGAGCGACGGCCGCGTCGAACGCCGTCGTGTACCCGAGTCCGGCGTAGCGGTAGCCCGTCGCGAACGTGGTCGGCAGGGTACCGCCTGTGCCCGATCGTGCCGGCCCCTCGTCATCGAGCAGGATCGGTGCGGGAACCGGATCAGCCGCGTGCTCTTCCGGCAGCAGGCGCCGGGCGTGGTTGCAGGAGGAGCTGGCAAAGTGGGCGTGGATGTCCACGCCGCCCGGCATGACCACCATGCGCCGGGCGTCGAGCGTCGGCGTGCCCGCGGGAACGCTCGCGACGATCCGGCCGTCCTCGATGCAGAGGTCGCGAATCTCCCCGTCCACGCCGTTAGCGGGATCGTGGACGGCGCCTCCGACGATTCGAAGCCGCTCCGGCGCGCTCATCGGGACGCCGTGGCAGGTGCCGGGGCGACCGCGGCGGCCACCGCGCGGAGGATCGTTCGGGTCGGAGGTGGACCGGGAAGCAGCGCCGGAACCGGCAGGGGCACCTCGTCCATCCGGTAGGCGATCCCCGCCTCATGGATGCCGGCCACGCCCGTGTCGATTGCGACGTCGGTCGGGAACGGCGCCTCGCTGGCCCGCGGCCCGATCACCCCGACCCGCCGGCCGCCCAGCGCCGCGAGGACCGCTGCGGGAAGCCGATGGACCGCCCCGACCACGAGGACGCTCGCTATGTCGCCAAGCGCGATCGACGCCGGCTCCTCCGGCCGGTAGCGGGGGAACCCGGGACCGAAGTCCACCGCGAAGGGGAATCCCGTCTGCCAGGTCATCGCGGCGTCGGCGCCCGAGCGATTACCCCCGGCGCGCAGACTCGCGAGCGCGCAGCGCGTCGGCCCGTTCAGTGCCTGCGCCAGCCCCACGAGGCCCTCGGCTCGTTGGGAATCGGCGGGCCCGTCTCCCGGCTCGGCGTCGTGGACGAGGGCGACGTAGCGGGCCCGGGACATCTGCCGCGCGAGGTCGGCGGCCGCCTTCAGCGCGGGCGAGAGTCCGGGTATGTCCCGGCCGGCGAGCGTCGCCCGCATGATGCCGAGTGCGGCGGCCTCGTCCGCCGGGGCGAGCCCGAGGCGGGCGGAGGCCTCCTCCGGACCCCGCGCGCCGCCGATGTCCACCGCGACCACCGTGCGGGCCGCCGGGACGTTGGTGCCAGATGGATTGAGCGCGTAGCGGGACAGGAATCGGGGATAGCGGGCGGCAGGGTCGATCGCCCAGAACACGAGGAGGTCCGCCCGGTTCCGGATTTCGCCCAGCGTGGAGGTGGCCCGGCCCCGCCGCTGACCGGCGAGAATTCCGGCGGCAGCGGTGTCCGACGTCACGCTGTCGAGCCGCGCGCCGATTCGGTCGGCGAGTGCGATCGCCTCGCGCTGCGCCTCGGTGGTGAGCTCGGGGGCCAGGTACACCATCGCGGGTCCGGCGCCCAGCAGCTCGGCCACCCGGCGGATCGCGGCGTCCGGCTGGAGGGCCCGCCCTTTCGCCATGGAGCGCGCAGGGAGGATGCCGTCACCGTACCAGGTAACGCCGAGGGGACAGGTGTTTGTGGCCGCGGTGATGCGCCCCCCCTCGACCGCGATGCTGATGTCGTCGCACGCGCAGCCGCACCCCAGGCAGACCGCGTGCTCGCTCACGCTCACGCCGCGCGCTCCGCTCGCGCGGCGGCGTACACGACCGCGGCCTGGGCCAGCAGAGCCTCGCGGCAACCGGCCTCGCCGGAGCCGTCCGCGAAGACGGTGCAGATCGGCCCGCCCTTGGCAATCCGCTCGCCCGGGTGGGGAACATCCCGGACCCGGTCGTCGCTCCACCAGCGTCGCAGGTGGCCCATGATCACCTCAGTGCGGGCGTAGACGATCGCCTTGCCTGCTGTTCGCGCAGTCGCCCGCCCCAGCAGGCTGCTGCCCGGCAGCCGGCCTTCACACGCGTCCGCGTGCACGCCGAAGATCGACAGGCCGTGTACTCGCTCGATCAGCTCCATGGACGCCGAGTAGCGCGGATTCACCTCCAGCGGCCATGGCACTCCCTCACGCGCGATGAAATCGATACCGTTTACGCCGACCAGCCCGAACGCTTCGGTCGCTGCCGCCGCGAGGGCTTCCGCGGCGCGGGACAATTCCGGTTCGCGGGGGAACAACGGCTCGGGTCCGCCGCAGAGCAGGCTGCCGCAGTAGCGGAAGCCGCCGGCCCCGAGCGCGGGCTCGCCGGTGAGCTGACGGCTGAGCCCGAGCGCCACGGCACGCCGACCGTCTGCCACGAAGCTGATGGACCCGGGAAGGCCGTCCACCTTCTCCTGCAGATAGCCCGTCCCCGGCACCGACCGCCCGTTGCGCCAGGGGCGCACGCCTCGACCGCCGCCGGAGCGCCGTGACTTGAGCAGCCACGTGCCCCCCTTGCCGGCCGGGGGCGGCCCTGCCGACACCCGCGGCCTGGTGAAGCCGCGCCGCGTGAGCTCTCGGGCGAGCTCAAACGGATCCCGCACGCGGCGCAGGATCTCCGGAGTGTTACCCCAGAGTCTGCGGCGGGTCGCCAGCCGCCCAACCCATGCCGGATGGTTCTCCAGGTTGGAGACGTAGGCGGCCGCGGCGGCGGGGAACCGCGCGGCGGCCGTGACGGCAGCGCGCGCCGACCAGTCTACTCCGAGGTCCCGCCGCAGGGCGATGGTATGGGCGCGCGCCAGCAGATCGAGATCACCGTACGCGTCCACAGCGAGCACGCGAAACCCGGCCATGGCCGCGGATTCCGCGAGGCCTCGGCTCGATGCTCCCACGATCAGCACCTCGTCGACCGCCTTACCCATTCACGTCCAGTCCCAGTCGTCGTCTGGCGGCGGCCGCGTCCACCACGAAGAGGTGATCGAGCGCGCTTCCCTTTGCGTGCCGGAGACGCAAGGACGCGACAAGATCGCTATGCCGTCCGTTCATGAGCCCGTCTGCGAGCAGCGCGGCCCCCTGCGCTCCCTGTTTAGCCGCCCGGGCGAAGCCGCGAAGCGGCACGACCTCCGTGGCGCTGCCGAGGCGATCGGCCAGCGCGGCGTGCACCTCGCCGGCGTGGCGGCCCGACAGGACGACCTCGCGGCTCCCGGGAGCGGAGACGCGGAGGGTCTGGACCGCTTTAACGGCGCCCTCGATGAAGGCCTCCAGCGCCGCGCGCCCCAGCGTCGGCCGGGCCGCTCTTATCGACTCGACGCCACCGCGGAACAGAAGGTCCTTGTCGACCGTGCCCGCGAGGAACGCCACCTCGCCGTCGAGGGCGCCGGACGACTGCCAGCCCAGCGGACCACCGGTGCCACCAACCCCGTCGACGATCCGGCCTCGCTCGACCGCGACTGCCGCCGTGAACGCGCCGCCCAGCTCGAGCAGCACGAACGCCGTCTCTGTGATCGGCTTGCCGAGTCGCTCGGCCTGCTCGACGATCGCGAGCGCTGCGGCGCCGACCTTGTCCGCGGTACCCAAGTCCACCCGATTGAGCTTCCGGTGGGCCGGCACAGTATCGAGGTGCACGACGCCGGGGAGGAACAACATCTGCACGCCCGCACCGGCGATGCTGCGCGCAAGCCGCCGGAGACGACCGATGCCACCTTCTTCGCCGGGCGCGGCCAGGAAGGCGAGACGCCAGTCCTCCTCTGTAGCCCGATCCGCCGGCACGAGGGGAAGCCCATATCCCGATAGCCCCGCCACCAGGTCCGGCTCGCCCGCCGACCGCAGAAACCGGAGAAGCTCATCCGGCTTCGCCAGCGCCTCGGCGGTGGGCCAGGAGCGGTCGAGAACGAGACGTCCGTCGTCCAGGCCGCAGACGTCGATCGAGACGGTGCCGGGGTCGATGCCGACGACCCTCGGCATGCTGCCCTCAGTCCTTCTTGTCGGCTACGAGCTGCCGGGCCACGTCGGCGATCGTCTCGGCGTCGAGCACCAGATCGTTCCGATCGAAGAGCTTCGCGACGCAGGCCTTGTGAAGCTTGGTCTTGAAGTTCCCCACGCCGAACGCACCGAACACCTTCACGCCCTCCCGCTCGACCCCGGCGTCGTTGAGCTCGACTCCTTCGATTCCGAGTGGCGGCACAGCGTTCAGATCCACCGCGACCTTGAGGGTCTTGCAACCCGCCCACGCGGACTTGGGTGCCATCAGAACCCCGGGCGGCCCGGAGTTGAGCAGGATCTCCGCGCCCTGCAGGATTTCGGCGCAGCGGGAAGGGTCGGGCATCCCGGCGATGCCGACCTCGACCCGGAACCGCTCCTGGATCGCCCGGCGCGCCCGTTCTCCTTGCTCCGGTTTGCGCGAGGTGATCGTCACCACGGCTCCGCCCAGGGCGAGCAGCCCCGCAGCCCGCTGACCGACCGGTCCCGTCCCGGCGAGAATCACCGCCTTCTTGCCACGGACGTCGCCGACCGCCTGCTCGATCTTCACCACAGCGGCCACGGCGGTCGTGTTCGAGCCGTTGGAGTCGAGCATGATCGACACCGTGAAGGGGGCGAAGAGCGAGTCCTGCGCGATCGCGAGCAGCTGCTCGCCTGCCGACATGTTGTTCCCGCCGATCCACACCGCGGTGTTCTTGAGGTCTTTCGGCCCCCGTGTGAAGATGCAGCCGAGGATGAGGTCGCGGACGTCGCCCTCGGTCACGCCGCCGTAGCTCATGATCTCATCGGCGCCGGCGTCGTATGCTACGACCTGGTCGAACACACTCGGCAGGCGGGAGCTGTCGAGCTGAAGCAAGAGCTTACGCATCGCGGGTTGTCGCTCCTCGGGAGAAACGTCGGCAAACGACGAGGGGCGCCCCATCCGGGCCGCCCCTCGTTGGACTGTCGGCCGCGCCAGCGTCGGCGGTCAGCCCTCCGCCCCGCCGGCGAACGGATGGCGGGCGCTCTTGTACTTCGCCAGCACTTCGTCCACCGTCGGCTTCCCGGCCAGGGCGCGCTGGATTGATTCCTTCACGGCCTGGTAGTTGAAGTCGAAGATCTTCTTGTCGTTCTCGGCCTGCCAGTGGATGAACACACCAACGAGGATGCAGTAATCGTTCGCCTTGTCCTTGGGGATCACGCCGGTGGCGACGCTGTCCATGACCGCGCGCGCGACAGCCGCTTGCGCCGGCCCGAACATCTGGACGGCCTGCTTGGCGCCCTTGATCGTGACCTTGTTGAAAAGGACGGTGTCGGGCTTCGCCGGGAGATTCGGGGTTACTACGGCAAGCAGGTGGTTGAAGCCATCGGTGTTCGTGGAGAGGGCCTGAACGAAGGCTTGCCCCGCGACACCGGCCTTGGACCCGATGATCAGGTCGATGTGGGCGATTTCGTTGCCGTCCCCGACGAGGGACTCGCCGATAAAGAAGTCCGCGGCCATAACTGCCTCCAGTTTCGGTTTATTGAAGAAGGACAGAATCTGACGAAGCATATTCGGATCGGCGCGAGTGGGCTCGGGTGCAGGAGCAGCGTGCCGGACGTCGGCTCACGCAGTCCCGCCGGGGCGGGTAGCTCACGAACGGTACGGCAAATCACGCGACGAAAACGGCCCCTAGTATGGTCTTGGCATTCCACCCTGTCAAGCTGACGGCTTCGGCGTGTCTTCGGATTAACGCCCCGCCCCCGGTGTCCGTCCTCTTCCTCGGACGGCATGCCCGGCTCGGAGCTGATGGCTCAAGGACTTACCCGGTGGCACGTCCGTGGCACTAGAGGCGTGCGCACGGCTGCAGAACTCATCACAGAGGTCCCTATGAAAACCAGCATGGTGGTCGGCGGCATGGCGCTGGGCCTTTTGCTCGCGGCCAGCCCCGCGCCGGCTCAGACGGTTGAAGCGGGTGTCGTGATTCGAAGCGGACCGCTCACCGGACGCGTGATCCTAGGTGAGCCCCCGCCGGTCGTGGTCTACCGGGAGCCGGCGCGCTGGCCGCGGGGACCCTACTGGTCGTGGCGGAATCAGTATCGCCCGGTGGTGGTCTACTACGACGGAGACCGCTACTACGACCGGTGGTTCGGTGGCCGGCCCGGGCTGCGTCGACTCGAGGTGTATCAGCGTGGCAGCCGGTACTACCGGT
Organism: Gemmatimonadota bacterium; assembly: GCA_041498715.1. Taxonomy (GTDB): domain Bacteria; phylum Gemmatimonadota; class Gemmatimonadetes; order Gemmatimonadales; family GWC2-71-9; genus DASQPE01. Next base: position 12,368 of record JBGQIW010000019.1, on the reverse strand, counting down.
GGAGCGACGACCGCTACCATCACCGGGATCGCAACGATCGCTACCGCGACCGCGACGACCGTCGCTCGCGGCACAATTGGGACGACTGACCTGCTCCATGCGCCTTCCCGGCGCTAGATCTCCCCGATCCGGGTAGTCGTTTCCAACCTCCGAGCATCCCCGTGTCTCGCGGGGATGTTCGTTTTTCAACCGGCGCGCTGATCGGCCCGTCTTATCTTCCCCCATGCCTCCCATCCGGGACCATCTCCTCCCCCCCGATCCCGATGCCTATCGTCGAGCCACGCACGCCCGCGGGCGCGTGATCGTCATCGCCCCCACCCGGGCGGCATGCGAGACGATCGAGCTCGCCCTCGGGCTGCACGTGGACACGGTGCTCGAGCGGGAGCACGGCGACGAGCTGCGCGCCTGGGCTGCGGGGGGCCGGGGCTTCGGCATCGTCGCCGGCACCGGCGTCGGCAAGACCCTCGGGATCCGGGTGATCGCCGAGACGATCCTGGGCGAGCCACTGCGGGCGGGGGTCGTGAACCGGGAGCGCGAGGCCACGCCGGAAACGCCGACGTGGAACGTCGTGGTCGTCACCACCGGGATCGCGCGCCGCTGGTTCGAGGATGACCTGATCAGCAGCCGGGACACGCTCGTGGTGGACGAGATCCACCAGACATCGGCCGAGCTGGAGCTGTGCCTGGCTCTGGGCAAGCGGGCGGGCTGCCGCTTCATCTGGCTGAGTGCCACGGTGGATCCGGCATTCTACGCCCGCTACCTCGACAGTGCCGACGTTCTCGTGACCCGGGCGTTCGATCCGGCGCTCAAAGCCAACGTCAAGGTGTTGCCGCTCAGGCCGGAAGAGTTTCTCGACGACCGGTTCATCCGCCATGTGATCAAGGACAAGCGCGGCGTCGCGGTCTTCGTACCCACCCGCGCGGAAGTCGAGCATCTCGCGCGCGGGCTCGGGGAGCAGTGGAAGCGGCTCACCACGGCGTTCTATCACGGTGGGGAGCCCATCCGCGTCATCCGGCCCTTTCTCGAGGGCGAGATGGAGCATCCCTGGGTCCTCGCCATGACCGCCGCCGGCCAGTCCGCGCTCAACCTGCGGGGCCTCGACACGGTCGTGATCTACGACGCGCGCTACGGTAACGTGGTCGACCGCGGGCGTAACGTTCTCCACCGGATGTACCTCGGAGCGAACGAGATCCTTCAGATGGCCGGGCGGGTGCACGGCCGGGTGGCCGGCGGCGAGGTGTTCATCCTCAGCGACCGCGACCTCGTTTTCGAGGAGCTCAAGCCCGGACCGCCCGAGTTTCAGCTCGCGGGCGACGCCGAGCGGGTCGCCATCACGTGCGCGGCGCTCGGAGTGGATGCGCGCGACCTGGAGCTGCCCGTGCCCCTCGATCGCCCCGCGTACCGGCGGGCGCTGCAGACCCTCACCCACCGGGGCCTGGTCGAGGACGGCCGGCTCACGGTCTACGGACGCGCGGTGGAGGCGATGCCAGTCGAGCGGGCCTGGGGCGAGTTGCTCGTCCATGCCGATCCGGAGCTGGTGCCGGTGGTCGCCGTGTGCTCGAACCTGGAGTCTCTCCACCGCATGACCCGGGAAGAGCGCGATCTCCACGGGGCGCTGGTGAATGGCAGCGACCACCTCACGGCCTACAACCTGTATGCGGAAGCGGTGAACCAGCACGGCTACATCGGCGAGGTCTACGGTCTTCCCCGGCATCTCTTCGAGGACGGACTGGAGCAGTGGGCCGAGCGCCGGGGCGTTCTGGTGAAGGCGATCGAGGACGCCGCGCTCGGTACCGCCTCGGTGTACCGGTCGCTCGAGCTGCCGCTGCCGCCGCGGTTGCCGCAGGTCTCGCGCGAGCTGCGCCAGCGGTGGGGCGAGATGCTGGCCCGGGTGATGCCGTTCGATCTGGTCATCGATGAGCGCACGGCCGACGGGCAGGAGGCGCGGGTCTCGAAGACGTCCGTTGCGGGGAGCTGGGGCGCGGTGGCCGGGACCCTGCGCTACTTCGCGGACCGGTTCGGCGTCCCCCGTGCGGGTATCGAGGGCACTACGCTGCCGTACGATCTGATCCGCCGCCACGCCGCGTGGGGGCCGCCGACGGTCTCGGTCGGCGGGCCCAGGCGGCACCAGGGGCTCGCGGTCTCCCGGGACCTGTCCTACTTCGGCTTCCACCTCGAGACCGAGACCGAGCTGCTCGAGGGCGACATCCCGTCCAACCTGCGTCCCGCCGCGCTCGACGCCCTCACCGACGCCCTTCTCGCGGGGGACACTGTGCATCCCGATCAGGGGCGGCTGCGGCGAGCACTGGGGGAGCTGGACGAGCTGTGGCGTCGGTCGGGCGGAATGTTGGTGCGGGCCGGTCGGCCGCAGATCCGGGACCTGATCCGCACCCAGCTTGAAGGCGTGACCGGGTGGCCCTCGTTCATGGGAACGCGGCTCCGGCTCGAGCCGGCGGAGCTCGTCGATGCCGAGACCCGAGCGACGCTCGCCGCATTGCCGTCCGCGGCCCGGGTGAAGGGTGACACGGTGGCGCTGGAGTACGACCTGGAAGGGAGCGACCCGGTGGTCCGGCTCAGGCTGCGCGAGGGGCAGGCTCGGCGGCTCGAGCTGCGGGACCTGCCTGCGCTCGACCGCCCGCTCCGCTTCGAGGTGGTGCGGGGGCGGCACCCGCCGGTTCGGTCGGCCACGCTCACGGGGCTCAAGGCAGAGCTGGGCCGGCTCGAGCGACGCGACCCTCGGGAACGTCCCCGGGGTCGCCGGCGCGACTAGTCCCGGTTCTACTTGAGGAGCGAGGTCAGCCGGGCGCCCAGCTCTGCGAGGCGTTCAGCCGCCCCCCTCAGGTCGCTCACCGTCGTGAGCTGCTGCTCCACCGTCGTTGCGGCCCCCTCCGCCCGGGCGAGCTGCGACCGTGCCACCTGCGCGCTTCGGCCGACGGCTGCCTCGATGGTGCCGGTGGCCTCACGCAGCCGGTCGGCCCGGTCGCGGATGGTGCCGGCCGCGCTGAGCAGCGACGCCAGTTGCTGCTGGGCCGCGTCGAACAGCGAGCCACCCGCCCGGCCGCGAGCCGCGGCCTTCCCCATGTCGTCGAGGACCCGCGCAAGCGCCACCACGGCCCGCTCGATCTCATCCCGGATGCCGGTGACCAGCCGCCCGATGTCGCGCGCGGAGTTCCCGGTGTCCTCCGCCAGTTGTCGGACCTCTTCCGCGACCACGGCAAAGCCCTGGCCCTCCGCCCCTGCCCGCGCGGCCTCGATCGCCGCGTTCAGGGCGAGCAGGTTCGTCTGGAACGCGATCCCGTTGATCGTCCCCGAAATACGCTGGATCTCCTCGCCGCGGGTGACCAGCGCGTCCACCTCTCCGCGCACCAAGCCGAGCGTGCGCATCCCGCGCTCGATGTCGTCGGCCAGCGCCTGCGAGCTTCGGACCAGGGCCTCGCTCTGTGCCTCTACGGCCCGTCCCACCTCGGTGCTGCGGGTCGCTTCCACTCGAACTTCGTCGGCCACGGCGCCGGCCGTGCGCGCGACCCCCTGAACTTCGGCCAGATCGGCGGCTTGAAGCCGGGCACCGGCGGCCGTCTCCCTGACCCCGGTGCTCGAGGAACGCGCCGCGGTCTCGAGCTCACGCCCGGCGTCGGTCAGCGTGGAGGCGAGCCGCGCCAGCTCGCCGGCCGTCATCCTGAACTCCTGGTCGGCGAGCTTGGCTCGGAGCACGGCCGTCATCGGGGCGACGATGCGAGCGAGCGAGCTGATCTCGCGCGAGCCGAACGTGCCCCGCAAGGCGGCCGCGAGGCGGATTTCTCCGACGACGCCGATGCCGTCCGCAAGCGGGTACCCGACGGCCGGCGGCTCGGTGGTGAGCTGCACTCCCGCCGCGAGCGGCGCGGCCGCCCAGCCGGCGGGCGGTGTACCGGCGGCGGCCAGAACCCGGGGGGCGCCCTCGTGCACGACGCGGATGAGAACCGCGGTCGCGTCGAACGTCCGGCGCACATGGTCGGCGAGGTCCTGGGACGCGGCGCCGAGATCTGGCTCGAGCAGCAGGCGTACCTGGAGCTCTCCGGCCTCGCGGGTCAGGCGGGTGTCGTCGAACAGGCGGTTCCGCACCAACGCGGCCGCGAGGCCGAGCGGCAGCAGGGCGGTGAGCGCAGCGGCCGGTGTGAAACCCGGGAGAAGGGGGTCGGCGAGTGCCGGAATGACCGTGGCCAGCCAGCCCGGGCCGAGCCCGAGGACCATCGCCGCGGCCGCGAGGTCGAGGCTCCGACGCCGATGAGGCGAGAGCGGGAGTGCCTGCCTCGCCCACACCAGCGCGGCCACGCCCACCAGGAACGCGGTGAGATCGAGCGCGGTCCGCAGCGCCTCGTCCACGAACGCGAACAGCTCCTCTTCGCCGCTCAGCACCGCGCCAAAGGCCACCACGAGCATCAGGCCGTGCAGGGCGTACCAGGCGAAGACCGGTGTCCGCCACCGGTCTTCGCGGTGGGGCCAGGCGAGGGCGAGCGCGAGATGGATCAGGGATGGGGCAACGACATAGGAGCCCGGGCCGTAGGCCGCGAACAGCCCGGGGGACGGCAGCCCAGACGGGGGGAGCAGCGAGCTCAGCCCGAAGTAAGTCGCCCAACCGGCGCTCAGGAGAAGGAAAGGGAACGCGGCCGGCGAGCGTCGCGCCCGGAGGAAGGCCGCCAGTCCGATTCCCCAATGCAGGCCGCCGAGGACGGCGAGGGCGAGGAGCCCTTTGCCCTGCGGGCCGGACCGGACGCGGGCGGCGGTCAGTGCAAGGCCGACGATGAGGATGACGAGGCTGGCCGCGGCGACGGCGAGGGCCAGGGGGAGGTGTGCACCCCGGTCGGAGGCGCGCGTCCTGCTAAGGGAAGAGGTCGTCACGCTCTGATTCGGTGCTGGGTTGTGAAAGCGTCCGGTGACTGAATGGTAGTCAGTTGAGCCGGAGGCGAAAGCGGGGGTTGCACGCGGACGTGCCGGATTGAAACTTTGAACCTACCAACCCGTATCTTGTTGCATGACAGAGACTATCTCGCTGGACAAGCTCCCCGCCGTGTTCTCGCCGCTGGCCAAGGCCGTCCTCGACGGCTTCAGCGAAGGGGTCGTCGTTTTCGATCGGGAAGGCCGGATTCTCTATGCCAATGACCCGGCCCGGGAGGCGCTGAGGGACTGGGATCTTTCCGAGGGCGCTCCCGACCTGCAGCCTCGCCTCGCCGCGCTCGGCGGGCGGCTCCGAACCCTGCGGATCGGGTCCATGGAGTTGGGCGAAGCCATGTTCGTGCCCGGTGTCGCGGGCCCCACCACGTTGGCGGCGCGAGAGAAGGAGGCTATCGTCAAGACGTTGGACGCGCACGGGTGGAAGCTGGCGGAAACCGCCAAGCATCTCGGGATCAGCCGTACCACCCTGTGGCGCCGCCTCAAGGCGTACGGACTGCACCGAGACGGCCGGAGCAAATGGTCCCAAGCTTCCTGACTCTCCTCTTTCTCTCCCAGTCCGCCGCTCCTACCGACACCACAAACCCGTTCGCCTCGCCCCTCACCCGCCAGATCGTCGAGCGGGCGATGGCGCGTCATCGCGCGCAGGACAGCGCCGTCACCGACTACCGAGCCCGGATCCGCTACCGGCTCTCGGCCAGCATCGGACGGCGGCGGTGGGCGCAGATTCCCGTCACCGCGGTCGAGGAGCAGGAAGCGCTGGTGGCGTGGCAGCTGCCGAACGATCTCCGGATCGACGTCGTGGGGCGGCGGTTCCGGACCCGCGATCCGGACTGGGACTTCTCCAGCGTCTTCTATCGGCCCTGGTTCGTCCCCCGCGGCGTCGGGGATTCCGTCCGCATCTTCAGTGACAACTTCCCGGCGACGGGCGCACTCCATCCGCTCGCGTCCACCGGGCCGGACTGGTACCGCTACGCGCTCCGCGACAGTGTCACCGTGGCGGCGCCGGGAGGGGCACCCGTCCGCATCTTCGTGATCGAGGTGGCTCCACGCCGACCGGGCCCGGCGCTGGTGGCGGGAAGACTGTGGATCGACGCGGCCACGGGGGAGGTGGTGCGCCTCACGTTCCGGTATGTGGGCACCGAGCTGTTCGTACGGCCGAGACCGGGACGACGGAGCGAGGGGTCGGCCCGGCGGCTCAACGGCATCGGAAACCGGATCGTGAGCGTGGACGCCGATCTCGAGTACGCACTGCAGGACGGCAAGTTCTGGATGCCGTACCGGCAGTCGATCGCGGGCCGGGTGCAACTGCCCATTCTAGGCGATCTGGTGATCCCGTTCGAGGCGGTCACGACCTTCAGCGACTATGAGCTCAACACCCGGCGTCCGATCGCATTCACGCTCCCACTGCCCGACACGACGCTGCCATGGGACTCGCTCCGCGTGCTCCGCCACATGCGCCGGGACTCCATCCGGGCGGAGCGCCGTCAGCAGAACGTGGAGGCGACCCGGACCCGCTTCTGGAACTACGCCGATCGGTGGCATGGCGGCCGGTACGAGCTGCACCGGCCGCCCAACGACTCGCTTGCCCGGTACGCCGCGTGGGATGACTCGCTCGACCTGGGGGCGGGCGACGAAGACCGGGTGCGGCTGCGGGACGTGGCTGCGACGCTCGCCCGGATGAGCGACTCGCTCCCCGACGACGTGACGGGGGCGCGGGGTCACGGCTTCGGCTACGAGCGGCTGACCGACGCGCTGCGCTACGACCGGGTGGAGGGCTACTCGCTGGGGCTTGGCTATCACGTCCGGGTCCCTGGACTCGAGTTCACCGATCTGCAGGGGACCGTACGCTACGGGTTCTCGGACGAGCGGGTCACCGGCCGGCTCTCGCTCATCCGCGACGGACCGGGCGGCCGGTTCCGGCTCAGCGGGTACCGGGAGGTTGCGAGCGTGGACCCGATCGCCCGCGGGCCGTCGGTCGCGAACACCCTGGACGCGATCTTCGCCGCGCACGACGACGGCGACTACGCCCTCGTCACGGGCGGGTCGGCCTCGTTCGAGACCTCGGTGGGCATCGGCTGGGAGCTCACGCTCTCGGGCCGGGTCGAGCGGGAGCGGTCGGTCACGACTCAGGCCTCGTCGGGCGTGAACGACTTTCTGGGCGGCGACGGCGTCTTCCCGCCCAATCCCGCGATTACCGAAGGCACCTTCGCCGGCGCCACCGTGCGGCTCGGTTTCACCGGCCGTACCCGCTGGTCCCTCGCCGCCGACGTGCTCGGCGGAGCAGGGACGACTACCGTGCGAGGGTGGGGTGAGCTCCGGGAGGACATAGGTGGAAAGGCCGGCGTCACGCTTCGCGCCAAGGCGGGCATCGCATCGAACCCGGTGCTCCCGCAGTCGGCCTTTCGGCTGGGGGGCATCAACACGGTCCGGGGGTTCGACTACGGCACGCTCTCGGGCCAGTCGTTCTGGGCGGGGCAGATGGACATCGCTCCGCTGCCCGGTCGCATTCGTCCGGTGCTGTTCGTGGACGCGGGCCAGGCCGGCCCCGCCGACGGATTGTTCCAGACGCAGGCGCTGGTCGGGGGCGGCGCGGGGCTGTCGTTCTTTCACGGCGCCCTGCGGTTCGACGTGAGCCGCCGGCTCTCTCCCGATGTGGCTCGGCTCCGCTTCGATCTGGTCGTCGGGGCGGTGCGATGACGACCGTGCCGCCCGGGGTGCTCTGGTGCGCTCTGGCGCTCGCCGCGTGCGGGCCGCTCGGCCGGCTCGGGGAGGGCCGGCTGGAGGCGACGTGGACCGGATCGGACCAGGGGCGCCTCTCTGGAAGGGCGACCGCGATCTGGTGTCCCCGGGCCCACATCGCCCAGCTCACGGGGATGAGCGGCGACACCGGCGTGGCGCTCCTCGTGCATCCGGCCGACTCGCTCGCCGCGGGGCGGTACCCGATCGTCGACCCAGGGAGCGCCCGCACCACCGCGCCCGCGGCGGCGCTCGGACTCAGGCTTCTGGGGCCGAACGCCGTGGTCGGCTACCAGGGGGCGAGCGGGGCGCTCGTGATCGAGCGGGTGGCGGCGGGCCGGCTGTCCGGCCGGTTCGAGTCGAGTGCGAAGGTCGTCGCCGCCCTCGCAGGCACGGTCAAGCTCACCGGACGGTTCCAGGACGTGCCGCTCGCGACGGGCGGCTCCGCCTGTCCGCCGTGAACGTCACGCACCCCTCTCGCCGGGTGTAAGTTTGGCGCATGGAGTCCACCTACTTCCGGAAGGGCTTCGGCCTCAAGGGCGCGATCGAGGCGCAGCGTACCCGCGACTACCACAGCGGTGTCGTGGAGATGCTTCGCAACAACGATTACCGTCTGACGGTCGGCCCGATCAGGTTCCGGCTGGCCCGTGAGTTCGGCTTCTGTTACGGGGTCGACCGCGCGGTGGACTACGCCTACGAGACCCGGCACAAGTTCCCCGACCGCCGTCTGTTTCTCGCGGGCGAGATCATCCACAACCCCCACGTGAACCAGAAGCTTCGCGACATGGGGATCGCCTTCCTTTCTCATGGGGCCGACGCCGAGTTCGACTTCGCCGGGCTCACGCCGGACGACGTCGTGATCATGCCCGCGTTCGGCGTCACGATCCAGGATTTCGAGCGGCTGCGCGGGATCGGCTGCGTGATGGTGGACACCACCTGCGGGTCGGTGCTGAACGTGTGGAAGCGGGTAGACGCCTACGCCCGTGACGGGTACACCGCGATCATCCACGGCAAGCACTGGCACGAGGAAACCAAGGCCACGGCCAGCCAGGTGATGAAGTACCCGGGCGGCCGGTACCTCGTGGTGCTGAACATGGCGGAGGCTCGAGCGGTGTGCGACTTCATCGAGCACGGCGGCGACCCCGCGCCGCTGGCCGAGCGCTTTGGCCGCGCCGTCTCCGCCGACTTCGACCTCGACCGCGATCTCACCAAGGTCGGCCTCGCGAACCAGACGACAATGCTGTCGGGCGAGTCGCTCGCGATCGCGGACGAATTCCGAAAGAGCATGGAGCGCCGCTACGGCGCGGACGCGCTGGCCGAGCACTTTCGGACGTTCGACACGATCTGCTCGGCGACCCAGGAGCGCCAGGACGCGGTGCTCAAGCTCATGGAGGAGCCGCTCGACCTGATGGTCGTGGTGGGTGGCTACAACTCGAGCAACACGTGTCACCTCGCGGCGCTGGTCCATTCGAAGGGCGTCCGCACCTTCCACATCGAGGACGCAGACGGTGTGGACCCGGCCGCGGCGACGATCCGGTACCAGCCGGTGGGCACCAAGCGGGAACAGGTGGACGCCGGATGGCTCGGCGCCGAGCGGCTGATCGGGATCACCGCCGGCGCGTCGACCCCGAACAACAAGGTGGGCGAGACGATCGCTCGGATCTGCCGGACGGCGGGGCTGGAAGAGGAGCTCAAGGCCCTCACGGCGTAATGCTCGTCGACCTCTCCCACACCATCGAGCACGGGATGACGACCTATCCGGGGCTTCCCGGGCCGCTGATCTGCGACTACCTGAGTCGCGAGGCGTCGCGCGCCAAGTACGCCCCCGGCGTGGAGTTTCAGATCGGCAAGATCGACATGGTCGCGAACACCGGGACCTACCTCGACAGCCCCTTTCACCGATACGCCGATGGCAAGGATCTGGCCGCGCTGCCGCTCGAGCGGCTCGCCGGCCTGGACGCGGTCGTCGTGCGGATCGGCCCCGACGCGCCGCGGGCGATCGGCTGGGCGGCGTTCGAGCGGCTGGATGTGCGGGGACGCGCGGTCCTGGTGTCGACCGGCTGGGACCGCCACTGGCGCACCGAGCGGTACGGGCAGGACAACCCTTTTCTCACCGCGGATGCGTGCGAGCGGCTCCGGGACGCGGGCGCGCAGCTCGTCGGGATCGATTCGGTGAACATCGACGATCTGGACGACACGGCTCGGCCGGCACACTCGATTCTCCTCGGGGCCGAGATTCCGATCGTCGAGCATCTGTGCAACCTGGGGGCGCTGCCGATCACCGGCCTCAGGTTCTCCGCGGTGCCGCCCAAGGTGGTGGGATTCGGGACCTTCCCCATCCGAGCCTTTGTGGAGGTGTAACGCTCACTGTTCAGGCCGTTCTTCAAATAGCCGCACCACCTCGGCGACCGTGAGCGGCGCGCTCCCCTCCACTCGATTGTTCACCAGGATATAGGCCGGCAGGCGGGTCTTGATGGCGGTCCGCGCCACCCGGACGAGGTCGCGCCGGAGGCCGGGGTTGGGCTCGCGGATGCGGTCGTAGGGCGCGAAGGCGTCCACCGCCTCTTCGAATGTGCGCCCGATGCGGAGCAAGGCCCGCGCGACGAGGAACGATCCCGACAGCACCCCCGGCAGGTCGAGCTGCTCGCCGATCGTGGGCATCCGGGTCCAGTTGTTGAGCACGTGGGCGACGCCGTGCTGGCGGAGCACGGCGAAGTAGGCAGGGGTGAGAAACTCTTCGTTCCGCACCTCGACCGCGTACGGTGCGTTCCTCGGCAGCGCGGCGAAAAAGCCGTCGAGCTGCTCGGCGAAGTGCGCCGGCGTCATACCGGTTCCCCGCGCGATTTGCTGGAACTCGAAGATCAGCGGCCCGGTATGGTCCGCGAACCAGGTCCGGTACGGCTGGTAGACCGACTCGACGAAGAGGTCGGGATTCAGAAAGTCGGGGTTGGCCTTCCCCGCCTTCTCCCGATCCTGAGCCTTGGTCCAGGTGTGTACGGTGATCTGCTGCCAGACCTTGCTCACGCACTGAAAGCCGGGAGGCAGATGCTCCGCCCAGCCCCGGAGGGTCTCCTCGGTGGGCGGGGCGTAGAAGCTCGAGTCGATGCCCACGGTCCGGAAAAGGGGGAACCGAGCATACTCCTCGAGCATCCGGGCCGATGCACCCTTGCCTCGGTAGTCCCGGTGGTAGACGAGTCCCTTCCAACCGGGGTAGTTCCAGGACGAGGCCCCGAACCGAAGCAGGCTCGGAAGGGCCGCGCCGAGTCGGGCGAGCTCCTGGGGATCGATGGGTGGGAGGTCGGTCTGGGCGTTACGGCTTGGCCAACCCCTGGCTCACGGCCCAGACGTACGTGGCTACCTGGACCGTCTGTGCGTCATCGATGTCACCCGGGTGAGCGACCATCACGGTTCCCGGTTGCCCGCCCTGCACCCGCTTCAGTATTGCCACGAAGGTCCCATCGATGTTCCGCCACTTGGGTCCCCGGAGCGACGGAGCGACCGGTCCTCCCTGGAGCTGATCACCGTGGCAGGCGTGGCAGGTCCCCCGCCCGTGGAAGATCTTGCGCCCGGCCTCGACCGTTTCCGGAGTGACGACCGCCGTATCGGCCTGTGCCGCGGCCGGGGCGGGGGACTGGGCATGCGCCGGCGTGACGCCGACACCGAGGAGCAGGGCGGCGAGCAGCGGCGAGGCGGCGGCGGTGAGGTTCGATGTCCAGCGCAGGACCCGACGCGCCATCGGAGACTCCAGGTTGAGGATTCGGTTCGGTTTGGCCACGGGTCAGGCCGCCTTGGGCGACATCGATCCGCCGGCTGCCGGGGCGGGCTCGCCGTAGATCGCACCGACGACGCCTCCATACACCAGGTGCCCGATGAGAGCGCCCAGGAGCATGGGCACGTTGCCGCGGGAGAAGAAGCCGGCCCCCACCAACGGCATGAACGTCACCTGCGCGATCAGAAACACGATGAACCCGAACAGCGCTCCGCGGCCGGCGGGCCCTCCGGGCAGCCGCGAGACGAAGAACCCGGCGTAGACGAGCGCCAGCGCAATCCCAAAGGCTGCGTGCAGCGTCCAGCCGACGGCGGGCCCGGTGGGCAAGTAGGCGCTCGAGAGCGCCAGCAGGGTGCTCAGCAGACTGCCGATCGCCAGCTGGGGAAGCCCAGCCAGCGGCGCCAACAGCATGAGTGCGGTCATCACCACGGTTCCGACCAGCCCGGCGACGGCGGCGCGCTTGGCGTTCATGAACCCTCCCGACGGTAGGAGCCGCACCCAAGGTCGCACGCTGATCGGTAGAGGTCAATAAAGGGTGCGTGAAGAGAGACTCATGAATTGGCCGATGCAGCCTTCATGAAGCAGAGTTAGAGTTCTCCGGCGAGCTCCGGCTTTTTCCCTGCCCGGCGCCACCACTTCACTGGAGGCTCTCATGAGGTCCCCGCGTTGGCTCGCGATCGTCGCGGTGGTTTCGCTCGGCCGTTCCGTTCCTCTCCACGCCGGGGACTCGGACGATCTGGTTCGCGCCTACCTTCGCTCGCGGGCGGCGGCCGAGGCGCACCTCCCGAGTTTCTCCCGTCAGACCGGCCTGGCGTGCAGTGCGTGCCATTATCAGTTCCTGGCCCTCACGCCGTTCGGACGCGAGTTCAAGCTCAAGGGCTACACGCTCACCGCCAAGGAGCTGATCCAGGAGAAGGACTCGACTAACGGG